>CAYOZM010000009.1:0-16137 GCA_964408475.1 uncultured Candidatus Bathyarchaeia archaeon | reverse complement strand
GACATTGAGCGGAGACAGGAGCATCATAACAAGGGTGTGTGGCTATCTTCACACTAGTGGTTCGAACAGACCATTCGAGGCTTAACGATTAAGGGCAATAAAAGAATAGCTTCTTGACAATCACCAACGTGCGTGGACTGTTGCCAGCACTTACAAAGCTGATCATATAGTTCTTTTCAGTTCGAGTATAATCCCTAAAGACTTTAACAGATTGTATGAATTTGTTAGTTCACTTAAAGGATGGGTTGTCTACGATCTTGGGTTTTCCTCTTTCTTCAACTACAAGCTTCGGAAATCCTTTCTGCTTGATTGTGCCGTAGTCGTGACCTGAATCTGAAGGGTATGCAAACAGGACGTAGAGTCTATTATTACCTGTGTTAACCGTTCTATGAGCCCAGAAAGGAGGAACATACGCAGCCTGACCAGGAGTGATTTGAATCCATCTCGACTCTCCTTTCCTTGTTTGTAGCAACATTATCCCTTCGCCTTTAAGGCCGTAATATACTTCTGCTGTTCCCTCTTTCGCGTGGTAGTGCCCCCTAGTCATAAAATATTCTATTCCGATCTTGCCGGGGTATATGACTGTAACGCCGAAGTTCAAATGGCCTTCAACTGACGGTTGAGAATTCTCATAGTATTCATAGATCACCGGATCCTTTCCGGTTGCGAGTATCTTGCTAACGGCGTCATCATAATGGAAGAAAACTTTCGAATTGCTCAGACGTATCTCTGCTTTTAGATTGTATTTCTCTAGGACTGCCCTTACTCTAAAGTTCAATTTCGTGGAGAACGGCTCGATAGCTTCAGACAATCTTCTTCAACTCCATAGCGGTTCCAATTCGTATTCTATTCGATTTAAAAGAGCTAGTAGTTTAAATCTTCTATCAAATGTCAAGCTCCGCTGAGCAGCGCTGATCAACATGCCGCATGGGCAGAGCTAGAGTCTCTAACTCTTAAATAGTCAAAGATCTGAAGCGATTCAACAAATATGAATCAATCCCTAAGAGAGCATGCAATCGCAGCGATTCACTTGAGACTCTTCGCCATCTCGTCCGCATTGAACAGAGCCGTGCTACATCCCAGTTTCGTTGTGCTGAGTGCTGCAACGAAATTCGCAAATCTTGCAGTCTTTCTAATTTCCCATCTATTTAGCATACCTAGTATGAAGGCTGAATCAAAAGCGTCACCAGCTCCAACTGTACATATGGGGGAGACTCTTACGGCTGGAACCCTAATCTGGCTCTCTTTCGATGAGACGTAGCAACCTTCTTTACCCATCTTGATTGCGACAATTTCAGGGCCTAATTCTCTGAGGGCTTTGGATGCGCTTTCGATCTCTTGAATGCCTGACATTCTCTTCGCTTCTTCCTCGTCGACCAAGAGCAGATCGACGTATTTCAGAATTTTCTTGAGGGGAGATATCCAGTCTTCCCTTGTGGACATCTGCGTATTAAGCGAAACGAGAAGTCCGTTAGCTTTTGCACGTTTAGCCAATCGTTCGCTAGCATCGCCCCAAAGTCTAGGAATTAGTAGGTAGCCTGCGAAGTGAAGTGCCCTCGCTCCGTTAAGACAACTTGGGTTAAGATCTTCCGGTGTCAGTGGCGGGATCTGCGTGATGAATTGTATCTTCTCTAGATCTTTAAAGATCAGGATGACTGTTATCTCCGTCTCTTCGTCAGGACTCATCTTCAAGAAATTGAGATCAACTCCATATTTCTTAAACTGTTGAACAAGATACCCTCCTAGATCATCATCGCCTATTTTTCCAATGAGTCTACATGAACCGCCAAGCTTTGAGAAGCACTGGACGACGTAGCCTGCTGAGCCTGCTGGGAGCAGAGCGCCTCCTTCAACAAGCTCTACGTCCGACCAGCTCTTAGGAATCTTTGAGACTCCCAGAAGTATTAGATCGACGCCAACTTCTCCTACAACGACCAGATCGCTTCTAGAAGCCATAGCCACCACGAACTACAATAGTCAATATAGTCGTGTCAGTCGAGCTTCACAAATCTTACGAGATTTCGCGGGTTATCCGGGTTCAAGCCTTTGCTTGCGCTGTAGAAGTACGCGAAGAGCTGGAGAGGAATCAAATTCAGGAGAGGTAATGATAATTCATCTAATTCACCTGGAACATCCACAAACCCGTCAACTTGATTCCTAGCAGCGGCCATGTTTGAAATTGCCAACACTGGAGCATTCTTCTGCCTAATCTCCTTAAGAACTTTCAACTGTCTCTGAGCTGTTTCACTTCTCGTCAAGACTGCTATGACCAGAACGCTCTCATCAGCGCTAGCCATAGGACCGTGTCTAAACTCAAGCGTGTGAAACACCTCGACAGGAACGTAAGATGTTTCCCTAAGTTTCAGTCCGGCTTCTAGACATATCGGATAGTTGGGACCGGATCCGAGATAGACGAACCGTCGAAGACCCAAGTATTCTTTGGCGAATTCCTCCGCTTGGTCGCGAAACTTTCCGACTAGAGATCTGGCAACCGCTGGAATCTTGTGGAGCTGCTCTCTTACCCTTGCTATCTCTTCATTAGGCTGTTTCTGACTGAATTCAAGACTCAGTATCTGGAGAGTGAAGACGAGTGAACTGAACGTCTTCGTCATAACTACGCTATTCTCTTCACCAATTTCGAGTTGGAAATCATAGTCCGCTGCCTCCACCAGCGAACTGGTAGGACTGTTTGAGATTGCAAGTGTGACAGCGCCTCGTCTCTTCGCTTCTTTCAACGCTTGAACGGTTTCAGTCGTTTCACCCGATCGTGATGCAGCGATAAGCAGACATCTTGATGAATTTCGTTTAGGGAAGCAATATGTGAATTCAGAAGAAGGAAATGCTCTGGATTGGATGTCAGCCACTCTCTCGAAATAGAACTCACCCATCAATGCTGCGTAATAAGAGGTTCCGCACCCTGTTAGAAAGATGCGTTTGGGGTCTCTTTCGCGAATTTGGTCAACCAAGGAGGGAAGCCTTCGCTTGGCCAAATCGAGCGTGGCATTCAGTGCATCCGGCTGCTCAAGGATTTCTTTATACATGAAATGATTCATTGTCGATCACGAACCCTAAAGAGTCGAAATAGCTCCCCATCGTTCTGATGAAAGCGTTAAATGATTCTTATCGATACGTTTTTCGATTTTGAAGAGCTGCTCCGCTTCAATCAAGGATTGCTCAGATATATATCTTCGAGGGCTTCACTGCAAGTAGAACGTACTGAACGAAGTGATCTTCTGGAAGGGCTCCTACGAACTGTACGGTTTCGTTTATCACTATCTTCGGCACGCTCATTACGGCATACTTTTGAGCGAGGTGAGGAAACTCCGTGACCTCTACCATATCTGACTTGATTAAATCGCTCTCGATAGCAAATTGATGCGCCAGTCCTGTTGCAGTAGGACAGTAGGGACAGGTTGGTGTTACAAAGACTTGAATGTGAACAGGTCTATCTATTGACTTCAGTCTTTCCTTCGTTGCCTCTGAGAGAGAGGTAGCTCCTCTAGAAGCGTTGATTATGTCATCGACTAATGGCTTGAACTCGTATCCTGCTGGAACCCCGTAGAACCTGATCCCGTAGGGTTTTCTACCGGTAACTATGATCGAGGGAACCTTATCTATCCCATACTCTTCAGCTTTACCGGCGTCTTTGACAAAGTCAAATACATCTACCTTCAACTTATTTGAAATCGCAGCCACCTCTTGCACCAATTCTCTAGCTTCCCTGCAGAACATACACTCCGTCTCTTGCGTGAAGACTGTGAGCCTCACATCACCTACCAGCTGTTTCTCAAATTCTTCCTTCAAGTGTCCCTTATGCTGGTCTGGGATAAGCCCCATTCCTTACACCTGAAGATTTCTATATCTTTCAATAACTTAAGCGTTTGACAACCGGCTAGATCGTCTTGACCTGAGCCAATGGCCTGATGTTCAGTACTTCTTTGTTCACTAGGAATAGAGGCATCTCACCTTTGAGCACGGCTACCAAATTCTTGGCCGATACTTCTGACATTTTCGAACGAGCCTCTTTCGTTGCGCTGGCTATGTGAGGAGTTAGCACAACATTATCCATATTCAGGAGAGGATTGTCTGGATCAGTCGGTTCCTTCTCGAAGACATCGAGTGCTGCACCCGCGATCAGTTTCTCTTGCAGAGCCTTTGCGAGACCCTTCTCATCTACCACTGCGCCTCTCGAAGTATTTAGGAAAAATGCTGTTCGCTTCATCTGATTGAACTGAGCTTCACCGAATAGGTGGTAGGTCTCCTTCATTAGAGGAACGTGAACGCTTACAAAATCCGATTCTTTGAGCAACCTGTCCAAGGGAACATAATCAATGCCAAGCTCCTTTTCTTTCTCTAGAGGTGCTCTAACAACGTCGAAATAGATGGTCCTCATGCTGAAGCCTTTGGCTCTTCGAGCTACCGCTGTTCCTATTCTTCCAAGCCCCACTATTCCCAAAGTCTTCCCGTATACATCATCGCCGAGAAGGATGGTTGGACCCCAAGCGGCCTTCCAGCTCCTAGTTCTCACAACTCTATCCGCTTCAACGATTCTTCTAGCAACAGCCATAAGTAGAGTCCAAGCGAAGTCGGCTGTCGCTTCCGTTAGAACCCCCGGAGTGTATGTGATATATATTCCTCTCCGAGTTGCTTCCGCCACGTCAATGTGGTCGTACCCAACGCTGAAGGAGCTTATCACCTTCAAGTTCGAAGCTGCAGCCATAATGTCGCGGTCAATCTTCTCTGTCAATAGGCAAAGAAGCGCGTCTTTTCCCTTGACTCCCTCCAGAATCTCTTCTTTTCTCGGAGGTTGCTCTCCAGGAAACGTCTCGACCTCGCAATACTCCTCTAGTATTTCAGGTCCAGGTGCAGGAATTCTCCTTGTCACAAACACTTTCGGTTTCAGGATTAGTCTCCCCTAACTTCATTCAAAATCGATTGAGGATAAATATCAAGACTTGGAAATACTCAGTTCTTTCCAACGCTTCCATCACTACCAATATTAAAGAACACGTCCGTCTGCAGAGAGGAAGATGCGCAGGCTTCAAATCTTGACTAGGCTTTCCGCGAGCTTCTTGAGCTCACGTAGGATCAACTCATTCTGCGCCATTATAGCTCTATTCTGATCTATCGAAAACCTCAGGATTCTCGTGAATGTTTCAGAGGCAGGCTTATCCCAATCAACCTCTCGCTCAAGAATAATAAGCCTCTTTTCAACATCTGAAACGATCCTTTTCAATTCCTCCTCAGTCATCATACCGATTCTCTCCCTGATCTGCTTCATTTCAAGCATCTTCGCAACCTGGTAGCATTCCTGACAGTAACGCCGACCCCCGATTTCTAGTAGTGGATCATCGACTTCCAGCTTTCTTCCGCATTTGGAGCAGAAGTTCATAATCACTCAAACGCAGCATCGCGTCTGAGAACTGAGTTAACGCAATCTGCTTAATAAAAGAATATGCGCCGCTTAGGGTATGACTAACAATCAATAAATAATCGACAGCCGGCATCTCTTCATCAAGCAAGGTGAAAGAATGGGAAACGCGTGTCCGAGCAAACAGGCAGTGAGAGACTACTTCAAACGAACGGCCTCCAGATGGGATGAGATGCGAAAAGAATTCTTTGACAGAGAGCTAGGACGAATAATAGTGCGACATGCAGAAATCAAACTTGGAGATACGGTCGTCGATGTTGGATGCGGTTCAGGTTTTCTTACTTCTCAAGCCGCCAAGGCCGTGGGAAGGAAAGGCAAAGTCATCGGAATAGACCTTTCAGAGGAGATGCTTAGGAAAGCGGATGAAAATATTGCCAAAACGACTTACAAGGGAAACGTGGAATTCAGACTAGGTGATGTAGAGAGTATCCCTTTAGAGGACGAAACTGCAGACGCGGTAATAGGGAATATGATATTGCACCATTGCCCTGAACCGAAGGCCGCTGTAAGGGAAATGGCGAGGATATTGAGAACGAACCGACGCCTCGTTTTGTCAGACCTTGAGAAGCATAGTGAAGAATGGTTAAGGATAGAGATGGCTGACATATGGCTTGGATTTCGCCCGATCGAACTTGAAAAATGGTTTAGAGAAGCCAATCTAGAAGCAATCGAAGTATTGCCAGCAAGAAGCAAATGTTGCAGTGTGTCACTAGCTGGACGGAAAGCCGCGATCGGCATACTGATAGCGAAGGGCGTGAAGAAGGCCAAGACTTGATAGACCAAGAAGGTGGAGGACTCAAGCCTCGAGAAAAGGGTGTTTCTCATACGTCATTTTTAAGTACAAACCTCGTTATATTCTTCAATTACGATTACAAGTGAGGTCAAGAGACTTTGGCACGTCATGCGAGAACGCCAACAGGGATACCTGGATTCGATGAGATGCTGAATGGAGGATTTCCAAAAGGGAGGGTAGTCCTAGTCGTAGGGGGGCCGGGAAGTGGCAAGACAATCCTTGGAACACAGTTTCTTGTGAACGGAATAAAGAACTACGGAGAGAACGGCCTGTTCGTTAGCTTAGACGAAAACAAGACTCACTTCTATAAAGAAATGATGACTTTCGACTGGAACTTGGAAGAACTTGAAAAACAGAAGAAGTTCATGTTCCTCGACGCTTCACCGATAAGGCATATTCCAGGGGAGGTCAAGATAGGGAAGCTTACGATCGGCAAGAGAGACTTCTCTATGATCAGCCTCATCGAGAGCATGAAATCGAGCACTCAGGCTCTGGATGCGAGAAGAATCGTCATCGACCCCATAGCTTCACTCATCTTCCAGTATCCCGATGTGGTTCAGAGGCGAACTGCAATTCTAGACCTGATCGAAGCGCTAATTGGCACAGGGGCGACATCTGTCCTAACTCTCGAGTTGAGAGCTACCGGGATAACGTCTGCAGGTCTAGAGAGGAGCGTTCAACTGGAGGAGTATTTGGCGCACGGCGTAATACTTCTACAAACTATCCAAGTTGGGAGATCTCTAGTCCGCGCTGTCCAAGTAGAAAAGATGAGAGAGACACCCATAGATACGCAGCCTAGACCGTACAAGATCGGAGAGAACGGAATAGAGGTCTTCCCGAGAGAGAGCGTTTTCTAGCTCGCTAGTCTTTCGCCTTTCTCCACGTCTTGTAAGTAAGATACGCTCCGGTGAAGGCATATACTTGGAGGAGAACTACAAACCAGAACGGGCTCGGTGGAGATAGAGGAAAACTGGATACTATATAGATCACTGCGGAAGAAATTATCAGAGCTACATAAACTCTGGTTGCTAGACGACTCCAAAACTCGAATCTCCTACGAATTCTCACCACAGGCGCATAGAGACTATTATATTCCATCGACGTCACATCAAGTTCATTCAAATCGATATAGTTGGGATCAAGCTCGGTATGCGTTGCGTAAACTGCTGTCTCAGCCCTAAGATGGTAGTGACTTGTTATGAAACAGACAGCAAGTATCAGGAAGAGAATACTCAATTCAACAAGTCCTAGAACCCACCACTCAGAGTAGAAGCCCAAGCCGTTCACCGTTCACTCTTGAGGCCGACTACTTCAAATGAGGTGCTGAACCCGCTGGCTAAAGCCTTCATGGTCCACTGTCTTCGATACTAGGCACTTCAAGGAGCTGTCCGCCCGTCGTAAATCAACTCTTTCTCAATTTTGCCTCCTTTCTTGAAATGCCAAACCTCCCCTCTAGCACCGAATGCTTCAGCCCAAATCTTCAGTACCTCTCTGTCCTTCAGCGACATCTTAGCCTTCCCGCTTTTCACCTGTATAATCACTCTTTCACCTCTCCTCCCAGCGAAAACATCCACCGGCCCGTGGGAGGCGGCGCTCCTACTGCAAAGCCATCCATCTCCACGAAGCATCTTGAGCACACAGTACTCGCGTGAACGCCCCCTAGTGTAGGGAGTTGATACCATATTCCTCCCCTCCGACGACCGACGTGTATATGTATCCTCCGTTTACCGTAGTAACTCTTTCCACTCGCCCATGCGCGACGGTAGCGTGGGCAAGGCTTAAAATGCATCTAAAACGTTAAACTAGTCTGTAATTCCTGAGGTCAAGCCTGATGAGAATCAATCCTATCGCTATATTTGCGGGAATGATGCTCATCGTCTCTCCTTTTCTGCCGTTTCTCATGATGTCGGACAGCCAGTTCAATCTGTTGATGTTCATCTTCTATTCTCAAGCGAATGAATACTGGACCCTGTCCCTTATTGCAACGGTGACGCTGATCTTCTTGGTAGCGGGTGGGGTAATCTGTTTTGTGAATGGAGTCGTCGGCGGTGCTCTCAGCTTTCTCGGTCTTCTCCCTCCAACAGTCCTTTGGGCTATAGTAATCTTTGAGAGGCCGGCGTATCTTCTAGTGACCGTGGGACCGTCCTACGGCTTCATTTTGGCTTGGATAGGTTGTATAGTGGCGTTCGGATCCCATTACTACAAGCCCTCTCCCCCTCCCTTAGCTGCACCTCAACCCTTTGCGACATGATACACCATCATCGACCCAAGTTCCAAAAGCAGGTTTCTCTAAGCAATGTTCATTCTCAAAGGGGAGAAGGGGAAGATTTCTAGATGAATGGTTTTTAAGATTCATCGCATTACAAATCATTCAACTACATCGAAGAGAGAGTCTGCTTGAGAAAGAGTTGGCTCTTAGCCGTCTTCACCGTGAGCTTGATCGTCTTCAGCATGGGGTTCCCCCTCCACATACCCTACACGTTTGCTCAAACAGCGACTTTCCTCGGCCCACCATCGTACACCCCGAAAATCTATGATGGCGATTCAGAGGTTTTCATATTCACTATCTCCAATGGGAACCCAGCGGAAACACTTTTCTTCCTGAAAATATTCCGGGATGGGACGGTTATCTATGCCGAATCTCCAGCACAAGCATGGCCTTGTGCAACCGGAGGTACAGCGCAACGTCAAGTGACGATACTCAACTGGGAGGGGCCGAAGACATATGGTCTTACAGCTGAGTTGTATTCAAGCCCCAGTCAGACGCTTCAAGACACGACAACTTTCGCAGTTGTGGTTGTCAAACTCTTCGTATCCAACTGGTCTCCTCTTTCACCGAATATTCCAGTAGGAAAAACGAGCCCCACCTCTCTAACTGTCACCTTCACCAATGGGGGAAACGATTATATGCGGAATACTATCGTTTCGATCGCGAATCCGAGCGGAATGGAAGTAAACCCACCTTCTCAAGCCTTAGGCGACATCCCCAAAGGGGAATCTAGAACCACGAGCTTTCTGGTTAGGGCTCCTGAAACCTTGAGCCCAGGCCAATATACCTTGACTTTCAAGATAGAGTACGACGACTTCAAGGGGGGGCATCACGTTGAAACAAAGCCGGCTCCTGTTAACGTCGTCAGACAAGAGACGCGAATCAATGTAAGCGTCAATCCGAGCACTATCAAAGTAGGAGAGACGGTGAAGATCACAGCAAGCTTGTCAAGCGGTGACGGAGATCCGGTAAGAGGCGAAGAGATCAATTTCTTCTTGGATTCAAATCTGTTGGGAGCAAGTGTCACGGACGAATCTGGGAATGCTTTTTTTGAATTCAAAGTCGAAGAAGCCGGGCAGTTCCAAGTTAAAGCAACTTACAGCGGATCTTCACGTTACGACGCTTGCTCAAACGCGGCTAGCCTCACCGTTGGGCGTCTCTCGACAACGATCTCCTTGGATATTCCAAACGTTGCCAGCGTAGGTGATCAAATCTTGATAAACATCACGTTGACCGATGAAAACGGTAGGGCGATTGGAAACCAAGTAATAAGAATTGAAGCGAACTCGACCATAATCGGAGAGGTCACCACCGAACAGAATGGTAAAGCGACTGTGATGTACACACCCGATAGAAAAGGAAATCTGATAATTAGCGTCGCATACGAAGGAAGTAAGAACCACGATCGTAGCTCGACATCCAAGTCGCTACCAGTTAGCCCGATGAAAACAGCGTTGACACTGACCTCACAAGGAATCGCCTTCAAGGGCAGCCAAATATTATTGAGTGCAACTTTTAAGGATGAGAAGGGCAATCCGATCGAAGGCGCCGTCATAGACTTCTACTTCAGATCGAGTGAAGGTAGGATCAAGATAGGATCTGCGACCACCGATAAGAGCGGAACGGCTTCATTAAGCTATACGCCTGACGTTTCTGGAATTATGGGTAGCCTAATCTTTGAAGCAGGTTACAACGGAGGCCCAGCCTACAAGGAGGCCCAGAGTTCTTTAGGTCTCACAGTAATCGATCTGTTCACTATCACTGCCCTTTTGATACTCGTTATTGCGGGATCTATCGGCCTTATGGTTTTCTTTCTAAGGTCTAGAAGAAAAGTAAAGAAGCCGCAGGTCGAGCGGAAACCTGTAAAGGCGGGAGTTGAACACTGTAAATACTGCAGCGCTGAGGTTTCAGAAAAAGACACTTTCTGCCCCAGATGTGGAAAGACCCTTCGAGAAGGAGAGGTAAGAGTAACAACGGTAACGATGCCTCCTACAACTCTAGACGAGAAGGTCTACAACTACATAGCTGATCATGGCGGAGTAATATCTTGGAAACAAGCCGCAAAGGATCTCGGAGTCTCAGTCGAGGAATTGCAAGCGGCTACTGAAAGATTGAAGAAATCCGGCAAATTAGAGCATGAAACGAGCGCCGAAAAGCCTAAGCCGGACTAGAGAACTGCTGCATATCTTATTCTTTTGTGAAGATGAGCAGGGGAATCGAAAGACAAGCCGATATAGTTCTCTTCAACCTGTCCATGGGTAGGTTACAACCGGAACGATGCCTGCATAGCATTGTGGACAGAAGACGAGTTGCATATAGGATTTCCCACAACTTCTGCAGATGGCTCGTCCGCATCGATTGCATACATAGGCAGCTGGAAGATTTGAGTGGTAGAAGCACATCCCAGGAGCTGGTACACGAACAGCCGCTCTGACCGTGGGCACCATAGCAGCAGCTCCAGTCGGTGTAATCACTTTCACTGCTGGTAGGGGTTTCATCGTAGGAGGCGTTGGCGTCGGTGTTGCGACCGATATTATCGGGGTCCCGCAACTGTAACAGAATTTCGCCATATCCGCGTTCTCTTTACCGCATTTGAGGCATTTGACCATCGACTTTCCTCTCCTAGAGAAATCTCACGATTGCCTCTCTATATTCATCTGACTTCTTTTTAAAGATAGCCTGAACTACAGCCTCTCTTCCCATGCCGTAATCACTCAATTTTGACCCGTAGTCAATTTTGATGGGCTTTTCCACGATGATTTTGAATAACTGAAGCTCTTCAACATCTTCACCTAGCTGTCTTGAGACTAGTTTCCATAGTCTGCTGGCTGAGTTTCTCAGCGACTTCAACGGTATTTCCATCTTCTGAACTAGGTCTCTCCCTACGCCTTCCTTTCCGCAGACAATGCAGGTCTCATTTCGACGGAGATCGAGGTTGGAATACCTGTTGTACTTTAGGTCTGCTATTAGGACACCCTTCAAAGGGGTTCCAACATGTTGAGGCCAAGTCTTAGTTTCCATGAAGTCTTTATATCCCAAGATAAGCTTCAGAGCTTCCTGCGTCTGTATCGATGACACGAAGGATATACTTGTCGGTAGGGACGGCGTCTTCGCCTCCTCGACCGGCGCATCGCAAGGATTTCTAAGCCCGATCAACTGCGCATACTGGCTGGAAGGTAGCGGACATATTGGGCAAGGCGCGTCCGGGGGAACGTAGACTTGAACCCTGCCTTGGTAACCAATAATGCCTCCGTCGACCATAGGAATCGAGTATTTTCTTGAAATAGACGTCAGGAAAATTCTCGAGGCAACATTGTCAAGTCCGCATATGATCACGTCAGATTCAAGAAACGTGCTGAGCGGCATGTCCTCAAGGGCACAGTCATAAGCGACAATCTCTGTGCGAGGATATTTTCTATAGAGCTTTTGAGCCAAGACTTTGGCCTTGGATTTCCCCGCGTCCGATCCATCGAAGAATATCATTCGGCTGACGTTTGAGAGTTCAACGACATCGTAGTCGACGATGATGAGACGCATTACTCCCAGCATTGCTAAGTTCTTTGCAATCTCATTTCCGAGAGCGCCTGCGCCAGCGATCAGGATCGTCGAGTTTCTAATCTTAGCTTGACCGGTCTTTCCCCATAGAATTAGGTGGCGCGCCCAGAGGTAGTCAACTTCGATCTTCTTTGATCTTGCTTCGAACTGGCTCAGTCTCTTTCTTTCGTCTAGTATTTTTCTATCTAGAAGGAGCCTCGTGAACTCAGGCTCTATCTGAAGTCTTCGACAGATTTTCTGTTTCAGGTCCTTGATCTTCAAATCCTTCGGAACGTATACCTCCACTTCTTCCACGGAAGGTATATGCGCCCTGACTTTCATCTATTTGCCTCTTCACGTTGATGCTGAGGTGTTCTAGAGTGCCCCTGTGCATGGTGCTTGATCTTGAAACGAACTATGTCGGTGGGTTTAAGCGGTCTAT
This sequence comes from uncultured Candidatus Bathyarchaeia archaeon, assembly GCA_964408475.1. Classification (GTDB taxonomy): domain Archaea; phylum Thermoproteota; class Bathyarchaeia; order 40CM-2-53-6; family CAYOZM01; genus CAYOZM01. The sequence continues at coordinate 3,668 of CAYOZM010000009.1, read as the reverse complement.
GTGGCTGAGAAATTCTTGGTATGGGGATCACGTTGAACCGAACGATGTCACCTGCCACATTCGGTTTCTTCTCCAAACCTTTCTTTGGAAAACCATACGCTCTACACACTTTCGCGGCCTCAAGAGATTTCGGATAGTTGAAGACGTTGTTCGGATTCGGATCTGAGAGGAGGTAGTAGAGAGCGTTAACGACTGAAATGAGTTTCAGGTCTGGCCTCCAGTTTTCGCCTACGATAGATATGCAAACTGCTCCAGGGATGTTAGGTACGATATTGGGATGAGAGATCTCTGAGAGCCAAGTGACGACCGGAGGCTTAAGAGGGTATTCGTCAGGTAGTGCCATCCTGAAGCGATGCCAATTTGCGTATTCTGTGAAGGGCCATGTTCCTTTCTCAGCCAGCTCTTTAACTTCTCCTTTCTCACATCTGAGCATGCCCTCATACAGGGTAGGCGGTTCATTCAGTGCTGTAACTGTAGGGAATTGATGATTAAGAAATGACTTCTCCTTGTACAGGTTCGATACATTCACTAGTTTTGACCGCCGATGATACTGTATGGCATTAGGGCCAACTGCGCATTCTCTGGGATTCCAGCTTTAGCCACGGTCAAACTGTCGTCTAGGAGGACCCCTCCATACATCAATGCGACCGTGGTTTGATCTACACCGAATGATGTGCAGACTTGCTGTTTGATCTCACCTATAGTATGGTCTGGTAAGACATCTATCTCAGCTAGACCTGTCTGAGGGCCTATCGGCGCTTGGATGAATAGTTTCATCGTTTATCACTCACCTCCAAATACTTAAGGACTCCATATATTCTTTATCGAATTTAGAATGAAGGTTTGATTTCGAGCTTCAGGGTTACTGAGTGGGTTCTTCCTCCTCCTGTAGCTGTTATTGTAATTGTGTATTGCCCAACCTTAGTTGTGGATGTTGTTGAAACTTTGAAAATCAGTTTGAGAGGCCCGCCGAGCGACGTTTGGTTTCCAGCTACAAGGAACTGATAGGTTGCTTTAGGAGGCAGTCCTGTGACGTTAATTGAGACTGCGTCTATAGTCCCATACATGGGGGTCAATGTAATTTCGTACTCTGCGCTCTGCTTCTGCTTGATGCTTGCAGAGGCTGGTTGAGCGGTTATGCTGAAGTCAGGCCGCTTAAGAATTGTCAAAGTGAGCTTGGTCGAATGCGTTATAATGCCACTCGTACCTGAGATTGTCAAAGTATAGATTCCAGAGAGCGCTGTCGACGATACTGCTATTGAGAGTGAAGAGGTCGTCGACCCGTTCTTCGGGGGCGTTACCTTCGTTTTTGAGAATGTTGCAGTCACGCCGGATGGCGCTCCTGACACGCTCAACGACACCTCTGAATTAAAATCAACCAGCGAGTTGACAGTAACAGTGCTTCCAGTCGTACTTTCGACGTACATCGAAAGGCTGGTCGCTGAAGATTCGATTGTAAAGTCTTGTACAGCAACTGCATATGATCGGGTGTAGACGAAGCGATTATAGTAGTCTCTTGCTTCAATGAAGTAGACGAGGTCTTCAGTAACGTCTCCAGCAGGTATAGTTATGTAGTATACAAGTTTCGCTTGATCCAGTTTCATCGCGACCGTTTTCCAAGAGACATCTGACAGAGGCTTATAGTATAAAGTTGCATTCTGCACGCCCAGACCGCCTGCATAAACCGTCGCGTTAACTTTGATGGAAGTGCCGGGTGCAACTCTTGTCGCCGTAGGTGTGTGAAAGATCTCAGGCGGTCTCTGAAGCAGAGTTATGCCGAGGAACGCTGATGTAATAAGTAGAACTGTGATCAAAGCAGCAACTGCGACTATGTATCCCGTCGGTCTTTGAGGAGGCCTTGCGTACGGTCTCGGGTAGACTCGGTACGGGTATACCTTTTCCGGCGTCGGTGGCTTCGGTGGGACTTTGAACTTCGCTGGTACAGCTTCCTCGCCGAGAGCGTATACGTTGACGAAATCTTCGCCCAAAGGTAAGACATTTCCAGTTTCTGGGTCGAGTGTGAAAAAGCCTGTGTCTGCCGTCGACGGGTCAACTACCAAGGCGACTATATAGGGTGAGAATTGTTGAAGCCTACCTTGAGTTGAGATGTCTATATCTGACATGAATACTCCATAACCCGGATGAGAATGATACCATCCTACGACGTTTCCCGCTATTCTCTTGCTTATTATGTCGTCAGCGATTTTCGCGATCGATTCTCCACGTAATGTCGCTTTTCCAGGTTGAGCCTCGATCTCACCGCTGACGGCTTCCTCCACGATAATAGTTTGATCGCTCATCTTACCTATCAAGACGCCTACCACTTGCTGATTCGGCGTGCTTTTCGCGTGATCGACCAATTTTTCCAATGCGGCTTTCGATATGCTGACGTAGAACATCAAATTCACCGGTCTAGCTATCAGTTTAATAAAAGAAAGGAAGGAAGTTTATTAAATCTACTTTCTCAGGATGGCTAGAATTCCGCCGATTAAGCCGAGTGCTAGTCCTGCGAAGAATCCTCCGCCGATTACTATGCTCAAAAGTGCGCAGATGAAACCGATTATTCCTCCGAAGGTTTCGTAGCCCACGTATGTTAGGAATGCGGCTAACATCAAGCAGAGGCCTAGAACAACTCCTAGCCCTATGACCACTGTGCCTGTCGTGGCGACGCCCCATGATACCGCCCATGACCAAAGCCAGAAGAACCATGTTGCAACCCAAGGCGCACTTATTCCGAGTCCATAGAAGACAAAGAAGCCGTTGATCATCACCAGTATCGAGGCTGCTAGCAAGAAGATGAAGCCCCATATCGCCCTGGGCCTCGGTGGCATGAACGGGGGCATTAGTCCCATTGGCGCTGGCGGCGCCATTGGAGCCATGGCAGGCATGGCTTCTGGGACCACTCCCAGTGGAACTACTCCCGCATAGCATTGCGGGCATAGCACTAGGTCAGCATACATCTTCGCATCGTCTCTGCATATCGCTCTTCCACACCTATTGCACACGTAGACCGCTGGGAGGTTCGGGTGGTAGAAGCACATTCCCGGAGGCGGTACGCGAAGCGCTGCGCCTGGAGGGGCTACTGGTGTTACGACTTTAACTGATGGAACAGGTTTGACTGCAGCAGCAGGAAATGATGTTCCGCAGCTTGAGCAGTAGGTTGCGTCGTCTCGATTGTCAGCTCCGCATGAAACACATCTCTTCACCAATATTCTTCTTCCTCCATCATTGCATTTTGATTGAGTATTAGTTTACCAATCGGCCAATTCTTAAGCCTTTCCTAACTCTGAAAGGTAGAATTAAACCTGTAAACTCGAGTTCAATCATGTTTCATGCTTTCCAATGTTTCATCCTTGTAAATCGACATCCTTATGCACAAAAGGCTTGAACAAGATCGCGCTTACTTCGTTAACCTTCTCACGCTACTCGAAAGATTGGTAGTGGGACGGGCGATTGAACGGAGAAAACTAGAATTCGGCTCCTCATTTCTATCAATCGCAGGACAACCCATATAATATGCCGATCCAGCTTATGTAACTGAGCCCCGGTAGCTCAGCCTGGTCAGATACGTGAATCTAATGCGATTCACGTGGGCCAGAGCGTTGGCTTGGTATGCTAGGAGAGCTCAATCAGTCAAAGGTCGCGGGTTCGAAGCCCGCCCGGGGCTC
>CAYOZM010000008.1:0-27508 GCA_964408475.1 uncultured Candidatus Bathyarchaeia archaeon | reverse complement strand
GAAAATATCGAAATGGCCTCTGTTATTGCGGGTGGGAAAGAAGAGCTAAGAAAGAGCCCTAGGCTCTTGGGCTTCGTCAATCCAGTGAGCCCATTGGAACACTCCAAGGAGATGACAGAGGGACTGCGAATATTTGCCGAGCATAAGCAACCAACACTGATCGCTCCAGAAGCTCAAGCTGGATCCACAGCCCCAGTAACTTTAGCCGGCCTCCTCGTTCAACAGAATGCTGAAGTCCTGAGCGGAATACTCATAAGCCAACTCGTACAGGCTGGCGCGCCAGTTCTATATGGCACGGTCTCATGCATTACGGATATGAAAACAGGTAACATAGCCTTGGGTGCTATTGAGACAGGGTTGATCAACATTGCTACAGCGCAGATCGCAGAATATTACGGTCTGCCGAGCAGAGGAACAGGAGGAGTTACAAACTCGAAGAGCTCCGACATTCAAGCGGGGTTTGAAAAAGGCCTGACGCTGTCGATGGCAGCGATGGCTGGAATCAATTTCATATACGATGCCGCCGGCTTGTTGGAAGCCAGCAGAACCGCTAGCTTGGAGCAGATGGTGATCGATAACGATCTATGCGGCATGGTCCTACGCGCCCTCCATGGAATTGAGGTAGGTGAGGAAACTATAGCAGAAGAGGTGATCAATCAAGTGGGCCCGGGAGGCCACTACCTCTCCAAGAAACACACACGGGATTTCTTCCGAAGTGAACATTACCTACCGAGAATATTGAGTAGAGAACCTTGGGAAATATGGCAGAAGACCGGTTCCAAGGAGTTGAAGTCGATAGCGCACGAGAAGGCGAGGAAGATCTTGGAGGAACACGTAGTTCAGCCTCTAGACAAGAGCCTTGAAAACGAACTTGAAGTTTTGATAAAGGAGATCTATAGAAGACAGATATCGGCCTAGAATCGATATTTCAAATGAATCGTTGCAAATTGCAAGGGCCTTATCGGAAGAGAGTGTAGTTAGAACCATCCGCTTCGCAAACTTCTGATTCCGAGCAATAGTAGCTCCAATTCATTCTATGACATCTGTCTCTCTTACCTTCAAAAAAGGTGGGAGTTAAAGTCGGCACTTACTACTCGGGCGGCAGTTCTTTGAAGGCCAGGTCTATGTCTACTCCCTGCTTCTTTCTATATGCTCGTATTGCAAAGAAGTACACGATGGCGAAAACGAATATCGCTATCGGCAGATAGAATGAAATCGTCCCTAGCTCCGGTCGAGCTCCCAACGCTGGGTTTGTGAAGTAGTAGTACAGCACAGTAGCCAAGAAACAGAAGTAGATGAACCCGCAAACGCTGATCAAGGGCAAAGGTCCTATCTTGTATTTACTTACGGGCGAGGCCTTGTATATTGCTTTCATCTTCTTTCTGTATGGAATCACGATGGCTGAGATGGCGCTTAGCATGAAGGTCGTTAGGATCTGTGGGATCATCACCGTAAAGCCGGCCAGCAGATAGCCGTAGAATGCGTATATCACCGCGATGATCTCCCCGCCAATCGCGAAGAGTATCATGCTCTTTATCGGCGTACGGAAACGTGGATGGATGTCCGCGAAAAATGGTGGAGCCAATCTGTCGATGGCCCAAGCTAGGCCTATTCTCGCCTGCGGTAGGATTGAGTAGGCAGGGTAGATCAGATTCCAGCAAACGAAGCCCCAGCCGAGCAGAAATATGAGCAGCACATTGTCCGTTATGACGAGTGGGAACAGGTGGAACATCGGCGGAAACGGAAGCGCATAGACCTCAAGCCCATCTCCATACGCGTATGATACACTCAGCAAGAATTCATAGCCTACCTTGCTTTGGATAGTCCATATCGTTATAAGCCAGAAGATCGCGCAGAGTATCAGCGCGCCTGGGACCCCGATAAGGACGCTACGATGCACTTTCTTCGTCTCACCTGCAAGATAGCTGGCTAGGTAAGGATACCCAAGTCCCCAGAACGCTACGGGGAGAATTGCCATAGTTGAAGCAAATGATGGAGCGGCCACTATTCCATAAGATTCTTTCAAGTAGGCTGAGGTGCTGTCTATTATGGTTTGGTAATCACCGGAACCATAACGAGCGCTTACCGCATTCCAGCCTGCCACAAATTGTTCGTGGGTCACGGAGCCCATAAGGGCCCAAACCAGTAGGAACATGAGGATGCCGAAGGCGAACATGACCAACTGGAAACGCAGCATCGGTTTCAATCCGAACATCAGTATCAAGGTCTCGCCCCATATCACAATGCTCGTGACAATCAATATCCCCCAAGAGGATGAGACGAACTGGGCTGCAGCATCGTAGCCGAGTGTTGAGAACATCAGTGAGAGAGCTGGGTCAGCAACATAAGCACCCAATATGCCGCACCACATGAAGTTGACACAGACCCATCCAAAGCTTGAAAGGAAGCCTAGTAGAGGGTGGAGAGCACGGCTGTTGAATATAAAATCCCCGCCTGAACGAGGCATTATAGATGCCAAGAAGGCCCATGCCAGTGAGCCGAAAAACATCAAGGCCGTCGTTATTACAACGGATTGAGCTAGGTCGCCCCCTGGACCGTAGTAGGGACCCCATAGAATCAGCCACATCGCGCTCAGCCCCCAACTTATATTCAATGAGGCTAGGGTTAGCAGATCGATCGCACCAGCCTCCCGCACCAGCCCTGTAGCTTCTCTTAGAAAAGCTCGCTTTGCTTCAGTCATTTTCCAGACCTTGATAATTGGCTCTACGTAAAAAGAATATAAGACTTTATGCAAAAGGGAATACGCGTCTTTGGAAGCCTACTGCACGCTAGCCAGACGTGAAGAGGTAGTTCTTCACAGCGCCGTTCTCAAGGTTAATGATTACGCCTCTCAGTATTCCCTCATTGTACTCACTTCCCGGGTTTAGGCAGAGCGTTCGTCCAAGCTTCTCAATACCCCTGGACTCATGTATATGACCGTGGAGACCGAGCAAAGGCTGATATTTCTTTATGGCATTCCTAGCGGCCACGCTTCCCACAGGGATCATCACCTTTTCTCCTGACTTTGTAACAACTTTCAGAGTTTCATCCAATTGAGGCGCCCTATCTATTAGCGTATCGAAGGGAGGACAGTGAAGATTGAAAATACAGGTTTCCATATTCTTGACGTTCGAAGCCATGTTCTCGATCTTCTTCTCCAGTTCTCCTTCACTAAGCTCCCTCTGGGTTTTCCATGGAGTGATGTTAGAAAACCCGGTGCTGATCATCTCATACGCTCCTACAATAGAAACAACCTTTCCTTCGGGATTAACAATGTAGTCCGATTGGCTGAGAGCATCGTCTATGATGAAGCGATCGTCATTTCCAGGCGTGACATAACAACCTATTCCTGTCCCTCTTAGGCGTTCTTCAGCGATCTTAACCCATCTTCTAACGGTTTCCAGCATTAGCTCTGAGAAAAGCTTGTTCACCTTGTTCCGATCAGCGCTCAACTCAGTCAATTCAAGCTCACTGGTCAGGTACGGATAGTAACCGCTGTTCCTCACCATCTTCATGAAATTCTCTAACTCCTCCTTGTTTCTTATCGTCCAAGTTCTGCTTGAAAAGTCGGCTGTGTAGGTCACAGGCTCTTGTCGCAAAACGGGAATTATCATCTTTCCAGTGATGTCGCCGCCTAGAATCAATACATTGGCTTTGTAGGCTTTTCCGGCGTTGATGAACTTTCTAAAGCATACCTCGGACCCGTGCACATCGGAGGCGAAGAAGATCCTTAACATAACCAAGCTCTCGCAAAATCTTCTTCACAAACAGGCTTTGTCTCCTGAGTCAATCGCCTAGCTTCATCACCTTAGGAGCCTCAGGTTCGTCGTACCAGCTCATCCTTTCACCTATCAACCCCCGAAGTTTCCATTTTGCCGATTTCGGCTCCTCCTCGATTTCTTTAAGCAACTTTCCTATTCTCTCATTTACTTTAGCCTTTAGGTTTATTTCAAGTTCGGTCTTCTCAAGATGTGATTTCGTCCACTCCAAGTTCCTCGTTGATGTTCTGTAGAGTCCCCAATCTGTGGCGCAAAGGTTGGCGATGTACTTGCAGTTTATTTCTTCTTCAGCCTCCCTGTCGGATACTTCATGGTCAGCGAAAATGGAGATTATATCTTTGTAATCTCTGACGTTTATCTCCACGATTTGCAGCTTCGTCATTACAAGATCGGACAAAGGTATGGAAAAATCGCTCACAGCCAGTCTCTTTCGAAAATCAAATCTGTGACACATTTCGAAGAAATCGAGGAATATATCTCTCTTACCATTTGTTTTAGGCTCATAGAATAGAAGCCTTTTAGCTCCGTGATAAATATTGAATTTGACTGCTGGAATATAGCCGAGCTCGATAAAAGTCTTCTCAAGCTGGGGTGACTGCTTGGACAACCCGAAGAAGTCTATATCTGCAACCTCTCTATTCAAGCAAGGCAGCTGGAAACTTGGGCAGTGATATTCAACAGCGACTCCTCCAAATACCCTCAGGAGAAGTTTTCTCTTCGCCGACTCTTCGATGAGCTCAGCCGCTTCTTTAAGAAGCCCTTGTGACATGCTTGACTGTTCACTTGGATAATAGACTTGACAAGCCGTAATATAAACAGAGGGCTCCGAACTCAAAGTAGAACGGGGATGTAGGCGGAGCTCGTGGTCAAAAGAGTATGTTAACCGAATACCGCTATGTAGAGAGGTATAGTCTCCAATCGTTCTACTCTATGTAGATCGCAGGCCTATACGGTTGAGCCAATTGAGCTCTATTCTTCGGATCGTACTTCTCCCCATCATCCTCACGATAGACCTTGACCTCTGCGTCATTCTCCTTCTTGTAGAAGTTCTCAGCGGCCTTCAAGGCCTCAAATTCATCTATGAAGCCGGCTTGAAGTCTGCTCTGCCTCATGTCGGGCGCCATCTTCGAGAGATCGTCGCAGCATTTCTGAACGAACTTCGCCAGTTCTTTCGCTCCTCTCTTCATTTCTGGATCAGCTAGCAACTCTTTCATCAATTGCGAGAAATTCAGTTTTCCAGCTTCAGTTTTCTGCAAAGCTTTCAAGTAGACTCTCCATTTCCAATCCGCAGCCGCATAATAGTATACCTTCTTGGCTTTCATCTTCGTTGCCTTGGCTATGTTCGCCGTGTCCTCCAGCGTACTCTCTACTATGCTTTCAGTCCCTTCGACCTTCGCATCAATCATCTTCTCATCGTGCTTTGGCCATTCAGCCTTCGATATAAAACCGGGTCCACCCATCTTCTCCCATATCTCTTCGCAGATGTAGGGTGCGAAAGGGGCTAGCATTCTAACTCTAGCGTCGAGGGCCATCCTGAGCACCTTCGCCATCGCTTTCCTTCTTTCAATCGATTCGTCGACTGAGCATCTTCTCAGATACCATTGCAGATCTTGATCGAAAGTGTAGAGCACATGGTGAACAGCTTCTCTAACCTTCAATCTGTTCATCGCTTCAGCAGTAGCCTTGATGGTCCTCTGCAATCTACTCAACAACCATTTGTCTTGAAGGCTCAACTCAACCTTTTCAGGCGCTTCCATCTTGGCTACTTCGGAGGCAAGCGCGTAGAAGCGTTCCAGTTTGTCATGCAGCGCCTTTGTCAATGCGATGCTGAAGTCTGCATCTTGGAGAAGTTCCGCAGCAATCAGCATCGCCAGCCTCAATGGGTCCGCGCCATAGTTCCTCACAGCTTCACGTAGAGGAATTATATTTCCGAATGATTTCGACATCTTCTTGCCCTCCATCAAGACGCTTCCGTTGACAACTATTTGCTCCGGCCAATTCTCCTTCGGGAAGATGGCGACGTGATTGAATATGAAGAACGTTAAATGGTTAGGCACAAGATCTCTTCCTGAATGCCTACTGTCTAGCGGATAGAAGTATTCGAACTCCTCTCTAATCGATTGAAGAGTCTCCCGGTCAATTCCTGACAGTTTTGATACTTGGTCTTGTTCTCCTTCCCCTAGGAAAACATAATCGAAGACCTCGTCCTTCAACCGCTCTGCATCAATAGCTTGGCCCTTGAGTATACGCGCCATCGTATAGTACGCCATGTATATCACTGAGTCTGATAGGCTCTCGATGATCCAATCTTTATCCCAAGGAAGCTTGGTGCCGAGTCCGGATTTTCTAGCGCAAGCTTTTTCACGCAGCCAGCCGATCGTGTACTCGAACTCTTGACGTATCTCTTCGGGGAGGATGCTCATTCTTTCTAGGCATTCCTTAGCAGTTGTCTTCCATTCAGGATCGCCGTAGTTGATGAACCATTGCTCTTCAAATATCTTGACGACACATTCAGCGCCGCAACGGCAGAAGACAGGTCTATTCATAATCTCATACATGACATCTGCCTTTCCAGCTTGAAGAAGATCCTCTCTCACTTTGTCCTTAGCTTCAGAAACTGGAAGCCCGGCATAGCCGTTAGTATTAGCCTTCATCCTCCCTGAATGAAACTCATGAGTGTAGATCTCCTTGGTCGCGTCCTCCAACCGATTGTCATTCTGGTTCTTGATGCCTATCCTCTTTATGACGTCAAGCGCGGGAAGATCCGAGTATCCTTCTACTTCGATTATAGAGATTGGAGTGACGGAGGCCAAATCATCGCGTGTTATTCTATACTCTGCAACCTCATCCGGGTTCGCTTTCAAGTCAATGAGTGCTTGATAGTCGTAAGGCGCATGTCCTGGGACGGACATAACAACTCCAGTTGCATTCTCGGGATCGACGAAAGAAGCGGGCAGAATAAGGATTTTCATTCCTGTCACAGGATTCAAAACAGACTTGCCGATCAACTCCCTACCCTTGAAGCTCTGCTCCTCCGCGATCTCTCTCCCGAGGAAACGGAGCTTCCTTACGCATTGAACGCTCACTATCCATTTCTCATCTTCAACTTTGGCTTGGACGTATTCAGCGTCGGGGTGCAGCCATATGTTCGTCACTCCGAAGATCGTCTCAGGCCTCAAAGTGGCTGTCGGCAAAGCATATTCGCCCAAATAGAACTTCAGTAGAGTATACTCTCCGATCTCAGGTTCCACATCGCCCACTGTATCGTGTTGGCCGACTGGGTTTCCGTCGTTCGGGCACCATCCAACAGGATGGCTGCCTTGGATAACAAGTCCTTTCTCCCGTAGCCTCTCGAACTGCCACTCGATAAACCGGTTGTATTGGGGGTCGATCGTGGTGAATTCTCTTCGCCAATCGATTGAGTACCCCATCTCCTTCATTCCTTGCTTGATCTCGTCATGGAAGTACCGAGCGATCTTTAGAGGTTCAGAAAGGTCTTTGATAACGCTTGATGGAACTTTGTAGATTCTTGTGAAGGTATCGATGAGATCTTCATCGCCTGATGCTAGTCTCTTGGACATGGCTAGTATAGGTGTACCTGTGTAATGGAAGGCCATCGGGAAGAGAACGTTGTAGCCTTGCATTCTGCGGTACCGCGCGTGCACGTCAGCGAGCGTATAGGTCCTGCCGTGCCCGATATGCTGCGGAGAGTTGGGGTAAGGATATGCTACCGTTAGAAAGAACTTCTCTCTATCTGGATCTGGATCAGATTCGAAGACATGAGCTTGCTCCCATCGAGAGCGCCATTTCTCTTCTATACTCGCCCAGTCGATAGGCATCAGCTTCACCTTGACCGCTGCTTCTCAGCTAGAAGCCCCTTGACCGCAGTCAAAACTTTATCCGCTTTCTCGACGTAGGTTCCTCCGCCTTGACCGAAGTAAGGCTTTCCTCCTCCTCCGCCCCCGACGATCTCTGCAAGTTTCTTCGCCAACTCTCCAGCGTTCACACCTACCTTCATCGCCTGCTTACCGGCGGACACAAATATTCTCACAGTCTCCTTGACCAAGACGAGAACGCAAACTGTTGACGGTTCAACCTCGACGACTTTACTCGATAGCATAATCAATTCATCTTCGGTTCCAGAGGTTCTCTTCGAGGTGACGAGTTTCAGTTTTCCTATCTTCTTTGAACCAGCCAGGAGTTCTTGTGCTTCTCGAGTCGTCGCTTCTGCTCTAAGCTCTTCAACCTGCTTCGCGAGGATCTGTTTCTCCGAGACTATGTCTGAGGCGACTTTCTCCATTTTGTCAGGGGTGGTCTTCAGGATTTCAGCAGTTCTTGTCAATAGCGCTTCTTGCTCTTTGATCGCTTTGAGGGCTGGGATTCCTGCTACGAATATTAAACGTTCGACGCCGTCTTGAATTCTCTCGGCGCGGAGTATCTTTATCAGTCCAACCTCTCCTGTCTGCCTACAGTGAGTTCCGCCGCATGCCTCAACATCCCAATCCCCGGTCTTGACGACGCGTATCTCTCTTCCAGGAACAGCTCCTCCTTGATAAAGTCTGAAGCCGTAAGCTCGTTCAGCTTTCTCTCTAGGCATCCACATCGTTTCAACAGGCATATTCTTTGTAACAACTTCGAATGCTAACTTCTCGATCTGATCTATCTCGTCTTTGCTGAGGTGTTGGTAGTGAGATATGTCAAGTCGACTTCTATCGACGTCTTTTTGGGCTCCAGACTGCCAAGCATGCTCTCCGAGCACTCTTCTAGCTGCACCTATGAGTATGTGAGTAGCTGTATGATGACGCATCAAACTGACTCTTCGGTCCCAGTCTATCTTCCCTTTAACAGCCTCTCCAACGTTCAGAGGCTCGCCCTCGATTACATGAACAATTACGTTACCGGCTTTCTGAACGTCAACCACATTCATTGATCCGCGCTCGAATGTTAAAGTTCCATGGTCTGCCATCTGCCCTCCGCCTTCAGAGTAGAAGCATGTCTGATCGAGGACAACATATTTCCCATCGAAGCTCGCGATGACTTTGGCCTCGAACTCTGTCATGTAGGGATCTTCATAGTATAGAATGCGTGTAGCTGGAAGACTGGATACATTCTCTTTCAACTCCTTGATCAGCGTTGATTCTTGAGGAGGCGTTGCGGAGAGATGCCTCTTCGCTACCATCCCGAAGAAGTTGCTCGGGATCTTAACCTCCATCTCTTCCCTTTCGCCGATCTCCTTGACTATGTCGGGAACAAGCCCTTGAGAGTCGTAGAGCTGGATCAACGTGTCTTGAGGTATCTCTTTCTTTCCTTCAGATTTGAGGTCGATCGCCATACGCTTAACCAGTTCACCGCCTCTCTCCAAGGTCCTCCTGTATTTCTTCTCCTCGACATCTAGAGCTTCGAGAATCTCAGATCGCATATGTTTGAGGTTTGGAAAATCTTCTCCCCAAAGTGAGATCTGTAGGTCAAGGATGTCAGGCAACCTATCTTCGATGCCGAGGAGCCTCAACATCCGGTATGTTCTTCTGAACAAGAGTCTGGTGAGATATCCTTCGCGGACATTCGAGGGGACGACGCCTTCAGCAAGCATGAACGCTAAAGACTTCGTATGATCAGCCACAGCGTACGCACTTTCAATCGGAGTCAAAAGCTTATCCAATTCCTTCCAATCCATGCCTAGAAGTTCCGCAACTTTCCTCCGCGCCACCAGCTTATCATCAAGAGTTTCAACGCTCATCTTCCCGGAGAATCTGGTGCTCTCAACGATCAGCTTTAGGTCGATCGAGATATCCGCATACTCCATTATCTTGTCTAGAACTGAGCCGTAGATCGCATGGAATCCGCTGGGTGAGCCTTGAGATAGCCAGGACCAGCGTTCCATTCCATACCCTGTATCAACGGTCTTGATAGGCATCTCGACCAATTGGTCCCCGACGGTCTTATAGACCATGAAGACGAGAGTTGAGATCTCAAGTCCGTTCACAGAGGCTTCAACATCTGGCCCCGCGTTTCCACCTCCAGACCAGAAATGCTCCTTATAGTTGACCAGTTCAGACTTGACGCCCAAATCCTTCGTGAGCAATTCATGATGGTACCGGATAGTTTGATCCTTCCAGTAAATGCTCTTGTCAGGGTAATTGAATGCGTGAGCGCCGCCCATTTCGAATATGGATAGATGACGACCGGCTGTCGGTCCAACATTGTCTATATCAGTGAATCGGAGGCATGGTTGACTTATCACGAGAGGGTTGGCCGGCGGAGGGAGAACCCCATCGGTTACGTATGGTTGAAAATCGAAGATGGATGCGCCGACGAGGAAGACATCGTCTCTCCATCGTGCTATTACCGGGTAGGGTTGTATAATGGTGTGATCGTTCTTCTCAAAGAATTCGAGGAATTTTCGACGGATCGCTGCAACAGTATAGCTCTTGTTGACAGGAGAGTTCCCTATGAAAGTGTAGTCTTGACATGGCGCGTCTCCGCAGTTGGCGCTTTCATGATCTTGCGTCCAGTAGTAGCTTCCGCAGATCTGGCAGCGCTTTCTAACGAAATCATTCTCTCTGAAGAATGGAACGTCGAACTCATTTTCATGCATGCTTATCAATAGGAGGTCCTCCAGCCAATAGAAGTAGAAAATGATGCGTTACGTAGAAAAAACTGTTGGCTTCCTACCCTACTGGCTCACCCGAATAGGGCGCCGAGACCAGCTAGGGCTTCCTCTTCCTTCTTCTTCTCTTCTTCTACTGGTTTCTTCTCTTCCTTCTTTCCTTCAGCCGGGCCTGGTCCAGGGGTCGGCCCTGCGGCCTGAACAGCTACGGTTGAAGCAGCCTTTAGCACTTCATCGATCTTAACTTCAGACAGCGCTGCGACTAGAGCCTTAACTCTAGCTTCATCTATATTAACTCCAGCAGCGGTCAAGACTTTCTTCACATTCTTCTCATCGATAGGCTGACCGGCTGAATGGAGGAGCAGAGCCGCATAAACGTATTTCACCAACCATACCCCACCAACATTAGACTGAGCGCCTAAATTTGCTGTCGCTTTTCCTTCTTAAGGATTTCCCTTCTTTTCAACCTTTTCCCGATAATTTACGTCGAGCTCTCCGGTGAAGCTGCCTTCCCGAAGCTTTCGATTCTCTTCGATAGCACTGCAGTCTCCCGGTATGCGTTCTTGATAATGTCAATAATCGTCTCTCTTGTCGGATAATCAGCTTGAATCGAGAGCGCCAATGCTTCGCGATGAGCCTTTCCAATTATCAATGGAGCTGTCTCAGGGAGCAATATTCCAGCTTCAACAGCTACGCCCCTAGCTTCTAGAGCCGCTTGCTGAATGTTCTTCCTGAACTCCTCTATATCGAAAGCCAAATCCTCTCTGGTCAAAACCAGACTCTCATCGTACGCTTGCACCAGTGAGAGCCCTGCCTCCATAGGTTTGATCCCGAGCTTCGACAAGACAGATACGAGCTTCGGCGATATTCTGTCTCCCTTCCTTGCGACCACTGTATCCCTCACAATCCATATACTTCCAGACTCTATCTTCGTGGGGACCTTTACTTCACCGAACTCGCTGATGACGGGGCCGGGTGCGAGACCAGTATTCCCAGCGGGTACGACTATCTCTCCAGTTGCGATATCCCCAACTTTCGCTGGAACCCTAACCTTGCTCTTGTTGAGAAGGATGATCAGTTCATAAGGGTTCATATTTGTGAAGAGGAGAACCCTCGACCCCGTTATAGCTTCAGAGAATCTTGTAAGATTCTTTTTCTCCTTCCCCAACAGTTCAGCCGCTTTCTTGACAAGCGTATTCTTAGCTACGAGAATCTCAACCTTTCCGCGAAGCTTCTTCCTTATCTCTTGGATTTGAAATGAGCGAACTCTCTCCAAGTCAGCGACGGCTATTATATCATACTTCTTCATGAGCGAAACCAATCTATCTAGAACTTGAGTCTTCCGCTTCTGAACCCTCTTGGTCGACATGCTTTATCACTCCTTTGCCATAGTGATCTTGATCGGCACTCCCATAGTAGTTTTCAAAGCAACTGAAGCTATGTTCCTCGCTCCTCTCTCCAACTTTGCCTCCACCCCGCCGAGAACGGCTTGAATATTCTCGACGATCTTCTCGTCAGGCATATCTTCTGTACCGACACGGCATTGAATCATCGGATGATCTCTAACTCTAATCCTGAGCAGCTTCCTGTGACGTTTGATAATCTCCTCGATCGGCGCTGAAGGAGGAACTGGCGTGGGCATCTTCCCTCTCGGCCCCAGAAACGCTCCGATAGTCTTTCCGATGAGAGGCATCAGAGGCGCCTCAGCTATGAAGAAGTCGTAATTGCTCGCAGTCTTCTTCGCAGCCTTCTTATCCTTGCTGAGTTTATCGAGGTCCTCTCTACCCAATACAAGGTCCGCGCCAGAAGCTTTAGCTCTGACAGCTAGGTCTCCAGTTGCTATTACGCAACCTTTTATAGGCTTCTCGATAGGGTTCGGCAGCTCTATCGTCTCGGCAATTTTGCTCTCAGATTTCTTCACGTCGACATCTCTAAGTTTCATAATCAGTTCTACTGACTGCTTGAGATTCCTCTTCGGCGAAGACTTCATCTCTTCAACAGCTTTCATCACATTCTCTCTTGGTAGGGGCAATGGATGCATCTCTCCTCTATGAGCAGAACGCATAGCCGACGATTTGAGAGGGTCTCATCCTCCAGAGCTTAGTAAGCCAGCCTTACGCACTATATTCGGCATCTGGATTGACGTCTCGAACGTCGCGCGTCTGCTGTTTCGCTCACAAATACAAACGGCGAATATATTAGTATTGTGCGGTGGCTGAAGAACAGTAGATTCTGGTAAAGCTATTTAACAATAGGGGAAAGAACTTCCGAGATTTCTAGCTAAAGAGGTTCTCGTAGTCTCCTTTTTCCAGCTCTTTAAACACTTCCTTCGGTTCTTTACCTTCTACAGTGACACCTAAACTTATGCAGGTTCCAAGAACCTCTTTAGCCGCTGATTTCAAGGTCTTGGAATAGCTAGCTGGGATCTTCATCTGCGCTATCTTAACAACTTGCTCCATCGACAGGTTTCCTATCTTTTGAGCCTTAGGGGTTCCTGAACCCTTCTCAACTCCAAGCTCTTTTACGATGAGGGCGGCTGTCGTCGGTGTTCCGATTTCAACTTCAAATTCTTTAGTTTCTACGTCAACAAATATCTTAACCGGGACTTTCATGCCTGAGTAGGCTTTCGTCAACTCGTTGATCTTGTTCACGATCTGCAGTACATTGACGCCTAGAGGGCCCAGCGAAGGCCCTAACGGGGGGCCAGCGGTTGCTTGACCTCCATCGACCAGAGCTTCAACTACCTTTTTCTCGGCCACTCTCTCCACTTTCCCCTCTCTCAACGAGCTTCACATAGTCAGCATGAACTGTTATCGGGAGTGTCGCGAATCCTTCTTCAAGTAATTCGATCGTAACCTCTTCCTTGACCTTATCGATATGCGTTATCTTCGCCTTCAATCCTCTAAATGGTCCGCCGACAATCTCAACGAGGTTGCCGCTATCAAGTTCCTCGATCACAGGTTTCGTCGTTATGAACCGTTCGACAGCTGAGGTTGCTATCATCCCTCTAGTTCTGGCTCTAGCATGTTTAACTCCTGAGATAGCTTCGTCGACGAAGTGTGGGCCAGCTGCTTCAACGAATATGTATCCTTTTATTACTTCTGGAGCTAGGACTGAAGATACTGGGAGCTTCTTTACTGCTGCTCTTGAGGCCACCATCTCAGCTACTGTCTTCTCTTGGCCGCTGGTTGTACGAACCGCGAAGATCAAACTCTTACTTTTCTTCTCAGACAAGTTATCCGCCTCTATGGGCCGAGTCCGACTATCCAGAACAAGACTCGAACGATGTAACCGATCACGCCGACGATCGCCACGCCCAAAAGGCTGACTTTGACCAGTAGCCACAGCTCCTCTCGACTTGGCTTCGCCGCAACGCGTAGTAGTCTTCTTGCAGACGCGATGAACTCTCCGAACTTCAAATGCTGTCCCTTCGGACGTGCCTTCTTCAGAATAAGACCTTGCGATATATAAACAGTTTCTGAACTCGTCAAACTTTCTACTATTCTTATCAATAGTATTCTGTATGAACGTTGGTTTCCCAGAGTTTTCTGTAGCTGTCGTTTCGACTTCCGAGGCATGTTCCGTCGAAGATGCATTTTCCAGGGCAAGAATAGTTCGTGGCTTTGATGAAACTGCATTTATCTCTCTTGTGGCAGATTCTGACATCGCAGATCGGATCATGCTCATAGAAGCAGCAGCTTCTTCCTATATTCCAAAGCATCGTATCCAATTGAAAGGCGGTGTGGCCGGAGCACTTTGAGAGGATGCTACAAGCCTCTCTCACAGCCTTCCTTACTTCGCAGTCTTCACTCTGTTTTATCCTCTTACGTTGCTTCAGTCTATATGCGAGAGCATCATCGATGACTTTGACAAGCCCAGCTCTTAATGCTATTCGCATAACGTGATAGTCAACAGCTATCTTCAGACTCTCCAGGTCTTTCATTTTCCAGATTTCAGATTCGTTCAAGTATAGCAGAAGGAGAAAGCTCTTCTTCTCAACAGGATCGCTGTACGCTCTGAAGTTCTTGAGCAGATTGAGGAGACCTTTTCCATCCTTTCGAATCAAGTAGCCTTCGCTTACATTATAGATCATCATTATGTCCCCATTGAAACGTTTAAGCAAGATTCTCGCGCAGTTTCGAAGTAAGCCTACTCTTTCCGCGACGCGATCGATGGTGGAGTGATCAGGGTTTCCATCATCGGATAATAGTGCTCTAAGTTCATCCCCCTCTATGCTCCTCATTCCGTTTGCTGTAAAGAAATCTTGATCGGAATCGAACCTCCGTCTGCACGCTGCTAGGAGGTAGTCCCCTCCTCTCAGCCATTTACCATCGATATATCCTTGAAGGGTCCTAGTTGCTTGGCACACCGCTATGACGTAGAACCAGAACTCCGCTTCCCTTCGTTTCTCAACAACAGTTCTAGCGCTACGGATGTAGGGGTCGGGAAGTACGCGAATAGGCTTCAGTTTAAGACCTAACTCTCGGCATTTCTCTGCGTCAACCCTCACCTTGATATTCATCAAACTACGCCGGCTAGCAGCGAATTATCTCAATATTCAAGTCTGTCAGAAATTCAATCAGTCTCCTCCGAATGTCGCTACGCACTCCTTTCCAATCTATCGCCGCCAATTTGCATCCGCCGTAGGTCTTTCTGAAGCTCGCCTCGATTAAGTGAGGCTCGAAACCTTCGATGAGAGCATACTTTGAGAAGATATGGCCTACAGCTACGTCCTCTTCTAAGGTTAGCTCTGTGTGCTTTCCCGCGTAGTGCCCTCCCCCGAACCCAACACAACTTCGACTATCTATAGGGTTGGTGCCGCCAGCCCATATGGCCTTTGCAACAACATACCCAGCTTTTTCATAGGTCCATTGGCTTTCCGCACTGCCGATCTCCACAAACATAGCTGGGACCGTCAACTCAGTTGGTCCATGATGAGTTACTTCAAGCGAAACTGAATATTCGGTCAGATCAAATTCTTCCTTGGCTTGTTTCAGAGCCACCAAGGCAGCCTTCATCCTTTGAGGGTGAGCCCATCCGAGGCTTCCGGGCCTTCCTCCAAAATCGGCTCTGTTCAAGACGTTTCCGGGTACGTGAACGGTTAAGGTAGGCTCGCCGCTTTCACTTTGGTGTCGAGAAGCGAAGATCACTTCTTCAGCTTTGAAGATTCTATCAACATCTTCCGCATATATGTCATCCACATCGAGATATGCTAGGAGCAGATCATTCTTCTTGTAAACTGGTCTTCCAGAAAAGGTTCTTTCGCTCTCTTCGAACCCGTACTCCTTGATCAGCTTGTCTGCTATGTTAACGGAGGCTGGATCGATGAGTGAAGCGATGATAAGAATGGTCATTGAAGTTCCTTCGAGAGATTGATTTCACCGCAGGGGAAGTGTCAGATTATTAGTGAGAGCAGCCCTTTTGTTGTATGCAATCGGTTCTCAGCTTGATCCCAAACTACGGACCGCGGACCGTCTATTACTTCGTTCGTCACTTCTTCTCCTCGATGGGCTGGGAGATCATGCATGAAGATTGCGTCCTTCGAAGCGCTCTTGAATAGGTCCTCGCTAACCCTGTATTTCGGTAGGAAGACTTTCTCTCTCTCAGCGCGTTCAGCTTCTTGACCCATACTGACTACGACATCTGTATACACGATGTCCGCCTTTCTAGCCGCTTGCTCCGGTTCACTCGTAATCTCGACTGTAGCTCTAGACAATTTTGATTCTTCTTCCGCCCATCCGATGAACCTCTCATCCGGCTTGTATCGTTCAGGGCAAGCTACAGATATGTTGACGCCCATCATTGCGCATCCGAGTAGTAGAGAGTTGCAAACGTTGTTTCCATCGCCAACGTAGGTTAGCTTCAGTCCTTTGAGTTCTCCTTTCTTCTCCCAAATCGTCAACAAGTCAGCTAGAATCTGGACGGGATGGCACAAGTCCGACAGACCGTTAACGACTGGAACGTCTGCGTTTCTCGCCAACTCCTCAAGATCTGAATGAGTGAAGACCCTAGCCATAATACCGTCAACATATCGGGCTAATACTTGAGCGGTGTCTGCAACAGTTTCACCTCGACCTAGCTGAAGTTCGTTCCAGCTGAGATAGAGGGCTGAGCCTCCCAGCTGCCTCATAGCCACCTCGAACGATACCCTCGTTCTTGTCGAAGGTTTCTGAAATATCATCGCAAGACTCTTGTTCTTCAATAAAGGTCTGAATCTGCCGGTTGAAGCTTCCTTCTTCAATTGCTTCGAGGCTTTCAAGATCTGCCAGATCTCTTTACTCGAATATTCCCTCATTGTTAAGAAATCTCGGCCGCGAATCTTCATATGGTTCACGCTTGAGAACATGATGATCTAGTTCTAAAACTGTTCCGTTATCAAGCGAGGAGGGTCTTATGTTAGTCTAGAACTGTCTTTATGAACCACTCCGGTTCGAACGGCTTTAGGTCTTCATACCTTTGACCAGTCCCGACGTAGATTATTGGCTTGCGAGTCACATAGCTTACGCTCAAAGCTGCGCCGCCTTTAACGTCCGCGTCGATCTTCGTGAGGATTGTCGCATCTATTCCCACTTCCTTGTCAAATTCCTCAGCTTGCGTAACTGCATCATTTCCAGTCAAAGAGTCTACGGTAAGTATGGTGAAATCAGGTTTGACCACTCTCTTTATCTTCTTAAGTTCTTCCATAAGATTCCTGTTCGTCTGCATCCGTCCAGCTGTGTCTATTAGGATGGCATTGATTCCGTGAGAGCGACCGTAGCTTATAGCGTCAAAAGCCACAGCTGCAGCATCAGCTCCATACTTGTGCCTAATCATCTTGACCCCTATCCTTCTAGCGTGCTCCTCAAGCTGCTCTATAGAGCCGGTTCTATAGGTGTCGCTACAAGCGAGAACGACGCTGTATCCTTTTCGCAGGAGGAGGTGCCCTACTTTTGCGATCGTCGTCGTTTTCCCTGTCCCATTTATGCCGACGAATACTATGCTGGCAGGTTCGCCAAGTTTTCTCTTTTCATCAATTACTTCGAGGAGGCTTCTTCGCTCACCGGACTTGAGCACTTCCAAGAGAACCTGATGCAGTCCCGTTCTAAGAGGCTCTCTTACTTCGCTGAACCTAGGAACAGTCAGCCCTTCCACTCTCTCTTTCAGTCTTGCGCATATATAGTCAGCTACAGGAATGGCTACGTCGCTTTCTAGGAGCGTAAGCTTAAACTCTTCAAGCGGGGTCTCCAAATTCTCTCCTTTCAACTCGGTCTTTGAGACCTTATCAAAGAAAGCAGAAATATGCGTTCTAAGTCTTTCAAACAACTTCTACAGTTTCTCCGCCTCGCTCTTTCACGAGGTCGTTCAATCTTCTTCGTTCATCTTCAATCCTTGATGCTACTTGTGTCAGTTGCTCTTGGAGTGACATCCTGAGCTTCTCAAGGTCGTTCTGTCTACTCTTGAGGCTCTCGATGGAGTCATTCACCGGTTTCTCTATGCTCACTCCCGCTCCGACTCCCATGACGATCTTCTCCGAGTCAGCTAGTTCAACTTGAATAAATGACCCCGCGCCTACGGGGACCAGGGCCTCCGTGCCCTTTGGTTTGTTCTTTATTCCTTCAAGCGTGGAGTTCGCTATCAGGATTTCACTCAGCGCCGTATCGACAACCTCGAGACGGGCTTGAAGAGTTCTAGCCGTTCCTTCTAGAAGCCTCAACTCAACTAGTAGCCTTCTTATCTCTTCATCTTCCTTCGCCATAACTTCGCCCAGCTCCTAAAGCTTCTATGAAGTCATCTCGCTTCTCTGTTTGACTTCTTCAATCTTTACTATCTTGATCTGAAATCTCTTCGCTTTGTGTCTACTGCCGAACTCAGCGTATATCTTCTCTAATGCATCTTCAGTCTTCATTGCAGCAACCTCCTTCGTGAACGGGAATGTCATTCTAGGCTTCTTGATCTCCCCTGAGATCTTGAAGATCTTGCTTTGAACCAATATTCACGCATTCTCCTATCATTGACTACTTCATCTGTCGATTAGATTGGGACTTCGGTTTGCTGATAACGGGCTTAATATTTAAATACTACGTCAATTTTCATAGCCCGCGTGCTTCTTTACAACTATATTTGAATCCAGCTCATATTCTCAAGTAGAGCTGCCGAACTTGAGATAGAAAAGGTTTTTATCGACATCCGAAGGGCTAGTGGGGTATCAGGAGGGATGAATCCTTGGTGGAAATGTTCTGTGTCAAGTGCAAGCAGAAGCGTAATGTGGACGATAAAGCTGTAAAGAGAGAAACTACTTCCAAAGGCAGACCTATACTGAAGGCAGTTTGCCCAGTTTGCGGAACGAGGATGACGAAGTTTACAAAGTAGATTTTGCGGTTCTTCCCCTCACCTACTTTGTATTCCTCACAATCTCCGCCCGGTTGGACAGTGAATTGTAGGCGCGGCGGATTTAGGATACCTACTGGTGAGATTTCTTCTCCGCACCAATCATCTGAGTAATGGCCATCAACTCAGATCCTAGAGTCAGAGATCCCGCTATTGCGCCTCTACTGTTCGCCAGCAGCCCCGATTTGATATACGGGACACCGCTGTTGACAGTTCCGAGTTCAACTGGAACCTTGAGGACTTCCTCGATGGTTTTCTTCTCTTCCTCCTTCGTCTTCGGGTGAGCTAGGACGCCCTTGTTCGTCGCCACTGCTAGCGCTCCTACGTAAGGAAGACTGTTTATCTCCCCTTTGACGACTTCTACATTTAGAGCGTCGGATATCTCTCTCACCGTCGAGAAAGACAATCTTGGATCAACTATGGCTCCGTAATCGTTCACGAGGATAATGTTTCCGAAAGCAGTTTTCCTCTCATTATTGAGCACGCAGATCTTTCTGTCCGTCATCTGCTCTATCGCTTTAAGTTCATGGTCGTGTACGATATGGGGCAAGATAATTCCCTGCGAGTTCGCCGCGACCAAGACGCCGACCAGTCTTGAACCGCCCATATTGCTAATGCAGACTTCAACCCCTAAACACTGCTGGAATCTCTCTATCTTCCTTTGAGGGGTTCCACTCGGCAGTATTGCGAATCTCTCGTTTGAAAAGCAGTATACACCTATGTTGGGGCTCCCGAAGATATCTGAAAAGATCACGGACAAGAAGCTAGTCGCCTTGAACAGGGTAGACTATGACGTTGCCCTCCTTGTCCTTTACAACTCGAACTCGCAGTTTTCTAGGAGGCTTCTTCACACTTCTCGACCAGAGCTTCTCGTTTATCTCATTACTTATTATGACGTCTTCAGTCTTCATATGTCGCTTCACGAAGTCTCTGAGCATTCGAACCGCTCTGGGAACGCGCTTTCCTCTCGGAGCGATCCAAGCCTTCCTGAAGTTGACTGTGTAGAGTTTCTCTTCAACAACCTCTATCTCTTCTTCAGCTTTCTCAGCTGCCTTTGACGGAGGCTTCTCCTCTTTCACGACCTCTTCTTTCTCAGGAGGCTTTTCTTCAGCTACTTCTTCTGGCTTGGCTTCAGCCGTTTCCTTCTCTTCTGCTAATTCTTCTCGTAATTCGTTTTGTGTTGTTTGCGTCAACTCTGAAACATCCTAGACTTTGAGTTTCGTTCTTCTCCAATGCCTCTTCTTTGGATGGGTTCTTACGCGCCCTATCGTCTTGGCTACAACCCATGTCGGCACGGATTTTCTTTGTTTAAGAGCTTTCGCCAATCTCCGTTTTCTTGCCGCCGGTTTGTTTCTAGCCATTCTTATTAAGCTCTCCTTATCTTGATGTCTCTACGTTGAGATTGCAATCGTGTCAAGACATCCCTCAATTGAGCATCTGTTATAGGTGACTGGACTTTCCCAGCTTGTGCGAGCTGTATCAACTGTATCTCGAGCTGCTCTGCGAACTCAGGTTTGACCATCTTTATGTTCGTCAGCCTTTGTCTTGCTTCTGGAGTCAGTATCGCTCTCAGTAGTGCTTGCTTCTGGGATTCAACCTGCTGTTGGATTTGGGCTTTCCTCTGTTCATCCGCTAGAGCACGCTGATACTCCGCCAATCTTCTCTTCCTGAGATACTCAAGCTCCTCTTCACTCAGCTCCTCACTCATCGCTATTCTCCTTTCGTTGAGCTCTTCATTCCTTTCAGTATCTCAGAGGCGATTCTATTGAGAAGACTTATGCCTTCTCTCGACAGCTTTCTGCCTTTCTTCCCCTCTTTAGTTACGAAACCTGCCTTCTCCAACTGTTGGAGCGGCTCTCTTATCGCTGAGCCTCCGCTTTTTCTAGTGCTCTCTATTCTTCTTCCTCTCCTCTTTCTCCCTCCATACTCGACTCGGAGCCTCGACGCACCTATCGCCCCGTGAACGTAAAGTTTCCTCAAGAGCGAAGCGCATCTCGTATACCACCAATCTGGCTGTTGAGGAGGGTATTCTTTATGCGCGCTTGTCTTCGCCGTCATAGCCCATGCCGGTGGGCTGACTTCGCCCACATTCTCTTTCAAGTATTTGGCTAGTCTCTCGATGAAGACTTGTGCAGGTACGTCGTACGGAGTCGGCAAGCTTTTTCTCTCCGATTCTTCTATGAGTCTTTTAACCAGTAGAATCTGACGCTCAATATAAGTTTTGACAATTCTTCTAATCGTCTTGATTCTGTTTGTATATCGTGAAGGTTCTCCCTCTGATGTTCACGAGTGAGGAGTTTGAAGCTTTCAAGATCTTGCTTACGATATCTTTCATCGATTCGGTTTCCGCGAGAGGTTTCTGAACTCTAAGTTTCACAACCTTGTTCGCCTTGAGCTGCAGGACTACTTGCCCAATCAGGGTCTCCGTGATCCCATTTTTCCCTATCCAGATTGTCGGCTTCATTGTCGCTGATGTTTCGATAAGTCTTCTCAAAGCTCTCTTTTGAGAGCCTTCTCCCTTGTAGCTGGATATCTTCTTTGGGCTCCGCACGTTAGACATGTTATCACCACCCTTGTTCCTCCCATTGAACGAGTTCTTACACGACAATTTACACCCGGCACAAGCAGATCTCCGCATTCTCTGCAGATGAACCGCTTGTACTCTGCTGGGATTCCGACATTACACTTCATCGCTATCTTTCTAGCTATTGTCACATAGCGTTTGGCTAGAGTCCGATCTTCACGAAATTCTTCTTTCGCCAGTTTAAGCAGTATTTCTATTCTTTCTCGCGCTATCCGGCGATCTGACTCTCTCTTACGACTCAATTATCGTCATCGTATATGTTTGGTTCGTCGACGTTAAAGCTTGTTCTACTCTTTAATCTGAAAAGGATGACAAGTCTTCGGTCGAGAACGGGACTTGAGAAAACCGGTCAGATTCGTGTATATGTTCATCCATAACCTCTCCCTAAGCAAGTTTGCTTGCGACCTTGTGAGGAGCTTATAAATACAAGTTGCATCGTGCAAGAAGTTGTTGTTCATGACCATAGCCGTAAAACAGCAGGAATGACAAGATGAAGCCGGTGCTGGCTAATCTCGGGTTCATCCTGCAGATAAACGGTCTACTGACAGTCATACCCGTCATGGTAGCCTTCTACTTCAATGAGTCGCCTGCCTTGGAATCTTTCTTCGTAACAGTCGTAGTCTCTTTGATAGCGGGCTTTCTTCTCAACGCCCTATGCGAAAGAAAGGAATTGGATTTCAGATATTCCTGTATGCTTCTGACCATCACATATCTATTGGTCGGGCTTGTCGGCTGTATCCCTTACGTCTACCTCAACATATTTGCAACCGAAGACCCTGTTTCATTGTTCACAAACGCTTATTTTGAGAGCATCTCAGGCTATACCACAACAGGCTTCAGTGTAATAGCCGACGTTGACGTTTTGCCAAAATCCATACTCTTCTATAGAAGTATGACGCAATGGATCGGCGGTATCGGGATAATCTTCATCCTTTTGGCCTTCTTCTACCCTAGCGAAGAGATAACCCACTTCATTAAAACGGTAGGCATAGAGAGAATTGGACGAAGCTTGAAGACGTTGCTCGCCTTCATACTATTGGTTTACACCGTTTATTTGACCATCTTTACACTAGTATTATGTTTCACCTTCATTGCCGACCCAGTCAAGGCGGTCTCCTTGGTATTCAGCTCTTTAACAACCGGAGGATTTTCACCTCTAAAGGATCCCTCAAAGTTGGCTGATTATCAGGTCGGGTTCATCTTGGTAATACTGATGATTGCCGGCGCGTTGAACTTCAGGACTCACTACTGGGTTCTTAATCGCCAATTCAGGAGAGCATTTACCAAAGAATTCCGCCTCTTTCTTGTGATCATTACATTGGCAGCGATCGCTATGTACTGGCTCACTGGTCTAGATCCCTACAATGTGCTGTTCCACACAGTCAGCGCATCAAGCACAACAGGTTTTCAGTTCATCGACCTCGCTAGACTTGGCATAAATGCGAAACTGGTCCTCATACTGCTAATGTTGATTGGAGGTTGCACTTTCTCAACCGCGGGCGGCATAAAGGTTCTGAGATTGATCATCTTCTTGAAGGCGATACCTTGGCTCGTCAAGAGAGCTGTTTCCAAGAAGGTTGAGCCGTTCAAACTTGAGGGTACGATTATGGGAGACATCGATGTTCTCTTCAGCTTGACGATTCCTGTTCTTGCTTTGGCTTTAGTGTCCATCTCTGTTCCAATCTTCTATTTGAATGGATATAGCCTGATCGACTCGTTGTTCGAAGTTACATCAGCGTTCGCGACGGCTGGACTTTCAGCGGGGATAGTAAGTATTTCCTTGCCGCTAGGATTGAAGTGGTTGCTGATCATTCTGATGGTCCTTGGAAGAATTGAAGTTGTGCCGCTTCTGATCACCCTAGGCTTGAGAATACGAAGACCTCATCGCTGGGCTTAATAGAATTTTGATTCCATTAGAGTCTAATGTTGAACAATCAGAAACTAGAACTTCAGTATTGTCCTGCAATGAAACTCTTGCGAATAAAAGATTTATATCGTATCCGCTTTTTCTTATTGAAGATCTACGTCGATCTGGACCAAGGAAGTCTTTGAAGACTACGTACAACGTATGTCAATTCTTGGAGAAAACGTTTGACAGATTTGGCTGACCGGTGAACAATGTTTCGACGTGTAGAATTGCCCGCGTCGGGAAGGGAGTAAGATGAAGCGTCCGTTTGCATACATGGTTGCTCTGTTGATTTCGGGTTTAATCACTGCTGTCTTAGGGTTGACGCTAGAACAGACGTTTTCAACAACTATATTCATGGGCATTATTCTAGGAACGTTATTCTTCTGGAAGTTCAGATTGGCTTTCGCTCTAATCGGAATGACCTCCCTCGTCGCATTAGGATTGATTGATATTCCTCATATCATTGAGTTTGCAGGTTTAGACATCATCCTATTTCTGATAGGTATGATGATCGTCGTCGGGTTTCTTGAAGAGAGGCGTTTCTTCGAGCATCTAGTTGAGAGGATTGTCGGTCTAGTGGGATCTAGTGGCAAGAGACTAACTGCCGCCTTAATGATTCTAGCAGCAGTCTTTGCAGCACTGGTCGATGAGGTTACCTCGATTCTGTTCATGACCAGTACTGTGCTGCACTTGGCTTCCAAACGGAAGTTGAATCCACTTCCATTCGTAATAGTGATCGTATTTGCGACAAATATCGGCAGCAGCGCGACTGTAGTTGGAAATCCTATTGGAGTTATGGTTGCAATGAGGGGCGGATTAACCTTCACAGACTTCTTGAGGTGGGCTACCCCAATAGCTATACTCGCACTTTGCGCAACAATCCCGCTCTCACTGAAGCTTTTCTCTAGAGACGTGAAGAAGCTTGATGAAGAACTCCGTAGGGTGATAACTGAAGAAGAGAAAGTGGAAAAGATTAGCGGTATGGAGAAAAAGCAGCAAACCATTTGCTGGATTATGTTTGCTGGAACGATTTTCTCTCTTGTTATGCACTCATCGATTGAGAGCCTCTTAGGGCTTCAGAAGAACGCTATGCTTCTTGGGACCTCTTTGGGCGCTGCAGGAATAGCGCTTCTAATAGATTTTGAGAGAGCGAGGGAGCTTGTTGAGAAGAGAGTTGATTGGTGGACGCTCTCTTTCTTCATACTCCTGTTTGCGTCTGTTGGAACTTTAAGGTTGGTAGGTGTAACCGGAGTTCTAGCAAGTCAACTGAATGTACTAGCGGGGAAAAGTGTAGTCACATTAATGATCGTTTTCATGTGGGGTGTGGGTGTGTTAAGCGCTTTCATGGACAATGTTCTAGCAGTTGCAACCTTCATACCGATTGTGCAGGATCTGCAAGCGATGGGCGTATCGACGTTCTCACTTTGGTGGGGGATGTTGTTTGCGGGCACTTTCTTCGGGAATCTCACTATGATAGGGAGCACCGCAAACATCGTAGCTATCGGTATGCTTGAGCGGAGGAAGCTTGGATTCTTGACTCTAACTGACTGGATAAGACCCGGTGCAATCGTTTCAATTGTGACGCTAGTCATCGCTACGGTTATGCTCTATTTACAGATGCCTCTGATGCCTAGGTAAATTGGAGCGCTGCGGATTTCATACTGAGGGCGGCTTCGAGACTATCGCCAGTTTCTCGTCCTTCCGCCTAACCCACACCTCGTGGTCCAACTCAAGTAACAGCAAAAATATCCTGTGCCATTTAAGCTTCAACGGATTCGTCACGACTATCTCGAATCCACCATATAATGATGACATTGTTGCGTTGTCCTCGACAAGCCCTTTCAGCCTAGATTCTGGGTCAACCATGGTACACTAACCTACGTCTTTCGCTCTCGAGTGGATAGACTATAACTCTTGCTACCCGGCGAGTTGGGTTTATCTATTACATTCTTGATCGGATAGAAAGAAGCTTTGGCTCGAATTACCTTCTGAGTTCACTCTGAATGGTTGACAAAGGATGACCTAGTATTGCTGATCAGATTTGCGACCAAGCTTTTTCTCTTCCTGCGCGATTATAAAGGGCGAGGGAGGGCGGTGGATGATCTTGGCCCAGACAAGACTGGCTATGTGGTAGTTGAAGGCGAGTACTGGAAAGCGAAAAGCAGGGAGCCCATCTCCGCGGGCAGCCGAGTTCAAGTTACAAGTGCTGAAGGTAAGATTCTAACAGTCGAAAAGAAAGAATCGTAGCAGAACTGGCGGTCCTGTAAGTCGAACTCGGGATTTGCTCAATCTTTCTTTGAACTCACCGAAGGCCTATTCAACATTTCGCCGCAGTCTTATTGCGGTGGATATGGCGCATAGGCCACTCTCAAGACCCAGTATACGAGATCCTTCTGGGTTACAATCCCAACCAATCTGTCCTCATCGACCACCGGTAGTCTCCTAATATTTTTTCTGTGCATGATCTCAAGGGCTTCTATCCCCATTGTTCTTGGGCGTCACAGTTACAACAGGGCTTGACATTATGTCACGTACGAGTAGTTTTGACACGTCCTCACCCTTAGCAACCTTCCTTAAGATATCTCGCTCCGTGACTACGCCTACAGCGACCTCGTTTTCGACCGCAACCACATTGCCGATATCCTTTGAGAGCATCTTCTCAAGCGCGTATTTCAATGGGTCGGATGGAGCAACAGTCTGCACATCTCTTCTCATAATCTGACCAATCAGGTCGGACGGCGTCATTATACATTTCAAACCTCAGGTTCGAAAGTCGTGAGTTCTGATAATACGTTTATCCTTTGGAAAGCGTGAAGACTTCTGCCTCGCGTTTGACTACGCCCTTCTTAATCAAATCTTCTATCACTTTACTTTCGATGTCGAATCTGAACCTCTTAAACATCTTGTAGGCCTCGTCCAGCAGGGTCCCGTGTATATCATCGTAGTTTGCCTTTCCACCTCGCGCCTTAAGTATCTCTATGAACCTTGATGAATAGAACTCTTTCTCACCAGCCAACGTAACAACAACCTAGCTTCTCATATACTTGAAAATACAGAAGAATGCAAAGCATAAGCTTCCGATCGGAAGGACAACTGTCAATATGGGTTCCGAAAGAGGCCGATAGAACACCAATCCCGCTGTAGCGCCGAAACCGATGTAGAAGCCAAGAGCCCACAGAACTCTTTTTGTTTCCAAATCATATCACCAACTCGTAATATTAGCGGCCGAACTCGTATCACTGCGCAATGGATATATGTTTTACGACGATTGTTGGACAATTTTGCCTGAAAGTGACAGAGTTAGGCCCATTAATGACGTGTTACGGCAACTTTTTTTAACTATTTGTGATACAATAGTATGAAGGGGAGCTTCTTGAGTTTAGATGAATTGGACTTCAAGATCTTACGCATCGTGGCGGAGGATGGCCGGGCAACATTCAAAAGTATTGCTGAAAAGGTTGGAACCGATGAAAAGACTGCTGCTAGACGAGTGGCAAAGCTGGTCAAATCCAGGATAATTGGCAGATTCGTGGCAGAGATAGATTGGAGCAAACTTGGGGTGACATGTGTTGCTCACATCGGTACAAGAACAACAGCTGACGCATCGCTAAGACGAAGTCTCTTCGAAGCCCTTGAAAAACAGCCAAGAGTGGTTTGGGTCTATGCCACTATCGGAGCTGACGAATATGTTCTGCTTGCGATGGACAAG
This sequence comes from uncultured Candidatus Bathyarchaeia archaeon, assembly GCA_964408475.1. Taxonomy (GTDB): domain Archaea; phylum Thermoproteota; class Bathyarchaeia; order 40CM-2-53-6; family CAYOZM01; genus CAYOZM01. The sequence goes on along the minus strand of CAYOZM010000008.1, from coordinate 553 downwards.
GACGTTACAAGTCTTAGAGAAAATGTTATCGAGCCTCTCGAACCACTGACAGCGGGAATTTCAAGCTCAATAGTTTCAAAGACCATAAAACAGGCCAACTACAGCCAGTTACTTGAACTCGTTAAAGATAACTTCGTGAGATAACGACGAAATTTACGATCGATATGCAGCGCAGATCGATTTCTCATGGTTGTCCAACCGGCTGTGGGAAATCATAAATCTCTACGGTCTGAAGGTTGTTGAAGCTATAATAATCGTTTCGGCTGGATGGTTGATAGGCCGCGCATTAGGCAAAGTAGTCTATCGCGAGACACCTAGCGAGAAAGAGCTAGATCGAGTCGTTGGGCTAAGATGGAGTAGTTTCGGGCGTCCCAAGCGTTTTGCTTCTCTCGTTCCTTAAGTATGGAATTCTTAATTGCGAGTGGAGAGTTAGCTGGAGGGTTTATCAACCTGTAAACGCGAGAAGAGTTTTACATAATTCTTGTATACTCTAGAAACAATACTAAGCGAAAAATGCCTTCATTGAGATGTTATGAATGGTGTTAGTTCTGAT
>CAYOZM010000007.1:0-30598 GCA_964408475.1 uncultured Candidatus Bathyarchaeia archaeon | reverse complement strand
ATATGGAGCTGAACCGAATGAAGTGGTTGCGACGATCAGAATGCTGAAGCCTCAAATCATAATCGCGGGAAATCATGACTACGCGACAGTCACAGGCGATACCTCAGACTTCGTACACCACGCGGTTAAAGCTATAGAGTGGACGAGGAAGCGATTGACGATGGAGAACATGAAATATCTCTCCAGCTTGCCGTACTCTTCCACATTCATTGCAAACCGAGTAACGCTTAAGGCGTATCACGGCAGTCCCAGAGACCCTCTCAACGAGTACATATACCCAGGGATACCAAACTTCATCTTGAAAAGTCTGATTGAAATGGCTGAAACAAATGTTCTTCTATTGGGGCATACCCATGTCGCATTCGATGCGCGTATAGATGCGAAACTGCTGATAAATCCTGGGGGCGTTGGGCAGCCGCGTGATGGCGATCCTAGAGCAAGCTATGCTATCGTGGAAATCGACGATGACAGCGTATCTTGCGTTATAAGACGGGTGGAGTACGATATAGATTCAGCAGCGAGTAAGATACTGCAGAGTTCTCTGCCAAGCTTCCTCGCCGATAGATTGTATGTAGGAATGTAGAGAGACTTCCGTTACAACTCTTCAATTATCTGTTTGATCCTACTCAGGCCTTCCTTGATGTTTTCCATGCTTGTTGCGTAGGATAGTCTCAAGTAGCCTGCGCCCGCTGGTCCAAAAGCCTCGCCGTGAAGAGTAGCCACATATCCTTGATTCAAAAGTTTCATCATTATATCTCTGGCGTTCAGACCGAGTTTCTTCACATTTGGGAAGACGTAGAAAGCGCCTCCAGGCATTTTACATGACATTCCCTTGATCAAGTTGAGTCCTGAGACGATCGTCTTTCTTCGCCTATTGAATTCCTCGACCATCTTCCTCACAGAGTCTTGAGGTCCTCTTAGAGCTTCTACTGCAGCCATCTGAGTGAACGCGGCAGCACATGACGCAATGTTTATCTGGAGTCTAACCATGTGAGCGATAACCTGTGCAGGGCCGATCGCGTAGCCCAGCCTCCAGCCAGTCATAGCATAGGTCTTTGAGAAGCCGTCGATGAGTATCGTTCTCTCTTTCATGCCGGGTTCGGAGGCGATGCTGTGATGACTTCCTTCATACAAGATCTTCGAGTATACCTCATCAGAAAGAACCCATAAACTGTTATCTCTAGCAATTTCCGCCAAAGCTTCGATATCGCTTTTCGTGAGAGTCGATCCGCAAGGGTTGTGGGGAGAGTTGAGGATTAGCATCTTGGTCTTCGCAGTGACCTTTCTCCTAACGTCTTCTGGGTCGATTCTGAAGTTCTTCTTCTCCCTCAATGGGATGGAAACAGCTACAGCTCCCGTGAATTCGACAACCGATCTATAGATTGGAAAAGCGGGATCTGGAACGAGAACTTCTTCGCCGGGGTTCACTGTAGATAAAATTCCCATGAAGAGACCCGGCTTGGCACCAGGCATAACTATGACTTCCCGATTTGGATCGACGTCTATTCGTCTCTCTTTAGAAACTTTCTCTGCAATCGCCTGCCTAAGCTCAAGGATTCCTGGGGCAGGCGTGTAGTGCGTGTATCCTGCCTTTAGAGCTCTCGCCGCGGCTTCCTTGATGTGCTCCGGTGTATCGAAATCCGGCTCACCTATCTCTAGGTGAATGACTTTAGCTCCCTTCTTCTCCAGCTCTTTTGCCATAGCGAGAATTTCAAAAGCTGTTTCAGTTCCCAAATTCGACATTGCTTTTGAATACGATAATTTCCGAGACATTAGAACAATACCTCGCACAATCAACTAACAATCGTTAACCATGTGTCTAAAACGCTTTGCCATTAGCCGGCTGATCGGATGTAGACCGGGCATTTCTAGGTGTAAGGCGGGAGGATATTATTTTTCATCTCTCAGTGTAAGCGACCGCGACGGGGATGATTGGAGAACAAACTAAGGCTAAGGGTCTTTAACAACTAAACTAGACGGGTGCAGCAAAAGTCTTTCACCTTCAGACTTTTGCTGTTCAGATGCTGAAAATGTAGGGATTCAGACGATTTCGCTATTCCTTTAGGGTCAGGTCGCCAAATTGAGTCTGATGCCTAACCCTGCCTTGAGAGCTTTTTCATATGCGAGTTTCGCTGTCACTGCATCCTGTATAGCCAGTCCAGTTGAATCGAAGATCGTTATCTCTTCGTCTGAGGCTCTGCCAACTTTCTTTCCGGCTATAATTTCCCCCAGCTCCCCGTAGATCTGTTTCAAGGAGATTATTCCTTTTTCGAGAGGGACGTTTATCTCGCCGCTATGCAGTGATTGTTCAAGATCATCGACAACGATCTTGGCTCTTTGGAGTATGGTTGGGTCTAACTCCTCTTTCCCTGGAGCATCTGCTCCTATAGCGCCGATGTGCGTCCCAAGTTTTATCCATTCATTTTTAACAATGGGTTTCCTTGATGGCGTAAGAGTAACGACAACATCTACGTCTTCAACCGCTTCCTGAATACTTCTTGTTGCAGACATCTTCACGCTTGGGTATTCGGAGGACATCCTCTTTACGAAGTTGGTCTTCGCCTCATCAACTATGTCGTAGACTTTCACTTCCTCCAACTTCATAACCTTAGCCATAGCCATCATTTGCGTAACAGCTTGAACTCCAGCGCCGATCAAGGCGAGTTTGCTTGACCCTTTTCTACTCAGGTGCTTTGTAGCAACCCCGCTAGCGGCACCAGTCCTCATCGCGGTGATCCAAGTTCCACCCATAATGGCCAATGGTGCTCCAGTCTTGGGATCCACTAAGGTTATCGTTGCCATCACTGTAGGTAGATTATAGCGCCTATTATCAGGATGCACATTGACAACTTTGACGGCTGATATTCCAAAAGCCTCAACATAAGAGGGCATGACTCTCAGGTCGCCATTGAATGATTGAAAATAGACGTACATTTTCGGCGGCATCTGAACTCTACCTAAAGCTTTCTCCTTGAAAGCCTGCTCTACGGCATCTAGAACTTCCTTCATGTCGAGTAACTGTTTCACTTCTTCTTCTTTCAAAATTAGAGTCTCCAAGACATTCACCTCATAGCTTGATCTCCGCTTTCAATAAGCCCATAAAGTTCAATCAATGAATAACGGATGCTGCCCTAAAATTCTTTGCAATTCATCCAGCGGATATTACTGAAGGTCCAACGTCTAATAAATTTCTGGTTCAACTATCTCTTTTCCGCTTTCTGAGATTCGAACCGCCCCGATCTCGACTGAAGTCAGTCCATTAACTTGGGAGGAATAAATCTTCGCCAATCTTCTCTTGCCATCTATTTGTTTCAGTATTCCGATGCTGAGGAGGAATCCATCGCAATCCAGCAGTCCGACAATGAGGTTTTCATAGTCCTCTAAGCGGGCCCAACTCGCAGTTTTAACGATGTCGACTGGAAGAGTTATGGTCTTGGCATCTTTTAAGAATCGCCGATAGCTCTTCTCTCTTAAACGTTTGCGCTGTTCTCTGCTCCTTGGCTTTATGAAGGCAGGTGGCTGGATTCGGATAGACATCGCATTGACTGAATCTAGGATAGCGTCTATCTCTTGTAGGCGCTCGATTCCTATCACAATGTCTGGGGCAAGTTCACTTATCATCTTGACTTTGTAACTAGCAGCTTGATCATTCGCTACCCATCCGTCCGTGTTTATCACTAGAGGTGGAGGGGATGCGTGAGAAGCGAGTTTCCTAATTCCGAAGATTACTTTCTCTGTCACCGAGCTTGGGCTGGTATATCCGACAAAGAACATTCTATCCGCTTTGATCGATGAAAGATTCGTTAGGTACCTGTCGGCAGGTCCCAAGCTGATAGTTGTAGGAGGTCCAAGGTCAGATTGACCTATATCTGCGTCGAGAACCCAGATTTTCATTCCTCTTCTGATAGTCAAATTCGCTAGGTATGTACAGAAAGTGCTTTTTCCCGTATCTATGTCGCCGATCACAATCGTCTTCGATCCATCTCGTTCTAAGATCGCATCAGCTGCTTCTCTCCATGAAGTTGGGATTGTGTTGCCGTCAACCTCTACGTGGCTTGCGTTTTCGCCAAATGAGCAGTCGAATATCGAGTCTTCAGATATGAATATGGGTATCTGTTTATCCTCCCCGACGACAATTCTCTTACTGCTTTCAACTGGGGCTCCTAGAATAGTTGCCATTCCTTGTATGAGTTTCAGAGATGCAGGACCTGAGACTAGCAGAGTCTTTCCGGAATCGACTTCTAGATTCGACAACACTTTTCACGCTAAGCATGAAGAAGTTAGCTTAACATAATCTTAAACCGTATCTAATGAAATATTCTCTGTCGGGTACGCTATTGATAGACAATCTTCATCGCATCTCGACTGGATGCTTATCAATTGATAAATTGCTTAATGGCGGATTCCCACTAGACTGTGTCAGCTTGGTATATGGTGAAGCGACCACCGGTAAGACAACTCTAGCTATCCAAACCTCAATCGAATGTGTAAGAAAGAACTTCAAGGTTGTTTATGTCGATGCTGATCAATCCTTTTCGCATCAACGTCTCTCTCAATTAGCTCCCTCAGACGCCACGGAATTAGGGCGCAGGATTATCATATTCCTGCCCGAGACCTTTTCCGATCAGTCTTCTGTAATTGAAGATCTTGAGAACTATTTGACAAAAGCAACGAAGTTAATCATAGTTGATACCGTCACCTCACTGTATAGGGCCTCACTTGGGTCGGCGGAGAGAACATTTACATTGAATAGAGAATTGAGTAGGCAAATAGCATATCTCGCGGAAATCGCCTTGAAACATCATGTATGTGTAATGTTAACCAGCCAAGTCCATAGTTCAGTAGATGAGCAAGGTTGGAGAATCGAGCCGGTTGCCAGAAGGATTCTATTCCATTGGCCTAAAGTAAAGCTGCTTCTTAAGCCTACAGCAAAAGCCTACGTGAAAGAAGCGGTATTAGAGCATCCCCGTTCCTCCGCTGAAGGTGCAGCGAGATGCTACTATACATTGACTGAGAGAGGCTTGGAAGAGGTTAGTCGTTGATTAGCGCTCTAGAGGTTGTCGAATAGATATGGACAACATAATAACCGTCAACGATTTGATAGTAGCTATCTACTTCATGATCCCGGCGTACATCGCGAACTCGATCCCAATCATCTTCGGCGGAGGCAAGCCAATCGACTTTGGGAGAAAGTTCATTGACGGAGAAAGAATCTTCGGAGCGAACAAGACGATCAAAGGATTCATAAGCGGACTCGTATGCGGTTCACTTGCGGCGATCGTGGAAGATCTTATTCTGATTAAGGGGTTCGCGTTTGTCGGAATATTCATATCGCTTGGAGCCATCTCCGGCGATCTTCTCGGGGCTTTCGTGAAGAGAAGATTGAAGCTAGCTCCTGGCTTTCCTTTGCCTTTAATGGATCAGTTGGATTTCATCTTCGGCGCTCTACTTTTCGCGTATCCGTTTTATAATCTCACTTTAGGAGCGGTATTTATTCTCGTACTGATAACTCCTCCATTCCACATCTTCACAAATGCTATAGCGTACTTGTTGAAGCTGAAGAATACGTTCTGGTAGAACCTTAGGCTCCACCAGTCTTTCCTGTAAGCAGGAATGTGATATAGTATACAGTAATTCCAGTCAATAGAAGTCCTAGTATGAGAAGCAGATATGCTTGTCTCGGTCTATATGCGAGCCTTGTGCTCCTAAGGAGCGTGTAGAGTCCGACCATTCCGAGGAAGTATAACAATCCAGCTACTAGGCTTTCAGAAGTTGTTTGTCTATGTATATCTCCTGGATAGACGAAAGTCCATCCTCCGCCTCTCTGCGATAGGATTGCAATGGATGTTCCTGCCATGGCTTCCAGTGCATCGTAAACCCCTCCGGCGAGCAGGAATATCGCGAATCCAATAATCGCGATTGTTGCTATCGTGACCGAAGGTTTCATTGCTCTGGTGCTGGGTAGGCGAAGTATCCTAAACCTGTATGCCACGTTCGTGAAGAACCTGCTGATCTTCCACTTCAATCTGCTCAATCGAGTCTTTGTTCCATGCAATGGTCGTCAGCGCTCTGTAGCTTCCTAGTCTATTGATAAAGAAAGTTAAAATATGTTTGGGTTATTTCCTATAATCCCTAGCGTATCACGGTGATGATTTGCCTCAACGCATAACCTGTGGGAATTGCGGTTCAGTTCTCTATAGCGGCATCGAGCTTGAAACACCGACGGAGATAATACAAAGGTACAATGGGATCTGCCCGAAGTGTAGGAAGAAGCTGAATTTTGATACTGAAGCGGTGAAGATAATTCCAGTGGCAGAAAAGTGATGCTGAAGATCGCTCAGATGTAGTCGAGCAACACATGCTTCAGTGAATCGTTATAAACCGATCAGCTGTAGAATAAGCTATTACCATGACTGTTATGTTGGTGTAGTTATGGTAGCTGCAAAGACGCATATTATCGAATTTCACGAGAAGTATGGGCATCTAATAGAGTTCGCAGGATTCAAGATGCCGGTGTGGTACAAAGGAATAAATGCTGAATGTATGGCTGTCAGAAATGGAGTAGGCTTGTTCGATGTTTCACATATGGGCAGAGTTTTGATGATGGGTGAGAATGCCGAACCCTTCCTGAACTATGTATCGACCAATAACGTAGCTTCCCTAGATAGGTTTGGAGGACACTACTCACTTATGTGCAATCATCAAGGCGGAATAAAGGACGATATAGTAATTCTGAGACTTGAACGTGACTTGTTTCTCATGGTGTACAACGCGAGCAACCGTGAAAAAGACTTCTCGTGGCTTCAAAAGAATTCAATAAGCTACGGAGTTGAGGTTAAAGATATTTCCACAGACGTAGCGATGCTAGCTCTTCAAGGGCCAAAAGCTGAATCAACGCTTTCGAAACTCTGTCCTGAGAATCTTTCTGAGATTCTTCGGTTCGGCTGCCGATGGATAGAGTTGAGCGGTTTGAAATGTGTCGCTTCTAGAACGGGGTATACTGGAGAGGATGGCTTTGAGATCTTCGTATGGGACTCTCCAGTGAGCGATCCTCGGCTGGCCCTAAAGGCTTGGAACGCTATGCTCGATGCCGGGAAAGCGTTTGGAATTGAGCCGTGTGGGCTAGGTGCCCGAGACATCCTTCGTCTTGAAGCTGCAATGTGCCTCTACGGGAACGATATAGACGAGTCAATAACCCCGTTTGAAGCGAGGCTGGGTTTTACAGTGAAGCTCGAGAAGAAGGATTTTGTCGGCAAAGATGCGCTTGTTAAGCAGAAGAGTGAGGGTGTCAAACGTATTCGAGTCGGATTGAAGATGATAGACAAAGGTATACCACGATCAGGATGTGAAATCTTGAAGGATAATGTGGTCATCGGGAAAGTCACTAGTGGCACTTTGTCTCCCACCGTTGGGGTAGGAATTGCCATGGGTTATGTCTCTCCTGAGTTCTCGAGTGAAGGAGAAGTCTTGGTAATCAAGATTCGCGACAGGCTCGCGAAAGCGCAAATTGTCAAATTTCCTTTCTTTGATACTCAGATTTATGGAAGAACTAGATTGCCTCGCGGCGGGTCTTGATCTCAGGGCGATACAAGTGATAGCGAGCGGCCACTGCAGATAGAATTTGATTTGGGTTCTGGAAGAAAGGCTTAGAACTGCAAGTTGCGATGCGTATCCAAGGCATGTTATGTATGAATTGAATTCACTCGACTTTCACTATGGTTTCTTCTCTGTATCCGGTTATTACCCTAATATAGCCTCTCAGCTGCTCGTCCAATCTGCTGTCGCCTGTATCGACTAGCAGCCTTTTTTGAGTTAACGTGTAGAGCTTTGTCTTTGTAGCTATAACTATAATGTCTTCTTTTCCGATCTTCCTGATTATTGCGGGGCTTATCTGCTGGTTTCCTCTACCGAATATGTAGCCTTGTCCTCCGATAGGGGTTACAACGATCTTAGCGTCTTCTTTCTCTAAGAGTTGAAGTAACTGTCGTTCATTGACATCTTGAGCAATAAGACTTCTATTCTTAATGACGTCTGCGCCGAGCAGTGTCTTTTTCAATCCCAAGCTCTCTAGCAGAGTTTTGTTCGTGGTTCCTGGACCGATGATGTAGCAGTAGTCTTCTTTCATCTCTTCAATAACCTGTTTGGCTATCGCTCTTTGAGCTTCTATCTCGCTGTCGGTTTGCAAGCTTGAGATCTTCATCCCCTGTATCAAGGCTTCTTGGAATGGTGTGAGCAGGTATCCATAGAGCCTTGTGGATAGACGCCCCTCTCGAAACTCCTCCTCATCGGTATCCATGACTTCCATCTCTTTCGTCAGCAACTCACCGCGAAGGAAAGCAGATGCAATCCTCGCAGCCTCCATCGGATTTATCGCAAAGACTGAACTGTGAACTTTAACCCCTGCTGGAACCCCTAGAACCGCGACAGTCATGTCTACAGCATCCATTATATCTCTGGCAGTTCCATCGCCGCCGCAAAATACTAAGAGGGCAACTCCTCTGCGATGCATTTCAACAGCCGCTTTCTTCGTATCTTCCGGGCCTGTCCTCTTCTTTGCTGTTCCTATGACCTCGAATGGAACTATTTTCTCATCGATACATTCGTCTTGCCCCATGATCCCGGCGCAGGTGCATATACGCACCGAGTGCTTGAAGGGTGCTATTCCTCTGAGGAATTGTCGAGCTCTCTCAGGTGCTGTTGCGACCGCCCCTAGCCTGATTGCTTCCTCCAAGATGGCTTGCCCATCTGTTCCTTTTAGGCCGACAGCTCCACCCATACCGGCTATAGGATTCACGACGAACCCTAGGCTTTTCAAAGCTAAGATTTCCTTTTGATAAGCCTCATACCCATCTCATAGCGATCCTTGTTTATGATCCAAACCTTCTTGAAGTCCATCTTCACTACCTTCTCCCCTGCCTTCGATAGGAATAGAGGTTTAGCTCTGGCTTCCTCCTTTACGTAGTTTCTACTTTTCTCAAGCCATTTTCTACGTTTTTCATCGGGTGCTACGATGGCTGCTGCTACATATGCATCCACAGGAAGGTTCATCTCTCTTCTCATCTCCTGCAGTCTTCTAACGACATCTCTCACAAGGCCTTCTTGTATGAGAGCACGGGGGATTCTTGCATCTATGTATACTCTCCCTTGGCTGAATGTTCCGACAGCGAAGTCTTCAGGCATCTCTTCTTTGAATGAAACCATTTCAGGAGTTATCTTGAAATCTTTTCCGTCGATCGAGAAAGCGTAGAAACCGCTCTTCTTGAAGCTCTCTGAGATTTCTCTTCCATCGGAACTTTCAATGGCATCGGCTATTCTTTTAGTATCTGATTTGAATACAGGTCCGATGGCTTCGTAATTCGGCTTCGCAGTTATCTCTTTCAATTTCTCTTCTTCATCGACGCTAATGAATTCGAATTTCTTTGCGTTTGCTTGCTCGAAGACTATTCTCTCCAGATCTTCTACAGCTTTCTTCACTGTGGGACTGTCTGCGACTACGAGAGCTCTACAGACCGGTTGCCTGAGCTTTATTTTGAGTGTCTGTCTTGCGCTCGCTGTGGCTGCTACTACCTCCTTCACTACCTCCATCTCTTCCTCCAACATTGGGTTGACGAGCTCCATATTTGGTGTCGGATATGGGATCATATGAACACTCTCCGGAGCATCCCTTTCAGCCGGCCTGATAATTGTTTGATAGAGTTTCTCCGTCATGAGCGGAATGAGTGGAGTGCTTAGAACGAGCCAATTCTTCAGTGCATAGTATAGAACTGAGTATGCGGCCATTTTGTCTCGGCTCTCTTTCTCTAACCAAAATCTTCTTCTAACAAGCTTGATGTACCAGCGGCTCAAATCCTCAAGAGCGTACTCGGTCAGAGCGCGCGCGGGTAGGTGGATGTTCAATCCCTCCATTTCTTTTGTAACAAGGAGCTTGAGGCTTTCTGTCTTCGAGATGAGCCATTTGTCTTCAGGTCGCATGTGTTTCCACATCTTTTGTAACGGCCATTTATCCGGTCTAAAGCCGTCCAGGTTCATGTACAAGCTCGCGAAGGCGAAGGCGTTCCACACTACTTGGAGAACTCTCCACGTATCCTCTACAGAATCCCATGAGAACCTAAAATCATCCCAGACAGTGCACTGAGTTTCATATAGCCTGAGTGCATCTCTACCGTATTTTGTTACAACATCCTCTGGAGAGACGAAGTTACCACGGGACTTACTCATCCTTTCACCTTGAGCATCAAGTGTGTGGCCGTGCATTAAGACACATTTGTAAGGGCTTTCGCCAAACGCTACTAGGCCTGCTCCGAGCTGAGAGTAGAACCATCCACGTGTTTGATCATGCGCTTCTACTATGAAGTCGGCGGGCCACCATTCTTGGAACGAGTTCTTGTTCTTGGGGAATCCAAGGGAGGCCCACGATGCTACTCCTGAATCTATCCAAACATCCACGATGTCGGGTACCCTTTTCATCTGATTTCCACAGTCGCACTTTAACATGAGTGCGTCGACACATTGTCGATGAAGATCTAACTGACTCGGCGGGTTGATGGCTCTCTGCATCAATTCTTGTATAGATCCTACAACCGTTCTCTTCTTGCAGTTCTCGCAGATCCAGACTGGTAGAGGGGCTCCCCAATATCTCTGCCTTGAGATAACCCAGTCTCTTACGCCCAGTAGCCAATCTCGGAATCTTCTCTTTCCAGCCCAATCTGGCACCCACACTATTTTGTCATTCGTCTCCAAGAGTTTCTCTTTGAGTTCGGTGATTTTGAGAAACCACTGTTCAGTCGCTCTCAGTATCAACGGTGTTTTGCAACGCCAACAGTGGGGATAAGAGTGCTCGATCAAGGTCTCGGCGAGTAACAGCCCCTTCTTCTTCAGGTCGGAGAGAATAGCTCCGTTTGCTTCCACAACGTACATTCCAGCGTATTTTCCCGCTTCGGAAGTGAAGGCGCCTTTGGAGTCTACTGGGCAAACTACGTGTAGGTTGTATTTCAACCCAACTTCGAAATCTTCTTCACCGTGTCCTGGCGCGGTGTGCACGCAACCAGTCCCTTCCTCCATTGATACATATTCTCTGCTTAGAATGATCTTATGCACATCTTTCAACTGCGATTGTATCAATACTTCATCTCGCAGTGGAGGATCGTATCTTAGTCCTTCAAGTTCTCGGCCGTTTAATCTCTCAAGGACCTTGTAAGGTTTTCCAGTCTCTTCGAAGACAAATCTGGATCTCGCTTCGGCCAAGATGTAAATCTCATCGTCTGCTTTTGCTCTTACATATGTGGATTCAGGGTTCACCATGATAGCCACATTTGCTGGCAAGGTCCAAGGCGTGGTCGTCCATATCAGAATATACTCCTTCTCTCTCCCAACTATTGGAAACTTAACGTATATTGAGTAGTCCTTCACAAGTCTGTATTCGTCTGTGACTTCATAGCCTGCGAGAGCGGTTTCACATCGAGGGCACCAATGTACGACTTTCAAGCCTTTCTGAAGCAGACCTTTTTCTTCAGCCCTCTTCATCGTCCACCAGACAGATTCTATATATTCGTTTTCAAATGTTATGTAGGGGTTGTTCCAATCCATCCATATGCCTAGGTTCCTAAAGGTTGTTGTCTGCTTCTCAAGGTTCTCTTTAGCGTATTGTTTGCACTTCTCTATGAAATTCTCAATCTTGATTCTTTCCTCTATCTCCTTCTTGGTCTTTACTCCTAAGCGCTCCTCTACCATTACCTCTATAGGTAGACCGTGGCAATCGTATCCAGGTTGATCTCTAACATTGTAACCCTTCATCCTCCTGAACCTAATAACAACATCTTTCAATATCTTGTTCCATGCCGTTCCGACATGGGGAGGATTCGTCACGTAAGGGGGGCCGTCTAGAAAGTAGAACTTCGGCTTATCCTTCAGCCTACTCTTGACCTTTTCGTGAATATGGTTCTCATCCCACCAAAGTAGAGTCTCTTCCTCGTACTCTTGAGATGGGCGGCCTTTCGGGACTTTTCCTACGACCGGATTCTTCAATTGATTCGCGCTCCGAGCCTAGAAAGAAAAGGAAAGGCGCAGTTACATTTTAACTTTGACATGTGCTCTCTAGAAAATAACCGCAATCTAAATAACGGTCGTAGTGACGTATTGTTAGAAGCCTCCGGGGTGCTCGGTGAGTGTCCTTTATGTCTCGAATTAAAGACCTCCTTGCCGAGAGGATAAGTAGAGAGGCGCTCGCACCGAGGATCAGGGGAGTTAAGACTTTTGTGGAAGGTGTTTCGAAGGGGGCTGTTATCAACTTCTTCTGTCTAGCTGCGATAGTTACGATAGCTGCATTGATCCGCCTCCAACCGGTTCGATGGGGCTTCTATCTTTCAGAATTCGATCCTTACCAACAGTTCAGAATGACAGAGTACGTTGTGAAGAACGGCTTCACATCTTGGTTCAGTTGGTATGACCATATGACGTGGTATCCTTGGGGCCGTGATGTGCCGACGACGAACTATCCTGGGGTAGCTTTCAGCGCGGCGGTTGTCTACCTATTCTTGAAGTCGATTGGAGTCGAGATGAGTTTGTATCAGTTCTGCGTCCTTTTTCCTGTTATTATGGGTGCAGCAACTTGCGTTACCCTCTACTTTCTCGGAAGAGATGTTTGGAGTCGTAGCGTGGCGCTCCTTTCATCCCTCTTCTTGGCTTTCAGTTCATCTCATGCGTTCAGAACATCAGCCGGTTTCTTTGACGATGAGACTATAGGAATCTTCGCTATGCTACTCTTCTTCATGTTCTATATCAGGTCTATCTCACCGGGTAGGTCTAATCGCGCGTCTTTGTTGTATGCGATACTCGCCGGATTATCGTTGTCCTACATGAGCTTGGGTTGGGGTGCTTTTAGGTACCCCATGTCTCTCGTCGCGCTATTTTCTGCAGTGCTCGTAATTGTCGGTAGATACTCTCGTCGGCTATTGCTCTCTTACGGCGTCACATACGGTCTGGATTTTCTGATAATGTCGCAACTTCCATATCTGGGCTTCAGTTTTCTTAAAGAATGGTCAACTGTCGCCATCTTTGGAGTTCTCTTACTCCTTTGCCTCTACGAACTCTTCATCCATTTGAAAAACGTTCGACAGAGGATAATTGCGGCATTGTGCTTCTTTGGGATAGTTGGAGCAGCTGCGTTTATCCTTTGGCAGCAAGGCTTGATCGTCGGGCTCGGTGCAAAGTTCTGGACCGTCCTAAATCCATCGACCAGACTTGAACTTCCACTGGTTGAATCTGTAGCTGAACATAGGCCGGCGACGTGGGCAACGTTTTTCTTCGAGTTTGGCATTATCTCCCTGCTAGGTATCTTCGGATTCTTCTTCGCTTCTCAACGGTTGAGAAATAGCGACATATTCCTTATTCTGTTCGGTTTATCGTCTCTATATTTCGCATCTTCACTGGTTAGACTGACTTTGATTCTTGCACCTGCGATGTCTCTCTTGGCAGCTGTCACTGTGATCGAACTTGGAAAGCCATCAGTTGACATCTTGCGAGAGGCTGTGATATTTCCGAGGAGGAAGACTCGTTTCGTAGCAAAGGTCGGAAGAGAATTCGGAGTCGCTATACTTCTGATCCTCTTGTTGATAATAATGCCTACTTTTTATAGAGCAAGCGAAGCTGCTTACTCTCCAGCTACCATAGTTACGTCAAGTCTGCCTACGGTCGAGCAGCAGCCTAGCGATTGGCTAGAGGCCTTAACTTGGATGAAAGAGAACCTCCCAAAAGACGCCGTCGTATTCTCTTGGTGGGATTACGGATACTGGATTACAACAATGGCAGACAAACGTACTCTGGCAGACAATGGAACGATCAACTCAACGCAGATAGCTACTATCGCCATGACGTTCTTATCGAATGAGACGAAGGCTGTTCCGATACTGAAAAAGTACAATGTTACGCATGTTACGATCTTCATAACTTGGTATCAACAGGAACAGAAGACAGGTTTCTACGGATACGGAGAAGAAAGCAAATGGTATTGGATGGCCAAGATAAGCAATGGGACAACATATGGCGATGAGACGGTAAGGTATTACGAGAAGACAAGTGGAGAAGCAGAGCAAGAGGTCAAGGAGTACTATCGCGTCGTTACAACTGGAAATAGAACGATATCAAACCAGACTATAGCTGATAGTAATGGTTTAACCACGTCATCCACTCTTGGGTTGCTGATGACCCAGGGAATATCGCCGGGATCCGCACCTGAATCCAACTATTTCGAGCAAGTTTTCGCCTCTTCAAATCGCTTCGTTTTCGTTTATAAGGTTCTCTATGCAGAAACGACTTCTATCACTTGCAGATTAGACAGGTCGACGATGACTTACGGTGAAGGCGTAGAAATCTCAGGTACTCTATCGAATTCTACGGGGGGTATGCTGGCTGATCAGAAAGTCACGTTAGAATACTCAACCAGTAACGGAACTTCATGGTCCGAGATTTCAACAACGACGACTTCGGAGAATGGAACATACTCTTACACTTGGAAGCCGAATGCAGGTTCATATCTGGTTCGTGCAAGATTTCAAGGCATCAAAGGCAGCTACATATTCTCTATAACCCCGAGCCAGCAGTTAACTGTTAACAAAGCCAATGCAGCGATTGCACTTGAAATATCGCCACCATCTCTTGTCGTTGGCCGAAATGTAACAATTTCATGTAACGTAACCCCGAAAGAGTCAGGTGGGCGCGTCATACTAGAGTACAGTACTGACAATAAGACATGGACTCCGCTCGCTTCAGGCGACCTCGTCAACGGATCTTATTCGACTTCTTGGGCGCCAAAGGATGTCGGCACAATGTACGTTCGCGCCACATGGACTGGAAATGAGAACTACAATAGAGCAGTTAGTCCTATCCAAATCTTGACTGTAAGCAAAGAATAGTGTTCGAAGCCTTAATTACTGAACTACGAGGTCCTCTAGAGGGAAAGATAGACCAGTATTGCAGCGAGGGCTCCTATTCCGGTGGAGATAAAGTTGACGAGATTGTTGTCGATTGCACTGCAACCTGAGATGTAGATACTCGGCTCTCCACAATGCTTCTTACTTTCTGTGATCTTGTTGCAGATTGAACATCGAAAGATCCCTTGGACAGTCGCTCCAATCATACTGTCAACAGTGCATCCCAATAAACCTGAAGTCAGAGCTATCGCCATCACTTTCGTGAAGTCCCATTCTGGAGATGCAAAGATCCCGAGCAACCAAGCTGCGAGGCCAATAATGAATGATCCGAGTAAGGTCGCAAATTCTCCCAGTGGAGATACGCCTCCAGATGTCCCGGGGGGAACTTTCTTCCTGAGATCTGCTATAGACCTTGGGTTACGCGGATACAACAAGCCTATCTCTGTGGCCAATGTGTCAGCCGTAGCTGTTCCAACCGCACCAATGAAACCAGCGAGAAATATACCGCTAGAGAATAGCCCCTCACCGATCGCTAACAAGGCAGCAACTCCACCATTTGCTAATACGTTTTTCCAAGCCCTAGCTCCACCTTTCTCTTGAGCGAAGCCTATTCTTCTCTTCACTTCGTACTTGTACTTGGTAAACTGGCCCGCAACCAAATGGAAAACGAGAATTAGAGTAAACCATTTCCAGCCGTCTTTAGGGAAGATGAAGACCGAGCTACCGACAACAAATCCTGCGATTAAACCAGATTTATCAACTATTCTCGTCCTTAGTGAAAGCCAGCCGCATAGCCCGCATACGATCACCGCACCCAATATGACGAGATAATCGAGGTGAAAACTCATCTAGATGATCCTCAAGCAACCGGCGTGTTCCAGTTTTTCAAGTCTTCCAGAAGACTAGGGATAAAAATGAAAAGACCTTTGTTGATTTCATAATCTACCAATCCCGTAGGTCTCGCGCTCTTTGCTTCCGCGCCTTAACAGACAGAGTAGTAACGTATCTTTCTTTGAGAGGAACTTTTCACGATACTTAGCTCAAGATATGTAAGTTACCCTCTCCTCTGCTCTTCGTTCTCTAATTGCTGCCTCTATTCCTTGGTCAGCTTCTCTTATCTTCTCCTCGATCCGCTTCATTCTCTCTATCTGTTTGTCTATTTTGTCCATGCTTATCATAATGTTCAGAAGCTTCGAAAGTACTTCTAGAACGCTTTTAGCTGCCCGAGGATCAGGAACATAACCAATAGTTTCTCCGAGCAAACACATCGCATCGACGCCCCTCGGCCTTGCTAAGGCAAGAATGAGGCCGGCTACACCCACTATCGGTAGGCCAGTCTTGTCAACTAAAACGTCAAATGACGTGAGCCTTTCTACGAGTTCAGTCCTTGATGCAGCACCGACAATTTTAGGCGCCGTTTTTTCCTCTGAGCTATACCCACCAACCGTGATGATAAGCTTCGCCGAGCATTTCTTAGCGTAGCTGACGATCTCGTTAGCTACTTCATACTGACCGTACGTAGTCTGAGGTTGGCAATCACCTGTAATGATTACAAGTTCCAAATTGGTATCTTTGAAAAGATAGAAATCATTCTTCGGCAATCTAGCGACGCCGTATCGATCTACTAAAGCGTAATAGGGGAAGTGGGGTGAGTATAAAGTGGCTATCTTCTTCGCTTCAAGTTGTCTTATGAGATAGAGGGCGACGATCTTCCCTACTGAGCCTAGTCCTGGCAGTCCCTCCACGATTGTAGGTTCCTTCGGCTTAACCCTGCTCTCCTTTATGATCGTTCTCATTCGCGCCCACCTTTTTCTGAACTCTATATCTGGCATATCGATCTTGCAGTGAGAATTTTGCTGGGTGTGGGTTGACCGTTTCAACATTACATTTCTGGCAGATTTCCTTCAAAGTGTATTGTCCGCATTTGACACATTTCCTTATCTGCCATTTCAACCGATCCGGCGCCCCTCTCCTCCAAGATTCTTTATGGTTGCTAGAGCTTCATCGACAACTTCATTGAGAGTTCTTTCTCCGTCGTTATAGTCTTTTGCCGTAACCTCTATTCGGTAGCGTGGGGAGCCAACGGTGTAGATTTTGACATCAGTCCCCCTCGGTTTTCTAATCTTCTTTGCATCAAGTAACGCAGTTTTTATCGCGTCTACTCCAATTGGCTTAACGCATGTCAATTCAACCGTGGCTTTCACTTTCGCCTTCTCTAATCTGATCTTGGATTTGGCAGCTTCACTTAATGCGGTCGCCGAGTCGCTAGGTATTCCCAGCTTAACAAATACTTCCACGCCGCCTTCCACGCTGTCTTCAAGAGCATCGTAGAGGCTGTCGTACTTTTCTGAAACTTTCTGTTTAATCATCTCCACGGAAGTTGGTTCAATTTTAATTCTCTCAGAAGCACTCTTAAGAATGGATTCAGCTTTCTTCTCCTTCTTCCATTGAAGCATCTTCTCAGCTTTCTCTCTACCAGTCACTCTTCTCAAGGAGAGATCTATCTGTCCTCTTTGAGGATTAACCCTGAGAACTTTCAGGACTAGTTTTTGCCCTTCTCTCGCGTGATCTCTTATATTCTTCACCCAGGTTGTGGAGATCTCTGAGATGTGGATCATCCCTTCCTTTCCTTGATACTCGTCGAGTCTAACGTAGGCTCCATAATCGACAACTCTGACTACTGTGGCTATCACAAGATCGCCTACATCGGGGTATTCATTCTCCATAGAGATTACTATCCCCTCCTGTTTCACTCTAGCACCTGAGTGACTTCCGCCCTCAGCTTAATCTTTCCTCCAGTCGGCTCAGCCAACACTTCGTCGCAAACGTTGCAGTTGATAATCATAGAACTTCTCTCGAAGACTGCTTGCTCATTCCCACATTTGCCGCACTTAACCTTCACAAATCTACTTTGCGGCTTGGGTATCAACTCCTTCCTTCTCACGCTGCTTCTACCCTCCTACCTCAAGCTTTCTCAGCCTTATTCCATACCTCTGCAGAACATAGCCGCAGGTCTTACATTTCAATTTCAGCAGTTGCTTCTTGGTTGTCTTTGCAGTCCGCTTCAACTCCGGCCACTTCTGGCCGCCATATCCATGTTTCTCTCTTTCATGGCGTCTAACGCCAGCCGCCAAGGAGCGTTCTTTCCCTTTCTTGTATAGCGAGACGGAGTGGGTGGTGTGATGGTGACATTTTGGACAGTAAGTGTTTATTTCCTTTGGAGCCTTCATGTTAACTGCCTCGTGATGGCATAGTAGAACCGACCCGAGGGTTATTTATTCGTTTTGTCTACCGATTCCTCATAAATTTTCAACCAAGTCCACGTTAGCCACATATAGCTGGGCCGTCAGAGGCGAAATTCCTATAGAAAAGAGGATATGGCAAAACCTCTGAAAACTCTATGAGCTCCGCCCTTCTCCAACATCTATTCTCACGGCCACTCCTTGGCGTATCAATGCTTCAGCGTTTTCTATAGGGAGCGCAGCTACATCCTCCGCTTTGAATGGACCATATGTCTTCATGTCCGTGCCGATCACAGCCGGCATCTCTTGAGTAAATCGAAGAAGCATCGTTCTTGTCTTCGCTTGTTCTATTCTTACGGTTACGTCAAAGCTTCTTCCTTCGGTTATGTTCATCTTCATCTTATCGAAAATCTCGGCTACATCTACCGCAGAGCTGTAGATTATCTTATCCTCTTTTGTTAGGCAGTTGGCTGGTATCTGAATATCTTGTTCCGCAGCAGCTATCATCTTCTTGAATCTTAGATCCAACAGTTCAGACACGAATTTCTTAGCGTTCTCGATCTCGTCGCGGAGAAGTCTAGCCTTAAGGGTTTTGTTGTCGATCATTCTCTGGCTTTCCTTCAGCTTCTTAATGTATCCGCTGACTCGACTGTAGAAATCTTCATGTAACGGCTGAAGTTCTGGGAGAAGTTTCTCCCTCTTCCAAGCTCCATACAATTCATCGTACAATTCAACTGATCACCGGGACAGCCTTTCCTTTACAAACGAGTAGTACAGCAGCTGCTCTCGGGAGAGTTCTCTTCTCCTTCTGGTAAGGCCCAAAAACCTCCTCTCTTAACCTAAACTGTGGGGCTTCCTTGATGTATATAGTATCTTCTCCTTTGAACGCTACAGCTTCCTTGAAAGGATCAAATCTCTCTAGGTCTAATATCGGCGCACTCACGACTTTCAATCCAGTTTTACCATTGAGCGTTCCAGCGAGCCTTATCAGCCTGTGAATGTCTGTTGTAACGACTGTATCTATTTTCGCAGAGCTTCTCTCAGCTATTTTCTTCCAAGTTTTTGGCCCGATCGTATAGAAGATTTTCCATAAAGTTGTTGCGAACCGGTCGTTCGAGACTTCCCCTCTAGTTTCAACTATGTCCTTAATCGCTCTCTTTTTCAATCCTAAATCAGCCAGTTCTCTTTCATTGGAATTGCTAATAATTTCGAGCAGTCCTCTTTCCAATCTGCTCCTCCATCCAAGATCTGAGATATCGCCAACTTTGAATCTCATGCTCTCTGGAGGACCTTGCCGAAGTCTATTAAGATTAGGATCAAGTCCAAGCCCCAGCACATAATCTACTATTTCTTTTCGTTCAGTATCATTCAACTGTTTCACTTCATCCGCTCTCACGTGAACGTGATAGCCTCTGTGCCCTGAAAAGAAGGCGGTCATGTCACTCTTGGACAGGCCGAAATCTCTGTCCAGCATATCCACTAGTTTTATCGCTTCGGTTCTCGCTTCACCCAAGCACTCTTCGCAGAGCCAAGTCTCTTCATCTATTCTTTCCTTTCCACATTTTGGGCACATATCAGGCGGGCTTCCGACATCGGTTGCACCACAATCCTTGCAAATCCATCTGTCATGAACCCGTTTGCAGGGAGTGGGGATGTGGTCAGCATCTATGTCGAAACAGAGATCAGCGCCGAGCCAGCCCTTATTCTCCATAGCCTCTTCAGGCCTAGAGTAGTAGGCGGTAGAGTGATAAGCGTCGGACGGAACAGTATTCTCCAGAAATCGTGCAAGCTCTTGAGATGTTCTGAAGCTTTTATGCCGCACCATCATTCTTTCTTTGAAGAGGATGAAGCCGAACTCCCTCTTCTCCATAGAAGGCGGTGGTTCGACATTTTGCGAATTCTTTCTATAATATTCACTGAATCTGTCTTTTGCGAAATCTTCAACCGGCTTCAGGTTTCTTCCCTCTTTTGAAGAGAGATCTAACTTTTCTCCTGTAGTAAGTGAGAGGGTGCTTGATTTGCCTGCATAATTCGTCGGGGTTCACACATACACCGTGCGTCTTCAAAGTCTCACATCTCGGTGGAGTGTACTTTCTTTTCGAACCTCTTCTACCCGCTATATGCTCAACCTGATATCTCGTCTTTTTCTCATCGAAGTCTGTCGTAGCCTTGAAAGTCTTGATGATATCTTCCTCGCCAACTCCCACATTTACCAAGAATGAGGTTAAAGTGAATCTTCCCATGTGGGATATGTTCCTCCCTGCGAATAGTGCATCATATAGATTTCGCACACAGGGCGGCATAGCGGCATAGACAGCGACCCTAGGCATTTCTTCTATTCCTATTATGCCCTTTCTAGTCTCCATCATCTGCCTGATTTTTTCTATTCTCAGAGCGAGAGCGCTAGGAACTTCTAGTGCAGTTCTCCTGCATCTATCCAGAATCTTTCTCTGAATCTCTTCGAGAAGAAGCCTAGATGTCTCATCTTTTGTTAAGTAAACATATCCGCCAGTAAGTATGCGGTTAGCGAGTTTCCACTCCGGCTCATGAATACCTATTGCGTTTCTAAGATAGTACATGAAATGCAAAGCATACTCATAGTAGCTCTTTTCGATTGTTTTCTTAACCAGTCTTATCTTCCAGCCAAAGGTGTTTTCAGCTATTTCGATTATCTTAGCTGGCTCGTCTTCGTCTCTGAGAATCTTATAAGCCCTTTTCGACTCGGCAAGCGCATATCTTCTTCTTAGTCTGTCGTCGCCTATGATGCTAAGCAACATTATCGCTGTTGGAAAGGAGAGAATTTCGACCTCACGATTTTGCCATTCTGGTGATATCTTTGCACTGGTTATAGCCTCTTCTATCCTTTTTTCAGCTCTGTCTAAGATCGCGCTATATTCGTCAGCTACTAGGTCTTGTACTTCTAAGCCTAGACCGCCGACGTATCTTGCGGCTTCGGTTGTGAAAGGATATTTCGCATGATCGCTCTCTGTTAGCATTTTGTTCTTCTTACTCTGCCTCTATTCTTGGGGCAAGATAATACAAGAGGCGTCCTTGCTGAGGGATCTCAAACTCCAGCTTAATCGGCATGTTTGTTGAAAACTCGGCAGTCGCGACTTCGGATGTCGTTGCTCCAGCTTTGACTATCTCAGCCAAGTAGTTCAGATTGTACGTCGCCTTCGAAGGCTCCTTCACTTGCAGTTCTAAGAGGGCTTCACTTCCTTTGTCCAACTCTATCGTAGCACTGCTCAGTTCAGCTGCTGCTTTCACTATAACTTTCTCGGTCGTAGCCTCAATCATCATACTGTCACTTACCGCTTGAGTGTCTTCTATTATTTCCTTCAAGCTCGAGCTGGTGATCTTCAATCTTGAATTGAATGCAATCTTAGGAGTTGGAACCTCCTCTTCAGACGGTTCTAAGGTAGGCATGGTAAAGTTCTTCTTTATTTTTCCTTTCAGTGCAATATTCAATTTCTTCGTATTTTCGTCGTAAGTCAATTCTAACGTCTCTTCGCTCTTGACTCGTTTCAAAAGCTTCAGCATATTTGCCAAGTTGACCTTGATCCTTGTTGATTGACTGCACTCGTATTCTTCAAAAGCGGTCTTGGGCCATTCGAAGTCAACCATGGCGACATGCGAGGGATCCATGGAACGCAGCTTCATGCCGTCTGAGGTAACGTTGAAGTCAGCTTCCTCGATAAGGGTGGATATAGCTCCAAGAAGATTCTTCCAAAGTCGAGCGTCGCTTGCGGTAGCCTTAAACATTTTTCTATTCACCTTTCTGCTATTGCTCTCAGCCTTTAATTCTGAGCCTTATCACTCTCTACAATGGTCAAATTTGCGATTTATGCCTTAAGGTCTATCTAGAGGAATTGACGGTTCGGTACTACGAAGTTTCCCGCCATGTTGCTCCGCATCGGACGCATCTAAAGAATTGAGTTGACGATTCATCAGCGCCTCTTGTCTGAACTATCCAGTAAAATGCCTCGTTATATCCACACTTCGGACATTCTGCCTTGGTCTTAGGCAATGTCCTAATCTTCTGCTCCTCCTTCCCTATCACTACTATCTTCTCTTTCTCCTGCCTAATCTTCGATACAGCCTTCGTAGATTTCTTCGTGACATAATTGCATTTGGGGCATCTCAGAACTACTCTTCGCTCTTTCTTTGCCGGCATGAGAGTGGTCCCGCATTTTGGGCAGAATCGCATCCTTAGACCAACCGCCTACTGGCTTTTACGATGGGCTGAATTTAATCTTTTTGGATTTTCCGGTTGAGGCAATCATATGGGCGACCCTTATCGGTTCAGGCAATCTACTTCTCGTGCATGAGACGTTCATAACTTCCTTCACTTGGTCAAGTTTCAACCCTACGAATTGAACGTAGATAGGCTTGGTGTTCACCTTTGTTCTTATCTGGGTTATTTCAGCAGCAGCCTTCAATGCAGTCTTCCTGAATTGAGAATTCTCGAGTTTCTCTATCGCCTTTTCAAAGTCTGCTATTCTCGGCTTTCCATCCATTACTACTATGGTCGGCAATAGTGTAATGTCATAGAGTGTTTCTAGATTGACTATGTTCATCCCGGCAAATGTGAGGCCGTGTAACATTGTGATCCGGAGCTGTTTAAAGTGACGTGATATTAGAATCATTTGAGCTATTCTTTCAGTAGCGTCGATCCCGTCGACTTCAACGTCAGTTCTCATTAAACCGTCAAACCAGTAGCCGCCTCTATATACGACTCCGAAGATGTTCACTCGTCTTCCTTTCTGGGTAGCTAAAGGAGCGTCATCAACCCCTACTATACGGATCTCTCTCTTTACTGTCTTCAACTCCACGAGTGGTTTTCCCCTCAATTCTGCTAAGGACTTCTTCAGCGAGCTGGGCAACAGCATCAGATGGAGTTTGGATATTCTTCTCCAAGACCCGAGCTGATTCTTCTAGGCTTATGATGCCATTTAACCATCCATATGCGAGGAGCGACTCGATAGAGTTTGCAACGTCGTTTCTCTTCGTTCTCTTAGGAAGGAGTTTTCGTATTCCAGCCTTGACAGCGGCATCAGCCAAAACTCGGTCGCTTACTCTCGCCCCTTGAGGCTCCTCCTTTGCTCGAGTCAAAGCTAATGAAAATATGAAGTTTACGTAAGAGTCCCCGAATCTAGCGAGTTTTCTGTCCATCAACACTCTCGCTATCTTCTCATAGGTCATGCAGTCTTTCCTACTGCCTCGTTGAACTTCTTCAAGAAATCATCTGTGCGGTCTTTAATCTTGTCCAACGCTTTCATGAATGTCTTCTCAGGGGCCTTTTCTCCTTTCATTCTGATGTAGATTATCGGAGCGGATGACAGTGGATGCGGTAGATCGTATCCAGCAATTTCAACGTCTTTGTCTTCCAACAGGACATTCTGCAGCAAATTGCAAAAAGTATGACCTTCTCCCTCTACTTCAAGCTTCAACTCATTCTTTGCTCTCTTCAACACCTTCACTTTCAAGGGCATTCCCTCTAGGCTAGATCTCTTCCGTAATCTTCTGCTATCTTTCTTCTCTCAATATTCTTGCAGCTCTCGCACTGCAATGTATGATCTCTCCGAACTAAAACGTCCCCACATCTTGAGCAAAATCCCTTTACAACTCCAAGCCCTCTTCCAATCGTAGTCAGTTGAGGATCTCTATTCTTAACATTCACAACTTTAGCCCTAACGATGTCGAGGGCCTTACATACATCGACCATATCCTTCTCGTAGCGGGGGCTCGATGATGAGATGTGGAGCACTCCGACGAACGGTGTTTGAAGAACATGATCATTAATCTTAAGAATGTTAACTGTGGCAACCCTTCCCTGCGCATTCATAACGACGCCTAGCACAGTAGCTCCTTCTGTTGGAACGATCGGGATCCTGACTTTAGGATGCACAGAAACTAATTTCTTCGATAGATCTACGAGAGTGCGTCCGGTCAGTTGAGCGTATATTGTTCCGTCTTCCTCGTATACTCCTTGTCCAGGGCTGAACTCCTCAACGACACCTAGCTTCTCGCCTGGAACTACGAGTTGCCCGCTTTCCTTAATTCGTCCCGGCATGGTTTAGTCTTCCTATAAGATATACTACGTTCATGAATTGAATGCTTCATGCATCTATTGTCGATGTGGTATCTCTTACAAGAGTTGTCGGGACTAATATACTCTACTGTGATCTACAGAAGATCGACTCAAAAATGTTTCGCGGATCTAATCTCCAACGATCTTGGAACGAGGCAAGATTCTATAGAGGTCAACTTCTACTGAGTACTTCTCTTCCTGATGAAAATTGAACATATGAGGGATCTCGAGGTCGAATTCGAACAAGCCGTAGATTATCCCGCCTCTAGAAGCTATGAAATCTAGCAAGTATTGTCTTGTAGAACGTTTATGTAGAGAGTATACGACTTTGCCGACTTGCAGTGCCTTCGATAGAAAGACTCTATCTTTATGTCTTATTCTAGTTCCGAAAGGAGGGTTCATGATAACTGTATCAAAGGGTCCTCTAATCGCCTCGATGTCTGCAATTATCCATTCAATTTTGACGCCTGCTTCGACTTCATTGCTTCTTGCGATCGCAATAGCTGAAGGGTCGATATCAACTCCCACGACTTGCTTGGCTCCTAACAGGTGAGCTCCGATAGCTAAACGACCAGAGCCGGTTCCTAAGTCAAGGACACGCTTCCTATAGATATCGTTATGAATTGAGCTGGCTATGTACAACATCTCTGCAGCCAAGTTCGCTGGGATTGAGTATTGCTCTAGGTCCATTTTCGGAGATTGGAGTGATCTCAGTTTGCTTAGCAGTATCTCGAGCTTCTTCTTCCTCAAGACCTTCATGAAGCCTCCAGATTGTCGACGCAATTCTTATACAATCGATTAGACGCTAGAAGAACCCTTTCGCTATCAAATCGTCCCAGCTAACTTTGTTAGCAATCACCATCGCTTCAAGTGGAGTCAATATGGGCTTTCCGAATCTTTTGGGATCGTCTGTAGCGAGCCTTGGGCAGGCCAAGTCAACGAAGATCTCGATATCCGTGAAATTGGTCAGATATTCTGGAACAATCTCTTCGTCGACCAACATTATGACCGTTTTACCCGCCTTCGCGAGAAGTTCTCGTAGGGCTAATGCAAGGTTCAGGTTGAATTGACCAGTTTTCGTACTAAGAAGCAAGCCGAAAGCCTTTGCATTCTTGGCTTTCTCTACGAAAGCGTAACGTTGCTTGAGAATTTTTCCCTTGTAGGGTTCCATGTTTGAGACAGAATTAGAGTAGGGATCTGCTAGAATAACCGGTTTGTCAAGAGTTAATGCAGCTCCGAGACCGTGGAAGTAGCTCCCTAATATTAAGAATAGGTCAACCTTCTCCGAAATCTGCTTCAGTGAACTATAGTCGCATCCTATTATCTGTCCTTTGAGTTTGGTACCTTTCCCCTCAGACGGAATCATTACCTCATATCCTAAATCCTCTAGTGAGCGTATAAAATCCTCTAATGCATGCAAATGTTGGACTGTTGTTCCAATGCCTATCCTTTTCGACCGCCCAAGAAATATTCGAAGTTTCCTCAATAGTTCCGTCAAATCGAGTGTTGCTTTTGCAAAAAAATAAACGACTGGAATTTCGCTTTGCGCTATGAAAGGCGTGTGTCCGTAATGAACGACTAGATCTGCCTTAACGGCTTTCGCACTGCAGATCGGGAGATCGCAACCACCGTAACAAGGTTTTGAAGAAATGAACACAGTTGCACCGGTCCTCTCTTCAATCAATCTTGACAGATATGT
Organism: uncultured Candidatus Bathyarchaeia archaeon; assembly: GCA_964408475.1. Lineage (GTDB taxonomy): Archaea > Thermoproteota > Bathyarchaeia > 40CM-2-53-6 > CAYOZM01 > CAYOZM01. The sequence goes on along the minus strand of CAYOZM010000007.1, from coordinate 4,639 downwards.
GCCTTTAGACTTCAGGCCGTTCGGAAGTTGGATGAGAACACGCTTTGCCGCCCGGTTCCTAACTTCTTCAATTAGCCTGTTCTCTTCGAGATCGAAAGAAATGATTCTATTATTCGCTTGGGTCATAGCGCTCTACTCTAATGATTTCAATACGGAGTGTTAAAAATGAGGTGCTGACGGATGCTCTTGTTTTATTGGGATACTTTAAGCCAGTATAAAGTCGCCCTACTATGTCTCACAAATTTCCACTTGGACGAAAAGTTGAAACCAGCCTCTTCACTAGACAAGGGGCGTACCAGCGCATCTGTATTCACCGCTATTGACAGATTGCTGATTGCTGGAATCAATTCAGGCGGAGGTCTAATGGCATAGATAAGCGAGGCTCCATGATAGATTGCATATACAGGTCGAAATACATCATCTTTGATAGCAACCAATTCAGGATGTTCCCTTCCGATCTCCCTTACCCTTGTCTCATCGACATCAACGACGATAACAGTCGTTGATGCAAGTCTCTTTTTAAGAGAAATTGCCACTGAAGGTACGCTGCCTACTCCAATTTCGACGATCTTCCTTGGATTTGAGTAGTTCGATGCGATGAAATCAACAATGTCTTCGGTGTCTGGTAGGGTCAAAAGAGACGGCACTACGGAATGCTTGAATTCAACGCAGCTCTTTTGCCCAGCTGGGTTTGAAGAAGGGTTTCGTTTCGCCTTGACTCTCTCTAGCTTTACGTAGTTCTTCCAATAGTAGTTTCCTTTCAATGCTTGCGACCATTAATCTTGTCTCTATGACCTTGTCCGGATTTACGCTCATGCTTGTAGCGCCTTCTCGAACCAGGAATTCAACGATTTCTGGGTAGTTTGATGGTGCTTGACCGCAGACCGATACAGTGACATTGTGTTGACGGCAGGCTCTTATTACATAGCTCATCGCTCTAAGGACGGCCAGATTCCTTTCATCGTATATCTCTTGTATTGAAGCATCATCTCTATCTATTCCTAAAATTAGCATAGTCAAATCGTTCGTTCCAAATGATATTCCGTCGATCCCTTCCTCTATGAACTTGTCAACTAGGAAGCATGTGCTGGGTACTTCGACCATTATCCAAAGCTTGAAGTCCGCTGTTCGCCTTAACCCCTCCTCCTCCATGATCCTCTTCGCGTTTGAGAACTCCTCGACTGTTCTCACGAAAGGCAGCATTACCCACAGGTTCTTGAGACCATAGTCGTTTCGAACTTTCTTTATGGCTTGGCATTCAAGTCTGAAGACATCAGGCTCCTTAACGTATCTAAAGCAGCCTCTGTATCCTATCAAAGGGTTGGGGCCTACATGACCTGCTTCTCTCTCATATTTCTCTCCACCAGGCATCCCCAAGAATTCATCTGGCTTGAAGTCGAGGAATCTGTATACGACCGGCCTAGGGAAGAATGCTTCAGCGACTTTGCGGGTTCCCTCAGCAAAGGCATCTATCATCTTTTGGGCTCCGCCTTCCTCTATGAGAAGTCTCGGATGTTTGCCGACAGAAAGCATGAGATGTTCAGCACGAAGAAGTCCGACGCCATCAGGTTGTGATTCATCGAACACTTTCTTAGCAACTTCAGGAATCGAGAGGTTCACGTAGATCTTAGTTGCCGTCGGTACAAACGTCGGCGCGGCCGTTGGAGCAGAAACACCGCCTACTGCAACTGGCGCTATAGCAGGTTTCGTTATCTCATCGATTATACCCTCGTATACAACTCCAGACTTGGAGTCGACGGTGTAGTCATTGCCACTGACTAGAACTTTCGTAGCTTCTCTTGTGCCTACGATGCAAGGTATCCCGAGTTCTCTGCTTACTATGGCTGCGTGGCAGGTTACTCCACCTTCGTCTGTCACTATAGATCCGGCCACTTTCATGTAGGGAACCCAATCGGGGTTTGTCATCTTGGTGACAAGGATATCTCCCTTCTTCATCTGTTTGGCAGCATCTTCCAAGGTCATTACTATCTTAGCTTTTCCTGCGTGAGATCCGGGGCTGGCTGGTAGTCCTTTTATGACTGGCACGCGTTGGACCGTCGGCTTCGAGACTTCAATTCTTTGAGGGGCTTCTTTGAGGCTCCAGACAGTTTCAGGTCGAGACTGGACTATGTAAACGTTTTCTGGGAACTTTAGGTCTCTGTCCACGGCGAACTCTATGTCTTGCGCTTTCTTATAGTGTTCCTCGATCTTCTTGGCTAGTTCGACCAAACGTTTAACTTCATCCTCAGTTAGCGAAGGGAGATTCTGTCTCTCAACTGGAACTTCTGCGTGAATAGTCTTGCCTGTTTTAATATCTCTAACATACTCAATTGTCTTCTTTGAAACATTCTTACTAACTGTCTGCAGTGTGTCTTTATCGACGATGAGACGGTCTGGCGTTGTTGAGCCTGAAACGACACTCTCCCCTAAGCCCCATCCAGACTCTATAACTATTTTACTTCGATCGCCAGTTACAGGGTCGAGCGTGAATATGACTCCAGCAGCTTTGGAGTTCACCATCTTCTGGACCGCTACACTTATGAAGACTTTTTCATGAGGGAAGCCTTTCTCGGTTCTATAGAAGATGGCTCTTGGGGTGAACAGACTTGACCAACATTTCCGGACGTTATGTAGAAGTTCTTCTTCTCCTCGTACATTTAGAAACGTTTCCTGTTGTCCGGCGAAGGATGCATCAGGTAGGTCTTCAGCGGTTGCTGATGAACGAACTGCAACGAAGACTTGAGATAAGTTAGATCTTTTCGAGAGCTCGCGGTATTCCTTCCTAATGGCTTCAGCTATCTCATTCGACATAGGAGTCGATTCAATTAGCTGTCTGACTTGCTTCGAGGCAGCTTCATACTGTTTGGGGTCCCTTAGATCCTTCACAGTCTCTTTGATAGTCTCATAGATCTTCTTCGAGATTCCTGTGTCAGTTATGAACTTCTGGTAGGCGTAGGCTGTTACAGCGAAGCCTGGAGGAACGGGTATTCCAGCATTGGTCATTTCACCGAGGCTGGCGCATTTGCCGCCGACCAGCGCTACGTCGCCTTTTCCGACATCTTTGAACCATAGGGCCAGTGCGTTTTGATGGTCTGTCCTTGACATTGAAGTCACCTTCGCTTATCAGGAAACTGTAGGGCTATTAAAGCTTTATTTCGAAAAATGACCTTGGTCAGGCTCTTACTCTCGTTCAAGTGGAGCCTAGCTTGATAGAGTAGGAGAAGTAGAACTGAAGGGAATGAATTCTTCTAGTTTCCTGAGATTCTCTCGGTTGAGATTCTACAAGGGGTCGGCAACTTTGTTGACGTCACTCTTAGAGCCTCTTTTGCATGCTCTAGCGCCGGCTCGTTCACGTATATATCTATGACAGATTGATTCGGCTTCACTCTAGCTGCTCTTCCTGAAGGCTTACCGAAAGATCTTCTCATTCCTTCTTGGAGGCGGTCAGCTCCTGCAGTCGCTATCATCCTGTTCTCTCTCAGAACTACGTGCGGGTAAGTGAGCACTCTTATCAAGTATCCTGTCTCGCCCAGCTTGTCAAAGAGAACTTTGTTAGCCGCTATTCTAGCTGCTTCAAGAGCGTTGTGGCGTATCTGCACCTCATTTTGCGAGAGCAGTGACACTTTATACTCGTAGCTGCCTTTAGGATCTCCCATAACAAACTTTGATATCTTCGGCTGTGGGGCACCGTGAATATACTTCTCTCTTGTGTACGGTTGGCCTTTGGGTATCCTGTAGCTTCTTCCCTTCACAATGGTTACCTTCTTCGGCTGCTGTAAATGCCGGCCCATCTATTTTAATTTTGATTTCATATTCATCGATTACAACTGTTTTCAAGCCTGATACGTCAAAAGCCTCTTTCTCCATTCGTTCTCGTAGCCTACAGTCTGAACACTGTTTAAAGGTTTAGAAGGGATTCATTGAGTGTTTCGACGGTTTGCCAATCCCGTGGTTAACATTGCCAAGGTACTGTAGACGTTGAACGAGACTACGAGCTGGATTTCCGGGATCGCCTAATCTCGTATGCTGCCCTTCGTAGGAGCCCGGTCATTAGAGAAGCTTCTCTTCGCGAGATTAATGTACGGGCGATAATGTTACGGAACGCTTTCTCAGCAAGGACCTGCTTGTAAGCTGGGATTCTTGTTTCTTCGGAAAGTTTCTTGAAGAATCTTGTTATTCGATCTTTGTCCTGTTTATTTGCTTCTTCCATGAAGATATTCTCCACGCTTCTTCTGGCCTTGAAAAGCTCATAGAACACTATGGCAGCTGCATTCGCTACATTTAAAGTCCTATAGTTTGAACTTGACGGGATCGTCACCGTCAAATCGCATGATCCGAGTATCTTATTCGAGAGGCCTGTACTCTCACTTCCGAAGAGTAGAGCTACGGTTCTCGAGGTGGTGGCTGCAATCCTCGCAAATTTAACTGGCGTTATGGAGGTTCGCTTGAGGTTGCTCTGTCGTTTCGCTGATACAGCGGTTGTTCCAACTATATAACTGACGCCTTTCAGTGCCTGAGATAGGTCGTCTACAATATGAGCGTTTGCCAGAATCTCTTGCGCATGCATAGCATAAGCTCTTGCCGTCTCCCCAAGCTTGGCTTTCGGTCTAACCAGCCAAAGTTCACTCAGTTCGAAGTT
>CAYOZM010000006.1:0-30922 GCA_964408475.1 uncultured Candidatus Bathyarchaeia archaeon | reverse complement strand
CAGGGCATGGTTGGGATCAAGATAGATTCGAAGAGAAGAGGTACCCGACGAGACTTGACTTGGACGAGGTTGCTAAAGAAAACCCAGCAGTTCTAACGCGTGTATGCGGACACATATGTGTAGTCAGCACTACTGCCCTAAGAATCGCGAATATCACTAAAGAGAGAGGCCCCGTTCAGGGAGGGCGAATAGATATCGACTCTGAAACCGGGCAGCCTACGGGAATCCTAAGGGAATCCGCCCAAGATTTGGTGTGGAAAGCATTTCCTCTACCAACTCCGAAAGAGCTCGAGGACGCAATTGTGGCAGCATGTAGAGATGCTGTAAAGGTCGGGTTGACCTCGATTCATTGTCTAGTTGACTCATCGAACGAGATCTCAGCATTACATGCCTTGAGGAGAAGGAACATGTTGCCTCTGAGGGTCGGTATTCTTCCTCCAAGAGAGCTTTTAGAGAGCTTAACGGATCTCGGAATAACGACCGGGTTCGGAGACGACTACTTGAGGATAGGCCCTGTCAAGATATTCGCCGACGGTTCACTAGGGGCTCGGACTGCCGCACTCGCTGAGCCTTACAGTGATGATCCGGGAAATATGGGAATATTGGTCTTCAGCCAAGATGAGTTGAACATAATCGTCGAGAAAGCTCATAAATCAGATCTTCAAGTCGCTATCCACGCGATCGGCGATAAAGCCGTAGAATTTGCATTAACAGCTGTGGAGAATGCGTTAAGCCGATTCCCAAGAAAAGATCACAGACATAGGATAGAACATGCCTCCGTCTTGAATAGATTCCTGATTGAGCGAATGAAACACCTGAATGTTGTAGCTTCTATTCAACCGACCTTCACTATATCGGATTTCTGGGTTCCCCGAAGGGTCGGCGTGAAAAGAGTGAGGCTTGTCTATCCTTTCAAAACATTGATGAAGAGTGGAGTAGTGATTGTAGGAAGTTCAGATAGTCCAACAGAAATCTTGAACCCGATTCTAGGAATTCATGCCGCGGTAACGAGAGGAGGATTTCTGCCTGAAGAAAGTCTAAATGTCAATGAGGCTATACGAGCCTTTACGATCAACGCGGCATACGCCAGCTTCGAAGAAGAGAGTAAAGGCTCAATCGAGAAGGGTAAACTAGCAGATTTCATAGTGCTTTCTGAAGACATCACTCGAATACCCCGGGACAGAATCAATGATGTTCGCGTTGAGATGACTGTTGTCGGAGGAAAGATAGTCTACTCGCGGAGAGGATTCCTATCCTCGATGGGCTAAACCTACAAGCTCATCGATTCTACGAAAGCCTCCGTCTTTCATGTAGTCGGCTAGTCCGCTCTCAATTTCCTTGAACACTTCAAGGTCCTTGTGCACGATAGCGGTTCCGATTTGAATCGCGACCGCTCCCGCGAGCAGGAACTCAACAGCATCCTGCCAGCCAGCGGCTCCGCCACAGCCTATGATAGGGATGTCGACCGCTTCATAAAGTTCAAAGACGCACCTTACAGCGATAGGCTTGATGGCTGGTCCTGAAAGCCCACCTATCTTCGCGCCAAGAATAGGCTTCTTGACATTTATATCAATGGCCATGGCTCTAACGGTATTTATAGCGCATAAAGCGTCAGCCCCGCTTCTTTGAGTTGCGATGCCGATATCTACGATGTTCGAGACATTCGGTGAGAGTTTCACAATAACGGGCACGTTAACCTTAGACTTGACACTGGATGTCACTTCAGCCACAAGATCAGCTTTCTGGCCGATTTCCACGCCCACCTCCCTCACATGAGGACATGAGACATTCAGCTCAACAGCGTCAGCTCCAGCTTCTTCCGCGATTCCAGCGGCTTCTGCATAGTCATTCTTGGAAAATCCGTAGACACTTGCTATCACAGGGACCTTCCCGTCCTTTGCTTCTGCAATCTCTTCACATATCGCCTTGACACCCGGGTTCGGCAGACCGAATGCATTTAGCAGGCCACACGGAACCTCAACCACTGTCGGGTTAGGGAACCCCTCCCTCACGTCCAGCCCGCAAGACTTCGTAACTACGGCGCCGGCCCCTGAATCAGCTACTCGCTTCAGAGTTTTCCCAGAGATCCCTAGAACACCTGAAGCTAGCATGGTCGGGTTCCTCAACTTTAATCCAGCAATATCAACGGAAAGATCAGGGTTCAATTGCAGCTACACCGATCAAAGGAAACCTTTATTGTGCATTGGGAAATTAATGTTAATGGTCGCTGAAGCCCCATTACCATGGGGTTGATGATTGGCTCGAGGTGAGAAGAATGAAATCGTATATTGTAGATTCCCCTCTAGGCATCTTCGCTCTAAGCAAGACTGGGAAGGTTGTAGACAAAGTCATATTCGGACCAGATCCGGTTAAAGCAGCAGATAAACTGAATAGAGTCCAATCTGGGGAGATTATAGAAGAATTTTCAAGCCTCTTGAAAACGTTGAAGAAGAAGGATTATGATACCTTCGTTTTTGAGAATGAGACCATCGCTAGAGCGGTCAGAGACAAAGTAGGTTTCGAAGTCGAAGTTGAGAGACCTTCAAAGATAGTTGAGAAGTTTAGGCCGAGGCTTCCAACTATAGCCGTCGAGCTGAAGATCTTCAAAGACAAAGAAAAGTTCAGCGAGTTCCTCAGAGACGTCACGGTGCAATTGGCAAGGATGGCTATAACGGTAGCCGTCGCCAAACGGGACCTGTTGGCTGTACAAGCTGTAAGGGCAGTAGATGATTTGGATAAGACTTTAAACCTCTTCGCAGGCCGGGTACGCGAATGGTATGGGCTACATCTCCCTGAGCTAGACAGGCTGATCGACAAGCACGAGACGTACTGTAGAGTTGTAGCAGATCTCGGCAACAGAAGAAGCTTCACGGAAGAAAACTTGGAGAAGGAGGGGCTCCCCAAAGATAAGATAAGAGCGGTGGCTGAGGCCGCGAGTAGATCGAAAGGCGCTGAGATAAGCGATGAAGATCTGAATTGGGTACGGTCTTTCTGCAGAGATGTATTAGAACTCTTCAAGTTCAGAGAGAAAGCTGAAGAGTACGTCGACTCGGTTATGAAACAGGTAGCCCCAAACATGAGTGCGATCCTCGGACCAGTCCTTGCAGCTAGACTGATCTCTATTGCGGGGGGGCTCGAAAACTCAGCCAAGATGCCTGCGAGTACACTCCAAGTGCTAGGGGCTGAGAAAGCTCTATTCAGAGCCTTGAAGACTGGTGCTAGGCCCCCGAAGCATGGAATAATCTTTCAACACGCAGCAATCCATCAGGCTCCTCGCTGGCAGAGAGGAAAAGTTGCAAGAGCACTTTCTGGCAAACTCGCGATTGCAGCGAGGATCGACGCTTTCGGAGGCGAGTTCATGGGGGATAACCTTAGAAAGGACTTGGAGAAGAAATTCGAGGAGATAAGAGAGAAGTATAAGCTCCCTCCAGCGAGGATGGGGCATGAGAAAAGAAGAGGCTAGAGCTCATGAGAAGTTCGAAGGCGTCTACTGGATAACTCTTGAAGACGGAGTCAAGAGGCTATCGACGAAGAATCTGAGCCCTGGAAATACTGTTTACGGCGAAAGACTCGTAAAGATAGGGAAGACGGAATACAGGATTTGGGATCCCTATAGAAGCAAGCTAGCCGCAGCCATACTGAAAACTCTTGATTTCCTTCCAATAGCCCTTGGGAGGAAGATTCTCTACTTGGGTGCAGCGAGCGGAACGACGGCGAGTCATGTCTCTGACATAGTTGGTGAGAAAGGCATCGTATATTGCGTCGAGTTTGCTCAGAGAGCCATTAGAGAACTTGTGGATAACGTATGCGAGAATAGACGTAATGTCTACCCAATACTGGCGGACGCTAGGTTCCCGGAGAAGTATCGCTCGATCGTGGGAGATGTAGACTCTATCTACTGCGATATTGCTCAACCGGAACAAGCGAGAGTCCTAGCTGATAATGCTGACATCTACTTGAGGTCTGGAGGAGGAGCGGTACTGGCTGTGAAATCAAGGAGTATAGATGTTACCGTGTCGCCGTCTAGAATCTTCAGGCAAGAGGTTGAAATCTTAAGGAAACGGGGATTTGAGATTCAAGATAATGTCCGATTGGAGCCTTTTGATAAGGATCACGCTATGGTGTCAGCGAGATTCAAGGAGAAATAGATCTTTCGTGTCGCAAGATCGTTTGGAGAGAGTTTTCGACACTGTTCTGAAGGAAGAGATAAGGAAACTTAACACTCATCTTCCACGCGAGAGAAAGACCCTCGAAAAACTGCTAATAGAGGATGACCCTCATGTGGAAGCTATAGATGGAAGCCGAATCCCGTTCAAGAAGGAGGAACTGGTGGAACTCGCAAGGATCGTTCCCAAAGAGTTCCATAAGAAGATCCGTCTGCCCTTCCTAATACTTAGGAGGATGGATCTTGGAAAGTCTATCTACGTCGTCTCGGGAAGCAAACTCGATGAATTCACGGTCAAGAAAATGCTTGAGTTGACGACCTTACCGTTTGAACAGTTTGAAAAGGATGAGGAGGTTCCGTACCTTTACAAGCCGTATGTGAGCCAATTGGTGAGGGAATTTCATTCCTTGATAGTCATCGGATTCGGCGTTCCAGAAGAACTTGGATCTCAAATCTAGAGAGTCGTTTGGCTACTATTCCTGTGCAATTTCTTAAGGGTTTTCCAAGACCGCCTAACAATCGGAGGGGGGGAGCCATGCTGTCCGATCCAATTCTCCAAGAACGTTATCGTCTTCGGGTCTGTAACATAGCCTGACCCGAAATCTCCATATTTCGCTCGAAGGAGCGCAACCTCCTCGTCTCTACGAACCTTCGCTAGAATAGAGGCTGCTGAAACCACGGGATATCTACTATCGGCATGATGCTCAGATATTATTTTTACCTGGAAGGACAGGTTTTCAAGTATGTGTTTTGCGAACCTCTCAGCTATAACATCGGAGGCGTCTACATAAGCGATATCGGGCTTAAGTCTTGATATCACCTCGGCCATCGCCTTCGCCTCGAGAAAGTTCAACCTCTGTAATTTCTTCGCTTTGTGGGCAACTAGATCTATCTGGTCAGGCGAGAGCTCAACATAGTCGTATCGTTCCACTGTTTGCTTTATCTTATCCTCGAAACGTTTTCTAGCACTGGGAGATAGAAGCTTAGAGTCCTTAACCCCTAGAGAAACCAGTTCTGGAATTCTAGAATCATCGATCAGTACACCAGCGATTATCAGCGGTCCTATTATTGGTCCGCGCCCGGCATCGTCTAAACCCGCTACTTTCATGTCTCGCTCGCTCTCATCGACTCATTCTAGGAATAACTATGACGACTAACCTTTTCTACTTTGTGAGGTCACTTAGCCTAGCACCCAAGGTAGTTAGACTGGACCACACAGAAGTTGCGAGCTCAAGATTCGAGGGGCATAATTGCGTTGTATACAGCTTTTGTACGACCTTCTTCCGTTCGATTGGGTCTCTGTGTTTAAGAATCACTGCAATCAGTCTCCTACCAGCAGGATAACAGAAGGCCTATGAACGAAATAATGGGGTTCTTTAGGAAGTTCAAAGTGCGTTTTGCTAGGCCGCGATCTTTCACTAGTACGTCTGTTAAGTAGGCTATTACCTCTTTTTCACTTCTGTTCTCGACATGGAGCATTATCGCTGCATTGACTCGTCCCTCTCCTAGCCCTTCAAGAGCCTTGACTATTGACGCGTCTATCGAAGCATCGAACTTGTAGGCAAGACTGTCATAGATCAATCGAATTGCATCTTCTTCGCGTTTGAAGACAAGCTCCAAGAATTATACTGCTCGTCAATGGTTTCTAGGCTTGAAGAAGCTCGTTGAGGATTGTTGTTTTTACATATGACCTCTTGTCAGGGGTGACCTCCAGGATCCTAACGTCGGGTCTCGATCTGATTCGGTCTATCAGCGTCGATCTCGCTTTGTAATGAATCGTTCCGATAAGAGGTTTTCCCACTTCAATGGCTTTTTCAACAGCTGCTTTGAATTCTTGGCTACTTAGCTCCATCGGACCTAGCTCGTCTATGGCTATGACTGAGATAGTTGGATCAGCAATGGCGCGGCTTATTGCGTTTACTCCTATTTCTACGAGATCCCTAAGGTTAACTCGATACTTTCCTATTTGCGGGCCCGCCGGTTGCTCTACGTGAGCGAGCCATCCTTTCTGGAGGGATACCAGATCGATTATCTCGAAGCCTACTCTTACGCTTCCGCTTCTAACCTCTTGGCTGACCATCCCTCCAACCTTTAGCCCTCTGCCCTCAAGCTCTCTGATTGTCTCGATAAGAAGCGTGGTCTTTCCGACGCCTGGTCTTCCTGTGAGAAGTATCTTCCCGACCATAGACCTCAGCCTAAGAAGCCGGTGGCTAGAAGGTAGATCTCAGAGCTCTTTGCCTTGCTGGCTTTAGGTTTTACAAATCTAACATGCCTGAAAGATCTTTTAACTTCATTCTCAAAGTCTTTGAGTTCTGGTCCATGAAAGAGCTTAACGAAGAAGTTTCCGTTGCGAATGAGAATCTTCTTCGCTATTTCAAGACCTTTTCTCGTCAAGTATATCTGGCGTGCGTGATCTATATCCCAAGAGCCTGAGATATTCGGCGAAACATCCGATAAAACCGCGTTCACCTTGCCTTTGACATCTTCGAGGAGGTTGACGATATCAGAGTCGTTCGATATGTCTGAACGAATCGTAACGACATTCTTGTATAGCAGAGCAGCGATTGGCTCGATATCTATTCCTATAACCCGCCCTTTTTCACCGACCGTTTCCCTTGCAACTTGAAGCCAGCCGCCGGGTGCTGCTCCTAAATCTATTACCATATCGCCATTCGATATGAACTTGAACCTCTTGATCGCTTCAAGAAGCTTGTAGGCAGCTCTACTTCTGTAGCCTTTCGCTTTCGCCATTCTATAGTATTGGTCTCGCTGCCTCTCTTTCTTCCATCTCTCTGACAATCGCTACGCTGCACCAGCCTGTTCGCCGGCTGTCTTTATCAACCATTCCGTTAGCTTGTCGCACCTACTCGGATTGATCAATGCGGTATGCCCGCACCTCTGTTCAATATCGCAGAATGCGCATGGAATAGGCGCGATAGAATCGACTGTTGAGAACTTTCGCCTAGCGAACACTCTGTAGGTCCATCTTCCCTCCGAAAGCTCCTTCTTCCTCTCTATCAACCTCTTCCGCTCAAGCCTGAGTATAGCTCGAGAACCTTCCCGACTGTCGGCTTTCATCTTCTTCCAGAGTTCAGACTGGAGTATGCCTTCTTCACCGCTATTCATAACCAATTTGAGAACGTCTTGTTCAGTAGGACCTTTCTTCGGCAATCTATACACCAAGCGTGAGGATTCTTCTAAACAGTGAATATGAAGGCACTTACCCACTTAAGGGTTATACAGGCAACCTCAATCTTTCAAGTTACTCTAGCGCCATTCTCTATCTCCCGATCAACACAGAGTAACGCCAACTTTTCGCCTTTCTCAGCAGCCAGCAGCATACCTTCAGACAACTCACCCGAGAACCTAGCCGGCTTCAAATTGACCAAGTAGACTATCTTCTTTCCTTTCAACTCCTCCGGTGTGTAGTATCCTACTAGGCTGGATACGGTTTGGCGGATTCCTAGCTCACCAAGGTCGACTTGGATCTTGTAGAGCCTCTCGGTCCTCTTGACATGTTCCACGGTAACAACCGTACCAACGCGCATATCCAACTTCTTGAATTCATCGAAAGTTACTTGAGCAGCCTCCAAAAGCATCATCCTCCTTCCTCAGATTTTCCGCAACTACCTTTTAACACCTACGCTAGGCTTTGAAGGCAATATATCTCATAGTTCCACGCACTCTCCCCAAAACTACCTTTTCAACGTAAGAAACAGCAAGGAACGAAATTCTTATCTTTATAATCAGTTAATTAACCATTCTTGGTGTTTTTGATGGCAGTGGACGAGTTCATGTACCGCTATCAACGAGGTGGAAGACTAGTCGCTTGCTATCCGCCCCCCCAAGAACACTTCTACCAGCCGCCGCCTGTTAGATGCGTTTACCAGCCTCCGCCTCAAGAGTACTATATGCCGCAGCCACCTCAACGTTACGTCTACCAACCGCCCCCTGACTACATCTACTACCCGCCCCCGCAGGAGTGTACGTATCGGCCTCCGCCTCAACGCTACCTTTACCAGCCCCCACTCGTCGAGTACCTGTACTACCCGCCTCCGGTGAAGTATCTCCACTACCCGCCACCGCAAAGATTGGTCTCTACGCGACAAGCGGTATGGACGAGGCAGTTTTAGGGTCCAAGCAAGCAAGCTGCTACACACTCTTCAAAGCAAGAATAAACGTTAATATCGGAGATTCTGAGCATCGAACTCATTCTAGCCCTCTGATTAGAGGAGTTCACGTTGCCGGAAGTGAAGATGAGAGGCTTCAAGAGCACAATAACAGTCGAAGAGGCAAAACAAAGATTCTTCAGCGCGATTTCTTTCAAAAAACCTGCAGTCGAGCCTGTTCCAGCACTAGAGGCTTTGGGTCGGGTTCTTGGTGAGGATGTGAAATCTCAGGTCGATGTTCCACCGTTCAATAAGAGCGCTGTAGACGGATACGCTGTTCACGCAGAAGACACGTTCGGAGCTTCCAGTACAAATCCCTCAGTCCTAACTTTAATCAGTGAAATAGATGTCGGGAACAAACCTGACTTCGAGGTCAAGAGAGGAGAAGCTGCAAAGATAGCCACAGGAGCAGCTTTACCGAAAGACGCCGATGCCGTCGTAATGCTCGAATATACAAAGATAATCGACTCTCATCGTATTGAAATATGGACTCCAGTAACACCCGGCGAAAATGTGACAAGGAAAGGTGAAGACGTTAACGTAGGTGAAATAGTACTAAAGAAAGGGTTGAGAATCAGACCTCAAGACGTAGGCATCTTGACGATGCTGGGAAAAACATCAGTCAATGTTGTGAAGAAGCCAAAAGTCGCGCTCCTCTCAACTGGAGACGAGCTTGTTGAGACAGTGGAAGAGGCAAGAGAGGAGAGAACGGTTGATATCAACAGGCCCATCCTTCTATCAATGATCAGAGAAGCAGGAGGCCGCGGCATCGATAGAGGAATAGTGAAGGATCGAATCGAAGACATAAGGAGAAAGATGAAAGAGAGCCTAGCTGAGACTGATGTCGTGGTTCTAACGGGAGGCACCTCTGTAGGAGTTAAAGATCTAGTTCCAGAGGTCGTTAACTCAATCGGAAAACCAGGGATGCTCGTCCACGGTATATCGATGCGGCCTGGAATGCCGACAGGTCTTGGAGTCGTAAACCGGAAGCCGGTGATATTGCTGCCTGGAAATCCGGTCGCAGCTATGATCGCGTTTGAAGTTTTCGCTAAGCCTTTGATCTCAAGATTGATGCAAGCTCAGGAAGAGTTGACCCCGAAGATTAGGGGTAGATTGACTAGAAGAATCGCGTCGGTCCAAGGATTCCGAACTTTCAATCGAGTACAGGTTAGAAGATCTAGGGGCCAGCTGTTGGTTGGGCCGATTAGGCTTACTGGTTCGGGCATCCTTACAAGTATGACGAAGGCGAACGGCATGCTCGTCATTCCGGAAGATGTTGAAGGGTATGAAGCTGGCGAAGAGGTTGAAGTTTCGCTTCTACGCCCAGTAGAGGAGGGCTAAGAGAGATGACTGAGAGAAAAGTCTTCAGAAAGCTGCTAAGCGTAGAGGACGCTTCAAAGAAACTCGAAGAGAACTATGTCGTGAAGCACGTTGGAAGAGAAGAGATTAACGTCGAAAAATCGCTTGGACGAGTGTTAAGTGAAGATGTAGTTTCAGTGGTTGATGTACCGGGCTTCGATAGAGCAACCATGGATGGGTTTGCAGTTATAGCTGAAGACACGTTCTCGGCGCAAGAAGACAAGCCGGTAAAATTAAAAATTGTCGGAAAAGTAGAGGCTGGCGAGAAACCAGAGATCGACGTCAGAAGAGGAGAGGCTCTCGAAATCGCAACAGGCGCACCTGTTCCGAAGGGTGCAGACGCAATCGTGATGGTTGAACAAACCGACCAGAAAGACGATGTAGTCTCAGTCTTCAAGTCGGTTGCGCCTGGAGAGAATGTAATGGGCGCCGGAACCGACATAATGGCTGGAGAGGTAGTTCTGCGCACTGGAGAAGAGATTACTTCAAGAGACATCGGCTTGCTGGCAGCCCTAGGAAAGAGCAGACTCAGCGTATACAGAAAGCCCAAGATAGCTATCATCTCGACCGGAAATGAATTGATTCCAGCTGGACAGAAGCTGGACTACGGCAAGATCTATGACATCAACTCCAAGACCCTGGCAGGCGCAGTCCTTGAAAGCGGATGCGAACCTATTCCACTTGGCATCTGTTCAGATAACCCTGAAGAAATGAAAGCTAAGATCCAACAAGCCTTATCAATCTCTGACGTAATCCTGACGTCAGGCAGCACCTCCGCAGGAGCAGGGGACATCCTATACAGAATCCTAGGGGGCTTTAGCGGACCCGGAATAATCGTTCACGGTCTATCCGTGAAACCAGGGAAACCTTTGATCATCGCCATGGTAGAAGGAAAGCCTCTCTTCGGCCTCCCCGGCTATCCAACATCCGCGCTTATGATGTTCAATGTGATAGTGAAACCAATCATTTCAAGGATGGCGGGTCGAGCAATCGAAAGTGCGACTTGGCTTGAAGGAAGGGTAGCGTCAAAGATCTTCTCAGCCAAAGGCAGGCGTGAGTTTCTTCCAGTTCACATCGTTAAGGATGAATTGGGAAGAAACCTTGTTTACCCAGTAGTTTCAGGTTCAGGAGCTATAACTTCACTCGCCCTTGCAGACGGCTTCATAGATATCCCTCAAAATCAAGAGTTTATTGAAGAAGGGGAGACCGTTCGCGTGGAACTCTTCAGCCCTAGCTTCAGATCCGCTGACCTGGTCTTCATAGGAAGCCATTGCATAGGTCTCGATATTCTATTAAGCCGTCTCAAAAGACGCATTCCAGGACTCTCTTTCAAGATAATCAATATCGGATCGATGGGAGGATTACAAGCGGTTAAGAGAGGAGAGGCGGACGTAGCCGGGGTTCACTTGTTAGACGAATCGAGAGGAGAGTACAACCTTCCATACCTCCATCAATATAGCATGTCTGACTCAGCTACTTTGATCAGAGGCTACAATCGAGAGCAAGGTTTCATTGTAGCTAAAGGAAACCCAAAACGGGTCACGGCGTTTCAAGACCTTCTACGAGACGACATATCTTTTATAAATCGCAATCTAGGATCTGGAACAAGATTATTGATCGACCTCAACCTTCGCAAGATCGCCGAAGCGAGGGGACTGAGTCTTCCACAGCTGACAAATAGAATAAGAGGATATCGAATCGAAGCCAAATCACATTCAGCCGTGGCTTTAGCTGTTCTAAACGGTAAAGCGGATGTCGGTTTCGGGATCAGGACCGCAGCTGAAATCTACGGGCTGGACTTCATTAAAGTAGCGGATGAGAAGTATGATTTCCTCATTCCGAAAAAACGCCTTGAAAGGAATTCTGTCAAACAGTTCGTGTCTGAACTCAGATCCGCTGAATTCGGAAAAGAGCTTGAGCGTAGTGCGCCCGGTCTGGTCGCGACAAAGGAGACAGGCCACGTGCTAAACTGAGCCGCTTGAGCCTTAATTTTACATTCTGATAAAAGCGAACGTGATTGAGCGGTCTTGCCAGCCGTAGTCGCTTGAACTAAGAGCAAACACTATTTGTGGGCGCATCTGATATTACCCGTGATAGGTCCAGCCGGTTTCCCATAGGACGAGTCTTGCAAGGAAGGGAATCTTCAATGGTTGAGCTGACGATTAAGGATCAAAGTTTTGATGAGAAGACTTCAGCTAGTTGCGGTAGACTTGAAATCGGCAAAGTGAAATCAACTCTACCGAACAAGTTTGCTACCACAAGCGAGTTGAATGCTTCGAGACTCATCGACCTCAAAGGTCTTCTACCGAGCGAAGTTATCGTCTCCGCAAAATTGATGTTTCCAAATACGCTGAAGAAGCTGTTGACTGAGGACCAGTCGCTTAAGGAATTTGCTAGAAGACTCTCTAGAGAAACAGCTGGCGCGGAAGAATTCGTTCGCATAATGTTCCTTTGTTTTCGAGGTGAAGCTGGGATAGATAGGACCGAGGATTTGAGAACAATTCTAGATCTACAGTATTTCTCGGATTTTGACTTAGTCACTGTTCAACAATCCAAGGGTATATCTGCAGAAGACTTCTCTTCTCTCTTCAATTTTGCTCGTAGATGGAGAGAAGAGAGGGGAATAGAAAAGCCTCTCATGCCTGTAATATCGGCAACCGAGAATAGGCAAGACTTCGAAAGATACCTCCAACCTCTTATGAAACGTGGAATATCCTGCCTAGGCGTAGATATGCGAGGCGGGTTCTATTATCACAGTCTTCGATCCCTTGAGGATTTGAAGAAGAGCACCCCGAAGCTTTGGATCCACGCCTTTCAAGTTCCTCCCAAGATAAAATTCGCTAGGAGAATGTTAACTTGCTCAGAAGGCATGATGCTTCCATACTTCGCGGTTGACAGCTTCTCCAGATGGGTTGTACCGCCTCCACCTGAACCATTAACCAAGGACAAGATAAACCTCTTCGATAGAGTTGGCTGGGGAGTCTTTAAACGTAAAGAGTTATCAGCAATACGCGGCAAACGCTTAGGCTGCAACTGCCCTGTCTGCAAGGGTTTGAATCTAGAAAGCTTCTTCCAAGGTAGAGTTCTTGCAGCGTTAAGCAGAAGTAAGGTTCACGACCATTTTGCTCAGCAGATCGAGCTAAGCGAATCTTTCAAACATATCAAGGATAGGACGTACCTGAAGTTCGTCACGTCCAAAGAGTATGCGAGGAAGTTCTTGGATACCGTTAAGAAGGTCTAGCTTCCAGCACAAGCGTCATAAGGCTCTTCAAATCAACCTCAGCTCTTGTCCTCCAGCCCAAAGAAAGTAGGCCTGTCTCATCTTCATTCAAGTATCCGCTTCTGATGAATACGTCAACTAGAGTCATCGCTCTCCATCTTCCGAATTTGTACGCTAGAAGCTTCTCAACATCCTTCCTAGGAGCTTTGCCTTGTTTCGATATCAAGTAGGAAATGGCCACTGATAATGCGGACAGATTGTCTATTCTCCAACCGCACATCCTCGCTTCCCTGAGAGTCAGGCTTCCCTTCAATCCCACGAGGAAACGGGCTTCAGTTTCGCCACGGCCTGTTGACGGAAAACCCATCGGACCGCTAACAGACTCCTCAATGATCTTTCTGACTTCAAGGTCTAAATCGCCGAGAACTACGTTCAGTTGATTCATAACCTCTTCATAGTTTCTTCCAAGCTTCATCTTCAGCTCCCAATCCTTCGCTCCCGGCATCTTACCTCTTTTGAATAGAAGCAGATGAGCAGCTTGCTTTAACTTGTCAGCGTAGAAACGTTTGCCTACGCTTTCTGTTTCCATTCTTTCCACCTTTCCATCCCAATAGAAATTGGAAAACTCACCAATTGGCGATCTTCAACCCTTTGAGTTTCATAAGGTTCAAGCAACATTCTACCATTCTTCTTCAACAGCATTCGAGCATACCTATAGGTTAGCAGAAAGCTGATGAGATATGCTCTACGTAAAGTCTCACTGTAACTGTCTCTAAGTGTGAATTCCCAGTAATCCACTTCTCCACTCTTCGAATATTCTTTCTTCATCTCACTCCACACCTTATCCAACATCTTCATGAAGCCCTCTGTCGAAGTGACTCCCAACCGCAAAGCCTCAGCCATCTCTAATGCTTGAGGCTGAGAGGAGCGCCCGAGTTGCAGACGTCTAAATCGTTCCTCTACTGGAAGCAGATTTCTCCAGTATTCCAGAGCTTCCTCAACCGCCGTCAATGTAAGTTGTTCAAGTTCCACAGTTGGATGCCAACATTTTACGAAGATCTCAGCCAGCCTCTTCACCGACAGCCGCTCGAATTTACGTTCCAGAAACTCTGGATCAGCATACAGAGAACTGGATTGAAATCTCAACTGAGTATTCTGTAGTTTAATCACCTTTGAGAGTTCGTTCAGCGTTTGTGCATCTAAACAGTAGTCGTCGAGATCTTTCCAATAGGGGAAGTACTGCCTCAAGATCTCGATAGCACGACGAACATCGAGGAGAAAAGGGTTAAACTCTCTGTTCTCGACCGCTCGGCATGTCTTCACTATGTCTAACAGCTCTCTCCGTCCAGCGGAGAGGTGAACCCTTTCAGGTTTATGCTTATTCTCCATAGGCTACTTCAGCTCACTTACAACAGAGGACCCGTCTATGTTTTGAACGATAATGACATGTACGTTCTCATCGGGAGTGACCTGCCCAGGAGTAATTGCGACATATTGTTCGCCCTCCATCTTCTTAGAACTCGAAACGATTAGACTTGAAATTACCTCGCGGTTCTTCGGATCCATATGAACGTCAAACTCATCTATCGCTCTAAATGGCGAAGTCATGTATTGTTGAAGAGCGAGGAGAAAAGCCATGAGCGCTACACTTCTCTCCCCACCGCTTTGAGTCAGAGAGTCCAGCGGAGTGGGCTTACTCCCTCTAAAGCCGACAAGTAACTCGATCCCCGCTTTCTCTATTTCCTTGGCCTCCGCCAACCTGACTATTCCTTTCGCACCGACTTCCCCTAGAATTGAGTTATATCTAGTGTTCAATTCGTCCAGAAACTTATTGACGATCTCTCTCCAAGTTTCGAGGCGTTTGTTCAATTCGAGCAGTATCTCCTTCCTATTCTTTGTAACGGTGTCGGCCTTCTCCTTCAAGTCATGGAGGATGTTTGTGTATGAAGAGTACATCTTCTCAACGTCTTCACTGACGAGCGCTAGGGGCTTCAGTTGCTCCTCTATAGCGCTGATGTTCAGCATAATGTCAAAGATCTTCCTTACCGTCGCCATTCCAGGCCCGAACTTCTTAGCTTCAGCGATTAGAGGAGCGATTTCCTCCTCACCTATTCTTCGCTGGACCTCAAGGTCATTAAGTTCTTCCGTCAAAAGCGTCTTCTTGAAAGAGAGGACCTCAAGTTCAACTCGGGCATCAATCAGCTTAGACAGTTCAACTTCAAGTTGCGAATTCAACTCTAAAATCTGCCTGTTCAGCGAAAGAAGCTCCTCTTGAGCCCTACTCATCTCCTTCGAGGACTTCTCCATTAGCTTCTCATTCTCACTCTTCTTCTCCTCCAGCCGCTTTACCCGGTCCCTAAAGAAGCCTGCAAAGTGCTCGTAGTGAGTATCTTCTTTCAGATTCAAACGAGAGATTTGGGAAAGCTTCTCCTTAACCTCATTCATCTGCTTCCGGTTCTCCTCAACCACTTGCCGAGCCCATTTGGAGTTCATACTGTGGCAGGTCTCGTTTCTAGCGACTTCAAGCCTTAAGTCGTCCAGCTGCAGAATCTTCTTCCGCACATCTTCGAATTTCGCCTGACGCTTGTCTGCGCTTTCTCGTGCTTTCCCAAATTTGTTGTCAATAGACTCAATCGCCTTCTTTCTAGATTCGATCTTGGATTTGAGTTTCAGAAGAGCGTTCTCCCTTTTCTCTATCCTCGCCCACAATAGTTCACTCTGAAGTCCTCTAAGTTTTGACTCGAGCTCCTTCTTCCGAAGATACTTCTCATACTCCCTCTTCCAATAGTCGTAAGTCTCTTTCGTGGACTCGAGGACAGACGCTAAGGACTCCTCCTCGCCGACGGCTTTCTGAAGCCTTTGAAAAGCATCCACTACATCTCTTCTATAGGATTGAAATCCAACTGCTTCCTCCAGCATCTGCAACTTTTCGATTGGATTGATTGAACCGAACTTTCCTACCATCAATTGATGCATGATTATCAAAAGGTTGTCTGGGTTCAATCCGAATCTAGTGAAGACTTCAGTAATGGTTGTCTTCGATACCGGCTTACCTTGAAGTTCATATGGGTAATCTCCATTCTTCTTCAGTATCCTCGAGATAGCCACCATGTCTGTATGATACTGAGAAAAAGGTCTACGCCCATCTCTTGGCGAATTATCGATCAGCAGCGATATTCTTGCCTGGTCGGTACCACGCCTTATCAAGTCGCTCAATCTCTTAGCTCGTTCTGTGTATGTCTGACCTAGCACAACTGAAATAGCCAAAAGTATGGATGATTTTCCGGCGCCGTTTGGACCGCAGATTAGATTCAAGCCGCGCTCCAACGGGATATACGCATTCTCGTATGACATGAAGTTTTGAAGTGTTATGCCCTTGATCATTCAGTATCTTCGACCTACAGATTCCTCATAAGCATTGCATCCGCTTGGTAAAAAACAGTTCGCAACTGAACGCCATGTTGTCTCTTGTCTTCGAAATAAAACTGCATGAGAGCTATGAACCTCTTTCCGCAGAAGCGATGTAAAGTGCAAGCTAAGTTTATATATCGTCTTTTTTAATTGCACTCTTCGTCGAAGGAGTGACTGTGAGGACTTGAAGAGGCTGGGCAAGATTATACACCTATCGAAAAGCCGCAGCCTCATCTTGAAGTTGGAGTCAGATGTGATCCCTAAACTGGGCTCTCAAGTTTTGGATAGTAAGTTGAAAGAGATAGGTGTAATCTACGATATCTTCGGTCCAACATCAGCGCCCTACATGGCCGTGAAACCAACGATTCCAGAACCTTCAACCTGTGTTGGAAAGATCCTGTATGTAGCTCAAGAAGATTAGGTGATTCGTTGTCAGAATCCGAAGCTGAAACTGACGATAGTCTACCGATCCGAAGAAAAACGCGCGTTTGCCCGGAATGCGGCGGATCGAGACTAATGAGAGACTATGATGCGGCTGAAATAGTCTGTACAAATTGTGGATGTGTCATCGTCGAGAGATTAACCGACTCTAGGCCCGAATGGAGAGCCTTTGATGATGAGCAGAAAGCGAAAAGGACGCGAGTAGGAGCTCCACTTACATATACGATTCACGACAAAGGTCTGTCGACGATAATTGACTGGAGAGACAAACAAGCGGTTAGTAAGAGGCTTACACTGACACAGAGGATGGAGCTGTACAAGCTCAGGAAGTGGCAACGGAGAGTTAGAGTGTCGGATGCTACAGAGAGGAACTTGGCTGTAGCGCTCTCTGAATTGAGTAAACTTTCATCGTCTTTGAATCTTCCTAAGAATATTCTCGAAACAGCGTCAGTAATCTATAGGAAGGCCATAAGAAAACGTTTGATCAGAGGCAGATCTATACACAATGTGACGGCAGCCGCAATCTACATGTCTTGCAGGCAGTGCGGTGTGCCGCGTACTCTTGACGAAATAGCGACCGCATCAAGTCTCAATAAGAAGGATATTGGAAGAAGCTACAGGTTCATGGTCCGCGAATTGGAGACGTTCGTACCTCCCTCTACCAGCCGGCACTATGCCGCAAGATTCTCGAACAAGCTTATAATATCGGGGAAGGCTGAAGCGATCGCGATAAGGATCTTGGAAACGGCGAAGCAGATGAAACTGACAAGCGGGAGAGGCCCAACAGGAATAGCCGCTGCAGCAACGTATATCGCAACTGTCTTGACTAATGAGAGAAAGACGCAAAGAGAGATAGCTGAGATAGCCAATGTGACCGAGGTAACTATCAGAAACCGCTACAAAGAGCTGCTAGAAAGACTACTCATCGAGGTCCCTTTATAGCCGACGATCGCCGGAAAGACGAAACCCGCCTAAGATCCATTTTCAGTATCTCTCGTAGTGAATAATCTCCTCAAGTTTCCTTCTCGCAGGAGGCTGAGGGGTCTCAGCAGGATAACCCAAGCCTACAAGAGCTACGACCCTAACGCTCTTTGGGATAGATAGCAATTCTCGGACGCTATTCTCTCGTTCTACATCGTTAGGCCTATAGACGGAGATCCAACAAGAGCCAAGTCCCTCTGCCGTAGCGGCAAGGAGCATATTCTCCACAGCTATAGAGCAGTCCTCTACCCAGTGATTTGGCGACCTCTTCGGGTCTGAGCATGCGACTATGCACAAGGGAGCACCTTTGAGCAGGTCAGCGTATACGTGGATCCTCGATAGTCTCTCGAGCTTGTCTCTGTCTCTTACAACCACGAATTCCCAAGGCTGGCTATTATTCGAGGACGGTGCCCAAGATGCAGCCTCTATGATCTTTTGAATAACCCGATCTGGAACTGTATCAGGCCTATATCTTCTAATGCTACGTCTCGACCTTATCGCCTCGTATAGCTCCAATCTGCACACCAACCTATCTAGACGGTAATTTCAAGAACAAATCTTTTCGATTTAATACGAACGCCTTTCACACCGTTATTAGAGTTGGACTGCAGACTCCGCATCCAAAACCTGGGCCGAATTCACTTCTTGGACATAGTGAATCCCAGCGCTAGCCCGAGAGTGAAGAAGGCTATCGTGGCGATCAAGGGCGTCGAATCCGCCTCATCTTTCAGCTCGTCGACAATGGCGGTCCAATCCTTCGGCCTCGGGTTTAGCATCTCCTCTATTTCTTCGTTAGAGTAGGCTTTTGCCATATCCTTTTACCTTTTTTAGTCATCCGATCGCTGTGAATTTAAGCGTTTGTACTCTGAATAGCTTGATTGAGCGTCAGTTGTGGTTGCAGAGTATGATGGGCCGCCTCAATGATTCAACGTGTACGTGTCGGCGAGACGGAAACATGCGCTCACAGAAATGTGTATGTTCTTAAATTCTCAAAATGCACTTCTCTTGGCGTATGTGATCTGTTTAATCCCATAGACCTTCACGGGTACCAAATCGTTGGCCTTCAAGACTGCTAAGAATGTGAGGTTTGTGTTTCCCCAACCGGATCAGAGATCTAGCATTGACGCCTATCGCTAAACACTCGGACTTTACGGTTCGATCGTTGGCTTGATAATTTCGGTAAGGTTAATCTATTGTGCCAATACCTACTAATAGGCGAGGGATTATCTATGGAAACCTCGACAGTCAAAATAGAGGTTCCTAAAGAATGTAATATGATAATCGGTCAAAGCCATTTCATCAAGTCAGTTGAAGACCTTTATGAGGCTGTTGTGAGTAGTGTTCCAGGCGTTCGATTCGGTCTAGCCTTCTGCGAATCTTCAGGACCTTGCTTGGTTCGAAAAGCAGGGAACGACCCTGAACTGGTTCAAGTCGCAGCTAGAAGCGCATTTCAACTCGGGGCCGGACACTGTTTCATAGTAGTTCTCAAAGAGGCTTATCCGATAAATGTTCTTAATGCAATCAAATCTGTTCCGGAGGTCTGCGGCATATATTGTGCAACTGCGAACCCGGTGGAGGTAATTATCGCGGAGACGGAGTTGGGGAGAGGAGTCCTAGGCGTAGTAGACGGTTTCAAGTCGAAAGGAATTGAAACTGATCAAGATATAGATGATAGAAAACTATTCCTAAGGAAGATCGGTTACAAGCTTTAGCATGGCCACGAAGCCGTACTCCTCAGGAAAGAGAAGGGACGACTCCTACAACATTTTTATTGGTAGATCATCTACGAAAGATGTAACTCATACTATGGATTGGTGTGAAGAATGCCTTTGAAAGTCTACAACACCATGTCGAGCGAGGAAGAGGAGTTCAAACCGATTCATGGAAATCGAGTGAACATGTTCGTCTGCGGCCCTACTGTTTACGATCTTACGCACATAGGTCACGCTAGAACCTACATCGCGTACGACATTATGGCCCGATACTTGAGATACAAAGGCTACAGCCTCTTCTACCTCATGAACATTACAGACGTCGACGACAAGATAATAAACAGAGCCAAGGAAAGAAATCTGAATCCAGTGGAGCTGGCTGAACAATACACGGCTGAGTTCTATAAGGACATGGCATCCTTACGCATCAATAGCGTGAATCTCTTCGCGAAGGCCTCTGAATACATTGCAGAAATAATCGCTCAAGTGAATACTTTACTTGAGAAAGGGTATGCCTACGTAGTCGACGGAGATGTGTATTATGATATGTCGAAATTCCCAGAATACGGGCGACTTTCCAGACAGAAACCAGATGAATTGAAGAAGCATCGGATCGAGCCTGACCCGAGAAAGAGGAACCCCAATGATTTTTCGTTATGGAAGAGCCAGAAGCTTGGAGAACTTGCATGGGATAGCCCTTGGGGTAAAGGGAGACCTGGTTGGCATATTGAGGACACTGCGATCACATACACTCACTTCGGCCCGAGATATGATATTCACGGCGGGGCTGTCGAGCTGGTCTTTCCTCACCATGAGGCTGAGATAGCGCAAGCCGAGGCCGCCACAGGCCAGAAGCCCTTGGTGAAGTACTG
Source organism: uncultured Candidatus Bathyarchaeia archaeon (assembly GCA_964408475.1). Classification (GTDB taxonomy): domain Archaea; phylum Thermoproteota; class Bathyarchaeia; order 40CM-2-53-6; family CAYOZM01; genus CAYOZM01. Next base: position 10,592 of record CAYOZM010000006.1, on the reverse strand, counting down.
GATTCACACAGGCATACTCAACGTCAAGGGTCAGAAGATGTCTAAATCTCTTGGAAACTTCATTACAATAAAAGATGCGCTTCGAAGATACGATCCGGATGTATTGAGACTATTCTTCGCATCTAGTCACTACAGAAGCCCTATCGATTTTAGCGAGGAAAATCTGCGAAGCAGCAAGGAGCTACTAGATAAGCTCTACGCAACTTATGATAAGGTTCAAACACTGTTAGAGAGAGGCGAAGATGCTACTACGGTTCGAGAAGGCCAGTCTAGCCCAATTGTTTCTGAACATAAGGAGAGATTCATTAAAGCCATGGATGATGATTTCAATACGCCTGCTGCTATCGCGGCATTGGTCAGTCTTACGAAAGAGGTTGAAAAGTATATCCTTTCAGGATTCAACGAGAAAACTCTTCGAGAGATATTGGAGACATTGAAGCAAATGGGATCGATCCTAGGCATCTTCGAAGGCAGAGAGGGTAAGAAACCATCCAGAGACATCTCCACAGAGCTAATCAACCTTATAGTCGAGATTAGAGATGAAGCGAGAAAGAAGGACGACTGGAAAACCTCTGACAGGATTCGCGATCGTTTGAGAAAGATCGGAGTGGTTTTGGAGGACACAGCTGAAGGAACCAGGTGGAGAGTTTAGTTCTCAGTTTTCTTCTAGACTTGAAACAGGACTCAATCCGCCGTCAATGAATTCTGTGCTTACTGCCAGCAAGAATTCAAACATCCTTAACTGTGTTTCTCCTTGGGCTTAGTTCGCCTCGATCTATTTATCGTCTCAACCAGTGACTTGAGGATGAAACTCCTTGTCCTGCTTTTTCCATCCACTATTATGTAGCCTGTCTTCTCCCAAGGTTTCGACGGCCTAGCCGTATTGCTCACCGAAGTTGACTCTAAACCAAGCGCTCTTGCAGCATCTTCGAGCTCGGCAAGCTTAGGCATCTCAACGCACGAAACCCTAGGTAGCTTCCGACCTTCTCTCCTAGACTTGGAAGAGTCAACGTTCGCAAGCCAAACGATCATCTTCCCGCGCTGCTTCAAAATCACTTCAACCCTTACACCGTCATCTGAGAGTAGGTTTGATTCGAAGTCTTCTATTTATTATGTTCTGAGATGCACGCTCAACGAAAAGCTGACCTGCGCAGTTTGCGACGCGGAGCAAGGGTTACAGTACAAGACCCTTTTACATGAGATAAGCATAAAAACCGAGTTGACATACTCCGAGTTCGATTCAAGATCATTTAGTGAGAGCAACCCTTCAATCAGAGTTCAGAGTAATGAGAGTGATTAATGAAACTGGGAAAAGAATTGCCATGTACGGTAGGTTGCAAGCTTAGGATTTCTGAAGGAGAATGGCGTTCACCACCCCATCATGCCCCGGCCTTGAGGTCACTCTCGCTTGGCCTAAAGGCGTCTCGACTATTGCTCCTTTTGTTATTACGCCTCTCCTTTGATAGTCGATATTCGAGGGATTCTTAACAACCTTGGTTATCTGAACCTTCTGCGACTTTTGAGTGGAGGGATCTGTCACGTTCGCAAAGCTGTAAGCTAGAGCCTTAATTTTTGAGCGTCCGCCTCTCACTCTATTCCTTATAAGCTTATTCTCTCCGATCAGAGTCTCAGCCGCATCGCCCCCCATCTCGAAGGCTCTCTTCCCTCTGTAGGCTCTCCTCCTTCCTCCGCTTTTCTTTCGTTTATGGAGATCTCCATGTCCTCTTGGCAAGACCTCTTGCACCTCGATGTCTCAAAGCCAGAAGTCTCGAAGCCCTGCGGAAATATAAGCCTTACCGTGCTAGAGAACTAGATATTTTCAGATCGAATGACTGGAGTCTTCTCCTCAGGTTTGACTAGACTGAGTTCGCCGAAGAGTTTCTCGAGCTGTTTCTTCATCAATCGTATGTCGTGGCTTAAGTTGAAATAGTCTGCGAACGTCTGTGTAGTTCGCAGTATCTTCGTTCTCCCGAGCTTCTCTTCCGATATTAGACCCATATCTCTTAAGACCCTGACATGCTGGTATGCCAAGTTCCCTCGAACTCTAACGGTGTAAGATTGCGTGACCGGTTGCTTGAAGGCGATGAAAGACAGTGTCTTTAAGGGACCAGGCGTCAGAAGCTGCCTCGTTGCGAGTCTCTTGACGCTTCTAACGTAGTCAGGCTTTAGTTGCATAACGAATCTTCCGTCTTGAAGCTCTAAGATCTCCATAGCGCTTTTCATCTGTTTGTATCGTTCAGCAAGTATTCTGGCCAAGCAACGGATTCTCTCCTCGCTCCTCATTCGAACTATCGATCCCAGTACCTTCACGTCAACAGGTCTTCCTGTTACGTACAGTGAAGCCTCGATGAGAGCTATTTGCTCCCTCTCTTTTTCAGTGACCGACTCTTCAGTCCGTTGTGACAGCAGGGATCGCCTCGACAACGTTAATGACTATGTCGCCGAACTCCTCCTCCTGATATATCCGTATCTTTCCTTGACCAACTAGAAAAAGCATCATAATGAAATCTCTAACGATCTCTTGGAGAGATAGCGATTTAATCAGCCTTCTAAATGATATGTTCCTCCTCTTCTTGGAGAGCTGGACTAGCATTGAGAAGAATTCGCTTAAGTGGTCTTCTATATTTGTGAGGAACTCGTCAAGTTGTTCTATCACTTGAGCCGCCTTCAGAGGTGACTTCTGCGCGGATAGAATAGCCCTCTCACTTCTGAGCACTTCTTCAAGCGCCTTCAAGACTTCTACAACAGATGTTGATGTGTATTCGAATCTTATCGGAATAGGGAGAGGCGGCGGGATGACCTCTTGAGGTTTGGGTTGAGGTGGCTTGGGCGGCTCCTCCATCTTCAGGACCAGTTCGGACTTCATCCTGTGGATGAAAGCTGATGAAAGTAGGGCGGTTCCGGATGCTGAGAAGTCTATGTACCCTTGCTTCTTCATCTCAGCCAGGAAGTTGTTGAGTAGATATGTTATATTGACATCCCATGGTTTCAGCCTGTGTAGACGAAGTAGGTCGAACAGTATAACATATGGGGGACGTAGCCAGAATGGTTTTTCCAGTTCAGCCATCTAGCGTCCCTCCGGCAAGGGGAGAGAAACCATCTGAGAGACGCCGTCTTGAATGTAGACTCCATATATCTTGTTCGCGCGAGATATCGTTGTATCCTTGAGAGAAACGACGACGAACTGTGAACCTTGGGATCGCTCTCTAAGTAGATCAGCAAGCCTCTGTGAGTTGACAGCATCGAGATGCGCGTCTATCTCGTCGAATATGTAGAATGGCATCGGATGTATCGCTTGAAGCGCTAGGATAAAGCAGACAGTCGCGACCGATTTCTCGCCACCGCTTGCACTTCCTATGGTTAATTCAGCCTTCCCGGGAAAACTCAGGTATACGTCAACCCCTCCTTTGAATGGATCCTCGGGACGTTCGAGCAGGAGCCTTCCTGAGCCCCCGTTCGTGATTTTGCTAAAGATCTCCTGGAAATTCTTGTTGACAGATTCAAAGGCCTTCATGAAGGTATCGAATTTCTTTTTCTCAAGTTCGTTCATGAAGTTCAGAATTGAGAACTTCTCTCTCTCCAGCTCATTTATACGGGTTGACAGCTGCTTGTAGTTGTTCTTAACCTCTTCATACTGAACTGCTGCAAGTTGGTTCACCGCCCCTATGCCTTCAAGTTCGGTCTTGATCATGTTGAGTGTAGACTCGATTTTCTTAACTTCCTCAGGCTTGATATCGAATGGCTGTGTATATCCAAGAGTTTGAAGCTCAGTTTGGAGATAGGATGCCTGAAGTTCTTTCTCCTTGATCCGGGAGTTCAGTTCCATTATTGCAGCGTTCAACGGTTCGTATCGATCGAAGACATTCTTCAATTCAGCCTCTATCTTCTTCATTTCAGCCTCGAATTCTCCTCTCTTCTCTCTCACCGAAGTTAGAGATGAGGAGAGGTTCCCCCGTTGAGATTGAAGTTCAGCCAGCTGTTTGTTCGCTTCGTTCAATCGTAATTTTGATGATTCTATGTCCGCCTTTGTCTTTTCCAGTTGGCGCTCTAGACCCTTTGACTGGATTCTCGCTTGATCGTAGCTGGGTGTGATCGTTGACAAAGTTGACTCCAAAGTTGAAAATCGACTCTCGACTGCGATCTGTTCTTGATTGAGCTCATTCAGCTCCTTTGTCAGAATCGCGTACTTCGCTTCGGCATCAGCCAACTGGGACTGTTTCGCTCTCACCTTCAGTGAGGTCTTCTCTTTCTCCAGCGTCGCCAGCTTCTCTTGAACTAGAGCCTTTTGAGTAGTAATAGATGAAAGGAAAGACTTCTCCTTGTCGACTTCTTTACTGAGACTAGCGATCCTCTTGATCGTGAATGAAAGCGACTTCTCCCCCCTGGATAGGCTGGCTTCAATTCCTTCCATCTCTCGCTCCATAGAAGCGATCATGTTTTGACTTGCGACTCGACTCTCCCTTAGGCTCACTAACTCTGAGTCAAGTCTGCTAACATCGGATTCTCCTCTCAAGACTAGTGACTCAAGGGACCTCACAGTCTTGTCAAGGCTCTCTAGAGCAGAATCTTTCGGGATCAACGATTCCAAGTCGAGCGGTTCCCTATAGTATCCGCTCTCCATCCCACCTCCGGGTTCATATAGATCTCCTGAGACAACGACTGCCCTGAGGTTTTTCAACGACGCTAGAAACGCTGCTTTTTGGCTGCTCGCGAGAACCGTGTCACCAAAAACGAAGTTTACAGCCGGAGCGAGATCCTCATCGCAGTCGATAAAGTCAACTAGGCGGCCCAGAACTCCAGGAGCCTCATCGAAATCTTCCACCGCACGAACTGTAGCCACCCTGACCAATGGGATTATCTTAATTCTGCCTAGTTTGGTTCGCTTCAAACTCTCCACACATGCTACAGCTGTGTCAATATCTTCAACTACAAGGGCTTTCATCCATCCTCCAGAGGCCGCTTCAACAGCCTTACGGTGTTCTTCTTCAAAGTGAATCAGATCCTCTAGACGGCCGAAAACCCCTCGAATCGCTCCGGTCTTTCCCATCTCTTCGATCCTAGAGAGAGCTCTCTGTTCCGCTGTTAGCCCTTCAGCTAGCTTCCTTTGAGTGTCGAATTCTACTATGGAAACTCTTGCTTTCTTCGCAACCTCATTCGCATCGATTATCTCTTTCTGTCTCGCTTCTTTGAGAGACGCGTACTCCGAAAGTTTACGTTCGATTTCTTCCAGCCGGTTCTGCTCCTCCTTCTCAAGTTTCGAAAGCTCCTGCGTTCTAGTCTGTATGTCTTCTATCAATGATTGGAACTCTGCTTTTCGATTCTCAAGAGTGTGAATATGACTTGAAAGAAGATCTAGCTTAGTTGAGCTGCCCTTGATCAGCGCGTTGAACCTAATAAGCCGTCTTATCAGCCCATCAGCCTCTCTCTCTATCACTTCAATCCGCTTTGTATTGTGGCCTAATTCTTCCCTCGTCTCTGTAAGGGCTTCTGACTGCTTTTCGTAAAGCTTCATCTTTTCCTCTATGGCGCTTGAGAGTCTATCCCGTCTGCTTTTGTGCTTGCGTATCTCCGCTCTGGTTTCCTCCACAGACCTGTTCAACTGGTCAGCGTGCTGAGCGAGATCTTCCTTCTGCCTCATCAACGTTCTGAGGTTAGCTTCTGCAGACTCCATCTCAGTCTTGATGCTCGCGATCTTGGCGCTTACGTCTCCTATATTCCTCTCAACCTCAAAGAGCCGCTGACTCCCTTTATCAACAGTCCTTTCTTCAAAATCTCTCCTCCGGCTTTCGAGTTGGCTTCGTATCGCTAAGAGTTCTTCCCTTCTCTTCTTCACGGATTCGACCTCTCGTTGTCTAGTGTCGACCTCAGCTTTCAGGCAGGCAATTTCGGCCTTAAGACGGCTCATTCGATCTGACAATAGTTGGGCTTGAAGGCGATTCACTTCGCCCTTCAAGAAAGTGTACCTTAGGTAGTCGTTCCTCTCTCGTTCTAGCGATTCGACTCTCATCCGGACCTCGTCGATTCTCGCAGAAGCAACCCTGAGATTAAGGTCTGCTTGCTGAAGTTGAACTTGCGCCTCATTCTTCTTAGTGTCGTAGACTGCAATCCCTATCATATCTTCTATGATCTTTCTCCTCTCTTCCGAGTTAACCTCAGCCAGCCTTGTCACAGCGTGTTGAGGCACAATGTTATGCCCAGAGACTTGAATGTCTCCTGAAGAGAGAATATCGGTCAACTGTCTTCTTGAGATACGTTTGCCGTTAATTCTGTAGACGCCTTCTCCCCCTCGACGGAACTCACGTGAGATCGTGACCGACTCAGAATCTATCGGTAGGCGCCTGTCCATATTGTCGAATTGAACGGAAACGTAGGCTGATCGTTGTCCAAGCTGTATAGAGCCTTTATGAATAAGATCTGAGAGAGTTGAACCTCTAAGCTCCCTAGGGCTTAATTCGCCTAGGGCGAACTTGACCGCGTCCATAACATTTGACTTGCCTGATCCATTCGGTCCTGTAACAACTGTGAGACCCTTATCGAGAGCCAGCGAGACCTTTCTTCCGAAAGTTTTGAAACCTCGTAGATCAATTCTCTTTATGTAAACCAAATCTTTTCTTTTCCACCGATTTCCCTTCTAGGATGTATTTTGATGCGAATGCGACTTGATTTCGAAAATAATTCAATGGATCTCGATTTAGCTGTTGCGACCAATGATTCTTATGAACACAGTTTGTGAAAATGATCCATCGTTCAAGTGAAGGATATTGACACCAAACATGCAAAACCGAATATTGGAAGCTAGTCAGGTATCAGCGGAGTTAACGCCCGTATCTTCTCCTTCTCTGCTGGTAGGTTCTAACAGCCCTCAGCAGATCTATCTTCCTGAAATCGGGCCAGTATACGTCGAGGAAACAGAGTTCGCTGTATGCAGACTGCCAAAGCAGAAATCCGCTCAATCTTTCCTCGCCTGATGTTCTGATGATCAGATCAGGATAGGGGTTTGGTAGGTATGCTGTGTACAAATAATCCTTAAAGAGTGCTTCGTCTATCCGGTTCAAGGAGAGTTTCTGCTTAGCTACGTCGTCAGCAATCTTTCTAGCAGCGTCAACTATCTCCGCTCTTCCTCCGTAGGCTATCGCTATGTTCAGGTAATGTTCGTTGTAATTCTCTGTTTCTTTTTCAACGTCGCTTAGAATCTGTCGAAGACTTTCAGGAAGCAGGTCTATTCTTCCTATCGTCTTCACTCTCACTTTGTTCTCATGCAATCTTTCATCAGTCCGGAGCCGTCTAGCTTCGTCCTCTATCAATCGCAGTATTCTTTCTACTTCCTCCTTGGGTCTCTGAAAATTCTCCGTGGAGAAAACGTAAACAGTAACTGTCTTTATTCCCAGTTCTAAACACCAGTTAAGAAATTCCTCAGCGATCTTCGCGCCGTAGAGATGCCCGTCCAGATATGGAAGTGAACGTTCATTAGCCCATCTTCTATTGCCATCCAGGATAACCGCGACATGTTGAGGCATATCCTTCTTCTCAACTTGACCTCTTAGCCACTTCTCATAAAGCCGGTAGGCGCCTAGGATCTTCAGGAATGCACGAAGGTTCAACATGTCACACCTAGATCTTGGCTCCTTGAAGGGCACGTGAGCAAACGCATCTCCGCTCCCTCGGAATCGTGCCGGCAACCTCTTTCAATATGAGCTTCAATTTGGGCATGACCTTTCCAGCTACTTTGATAACTTCCTCTGTGGTGAGTCTGGCTTGAATTCCAGCAGCCATATTCGAGACGAAACATATCGTTGCGTAACACATCTCCAACTCTCTCGCGAGAAAAGTCTCTGGAGCTGCAGTCATCCCAACAATGTCTGCCCCCAATTTTCTCAGCATTCTTATTTCAGCAGGTGTTTCATATCTAGGGCCTTCCATACAGGCGAAGATTGCGTTCTTCCTTACTCTCTTCGTATGCTTTCTCGAGGCTCTTAGTAGGAAAGACACCAGTTCTGGACAGTACGGATTGGTCACATCTATATGGGTCACAGGCGCTTCATCGTAGAATGTTTGGCTTCGCATCTTGGTGAAGTCAATTATGTCGCGCGGCACCACGAAGTCTCCAGGTTTGTACTCTTCATTCACAGCTCCAACTGCGTTAGTTGCGATTATTCTAGTAACGCCAAGTTTATTGAGGCTCCAAATGTTCCCTCTGTAGTTTACTCTATGGGGCGGAACATCATGTTCCTCCCCGTGTCTAGGTAGGAAAGCCACGTTCAGAGAACCTATCTTCCCTAAGGTTATCTTGGGCGATGGCCCAAATGGGGTGCCTATCTTGAGTTCTCTCCCTTCTCTCAGCAACTCTTCTAAGCCTGTTCCACCTATGAAAGCGAGATTAGCTTGAACCAAACGTTCTCTACCCATCATAACTCTTGTAAGAACCTATAGCAAGATGCTGAGGATAACACTAAAAGCTTTACCGATCAGACCTTGCCTTGCTCAATAAGGAGTTTGAACTCTTCGAACGAAAGCTTCTGGCCTCTCTTCAACTTCTGTGAGGCCGTCTCTTCACGTTTTGCTTTGACCTCGTCAATTTTCTTTTGGCGCTCTAATCCTTCTTTGACTCGCGCCCGGTACTCGATCTGCTCAACTTGAGTCAGTCGCTCCATGTACTCTTTATGCGCCTCGGCTGCCTTATTCTTGAGCTCAACATAATTCTTGTGGGCGTTGTGCGCCTCGCTTCTAACTTTAGAAGCTGTTTCGACGATTTCCATCATCTTCTTGTGGTAAACCTCGCTCTCTTCAGCCAACTTTGATAGTTCGCTATGAATTGCGTCCGCTTGGATCTTAAGAGCCCCGATCTCAGCTCTCAACTCCGTAGCTCTCGTCTCCATATCTCTCGCCTGTTTGTGTAGAGCAAGCTCGGCTTCCAGCTTCTTTATTCGGGATATAAGCTTGTTCTCTTCTTTAGCCATCATCGGTGTGGTCTGTATCTTCCAGTCTAACGCCTCCATCGCCTCTTTAGCCTCCGGATAGGTTGTCGACGTTTTCTTCTTGAGAAACTCGATTTTCCGCTTCAGCTCGTCGAGCCCTTTCCTTTTCTCGACGATTCTCGCTCTAGCTTCGTCCCGTTTTGCTTTCAGCCTCTTGACTTCATCGTTCAGCGCATCTCTCTTCTTCTTCAGGTTTTGTATTTCCTCAGTCATTCCCTTGAATTTCTCATTCAATAGATCTCTTTTTTCAGCCCATTTTCTAGCTTCCTCGTTGAGATTGTCCCGTTTGCTCCGGAGGACCTTTGCTTCCTCTTCCAGAGTAAGAAGCTCCTCCATGGTGTGTAACGGCGACGGCTGTTCTGACATGCCCGCACCTTTCGCGCTTTACGTTGGCGTGAATAAGATAATTAAGCTTTGCAATCGAGATTTCCAACTGGGCTGAATGCAACTGCTCAATTGACATGAATTCTCAAAGAATTCTTTTATTGAGTTCGCTCCGCAGGGATCTTTCATGGTCATGAGATACTGCCCTGCTACAGATGTCAAGAGTCTTCTCGAAGAGATAACCTACAAGCTCGGTTTCTCTCACGTGCTGATAGACCGAGTCCTTTGCCTTCGGAGCAAAGGGTCGAAAGCTAAGCATACAATAGCGAGAATTCACGGTTTGTCAAGGGTTTGGCAGAGAGCCCTTGAAGTGAAAGCGCACTATGTCATTGAAGTAATTTCCGAAAGATATGATGGCCTTGCTCAAGAAGAAAAGGAGAAGGTGATCATACACGAACTCTTACATGTTCCAAAGAGCTTTCAAGGCGGTTTCAGGCATCATAGAGGCTGGATTACGTCAAAGAGGGTCACCGAACTACATCAGACCTTGAGAAGAAGGCGTAAGGGCAGTAATGAGATCAGTAGATTGGTGAATACATGATAGTCGATCTAGCCAGAAGAAGAGTTACAGTTAGGAGGTTCCTATCCAAAGAAATACCGCTTCAAAAGATCATTAGGATTATTGAAGTCGCTAGACAAGCGCCTTCCGGCGCCAATAGACAGCCTTGGAGGTTCATAGTAGTCAGCCATGTTGGCCTCAAACTGCGTATTCGTGAAGAGTGTGAGAAAATCGAAAGAAGCTTTCACAGGAAAGCGCCTGAATGGATGAAGAAGTGGTTGAGCGGGAAGAAGATAACTCCTATCAAGAAGTTCTTGACTGAAGCGCCACACCTTATCATTGTTTGCTCTCAAAAGACTGCTGTATACCCTGTTCAGTCAGTATGGCTTTCTATAGGCTATATGCTGCTTGCGATAGAGGAGGAAGGGTTGGCGACGGTAACGTATACGCCTTCGAGGACTGTTGCGATTCGCGAGATACTGAAGATTCCTGACGGATATATGGTTGAAGCGATTCTTCCGGTAGGATATGCTGCTGAGAAGCCGAAGAAAGATCGTAGACCGCTGAGTGAGCTGGTTTATAGGAATACTTGGGGAACAAAGTTCAGAGAATCCGCGCTTTAGAACGCCGACTGCTATTGAGTGCGATAATCTGATATACGAGGCTTCGCGAGTATCGTTCTGGAAAAGTGAGAGATTGAAAGGGGTAATTCTAGCTGCTGGCGAAGGAGTTCG
>CAYOZM010000005.1:0-33493 GCA_964408475.1 uncultured Candidatus Bathyarchaeia archaeon | reverse complement strand
CATATCTGTAGAGGGAATCCCACCAGTCCATATCCGTTATATTCTCGCCGACGGCCAGCGTCGAGATTATCTGATCCAGAACTGTATGATGCCTCCGCTCGTCAGAGGCTATGTTCTGTAGAAGAAATCTAACTCCTTTGTCTTCCGTCTTTCCTATTACCCCTTCCAAGCGGTCGAGGCTATCTTTCTCTATTTGGATATGCCGTTTCAGTTCTCTTCCTAGTTCATCCTTCTCAGCTTCAGGAACGACGGACCCGGTGAGCAGGTCTATCATAGTCTCCAGCATATCGATGTGCTTCATTGAGTCCAGAACGATCCCGTGAAGCAGAAGTTTGATTATCTTGTTCTTGGTTCTCCTCACCTGCTTATCCATCGAGGCGATGGTCTCGCGTTCCAAAGCGAGTTGTTCCTTAAGCAATCCTACGAGTTCATCACTTTCCAAATCTACCAACTCCATCGCGCGTAGACATCTGACTCTTAAGATAATGTCGGTAAATAAAGCATGATCTACAACAATCTATCGACCTAGGTCGATCACAATGGGTTCACGTAAAGTCGAATGCGGAACGCATCAGTTTGCCTACTATGCGGTTCAGAGACATCCTAACCAAAGGATGCTGAAAAGTGCCTTTCAGATCATACTCCAAGCATCCTGTAGATTTTCGACCTATTCTCCTCAACTCTCGCTGAAATCCGGGTGTGAAGGTTTTGACCAAGACTATCTATCGCGACCGTTAATGGTCCAAAATTCTCAACCTCAAAGATCCAGACCGCTTCAGGAGCACCGAGGTCAAGCCACTCCACGCCTCTAACCTTCTTGACTGATTTGGCAGCTAGAACCGCAGCGCCTCCGGTAAAGTCGGAATATACAGCGCCGAATCTTTTCATGGCTTCAGCTGTCTTGTTTCCCATTCCGCCTTTGCCAACGACAATCCTAACTCCAAACCTTTCGACAAATTCACCTTCGATCGAATCCATACGGGCGCTTGTTGTAGGACCTGCGGCAACTACCTCCCAATCGCCATTCTTCTTCTGAACGATTGGGCCGCAGTGGAAAACTGCCATGCCTTTCAGGCTGAACGGAACAGAATCGCCTCTCCGAGCAACCTCAAGAGCCCTCCTGTGGGCTTGATCCCTAGCCGTAAATATTACGCCTGAAATGAAGAGGCTATCTCCGATCCTCAGCCTTCGGACATCAGACTCGGAGATGGGGGTTCTTAGGCTATAAGTTGCCATTCTATTCACCTCACAGATATTCAACCCTACCATCAAGATGAATCCTCGCTGCGGCCCGCCTACCAGCCCAGCATTGAATATTTACGCCAACTGGCAAACTGGCTGTGTGGCAATAAGCATACTCAACATTGACACCCAAGGCTGTGAATTTGCCGCCGAGGCCCATCGGGCCTATTCCAGTCATATTCAAAGCGTCCAGAAGCTCCATCTCAAGCTTAGCGATATCTGGGTCTAGATGCCTCTTGTCTATCGGCCTGAGCAGAGCCTTCTTCCCCAGTTTCAATGCACCATCGGCTGTTCCACCGACGCCCACACCAACAATTATAGGAGGACAAGGCTTTCCACCAGCCTTGATGACGGTGTCAACGACAAACTTCTTCAAACCCGAGAGACCTTCCGCAGGATTTAGCATGCCTATTGAACTCATATTTTCAGAGCCGGCACCTTTCGGTAGAACAGCTACTTCGATAAAATCGCCTGTGATGAAATCCCAATCCAGATAGGGGATACCTAACCCAGTGTTGTCGCCAGTATTCTTCCGAGTTATAGGATGGACAGCGTTGGGCCGGAGGGGAACCTCTAACGTAGCCCTTCTAGCTGCCTGTACAAACGCATTTGACAACCCAGACACAGATCCCGATCTATCTCCAACCTTTAGGAAGAAGACTAGCAAACCTGTGTCTTGGCACATCGGCGCATTGACTTCTCTCGCCAATCTAACATTTTCCAAGATCGCCTTCAATTGCACCTTCCCTGCTTCACTCTCCTCTTCTGCAGAAGCCTTCACCAAAGCTTTTTCAACGTCGGTTGGCAGCCGGATGACCGCTCTTCTTATCAGCTCAACCGCTGCGTCTTCAACGGCTTTCTCAAACTTCATAGATGAACTCTCCAAACGTCGAATCTAAGCGAACGCTCTCATACTCGTTAGAATATCCTTTAAGCCTTTGCGTGGAGTCGGACGGATGCGCCGTGGACCCAGCCGGCTCTAGCTCTCTTCACCTGACGAAAAGTAGGACTCCAGTCTCGTCGTTCCAACTAGCTCCTCGAACTCAATTCCCAGTGCGTCCAAGACTTGCTCGAATGTGGATCTTATGTACTCCAAGTACTTGGCACAGTCAATCTCTTCCGGTGAAGCCAGTTGAACTGGTTTAACGCCCGGCTCGCTGACGACCTTGACGAAAGCTATCAGGTCGCCCGGTTTAACCTCGACGCCTTTCTGGGCAAGGAGGAGTGCGGCTTTCACGTGTTGAGGTGTGGTCTTGACGTAGCCTTGTGGAGACCGGCTTATCATGACGCTGAACGCCAATTCTTCTAGGGGGTATTGACGGTTCCTCAGCTTTAGATAGCAGTCCTTGACGATCTCCTTTATCTTCTCTTTAGCGATTTCAAACTCTCCTTGAGACTTTACTTGGCTCAGAGTGTCGATCATCATGTAGAAAGCTTTCTTGAGGAACTGAGGCACATGCCTCTTCTTTCCAGTCAAACCTTTGATGTCTACGCTTCCGTCAGGATAGACACCCAAATAGTTCTTCTTTCTCGAACTCAAAGCCAGATATCTATAGTTCTTGTCAACCTCGAGCTCCATACCCAAGGAGCTGCGTGACCAATCTACAAGTTGTTCAAGCTGGCTTGGATTGGGGCTCCCTAGAAATATGGAGTCGGTATCACCGTAGAATACGTCAACTCCGAGAGATTTGGCCTTCTCGATCGTCTCGGTTATCGCGTATCTCCCGATCGCAGCCGTGGCTTCCGCGACAGGGGGGCAGTACAAAGCGAACTTTTCTGCGCCGAAGACCCCGTAGGAGGCGTTGAGAATAACCTTCAAACCGTTTTGAACAACGTTGTACCAACTCTTCAGAGACTGAGAGAGCTTCTCGTCTTTAGATCTAGGCTTGTACCAATTGACTCTTAAATCTCGCAATGACCCGATCAGCAAACTCTCGAGAGCCGTATTCCTTCTACATACCCAATGGGGCGTTCCGGGAACTCTATTTTTCCTGCACAATTCGTCTTCATGAGGGCATCTTATGGTCTCGTATCCGAGTTTCCAGATCTTGATTATAGAAGGATAGAGCGAAGCGAAGTCGAGTACTGCTACATTGAAGTGGATACCGGGGACGGGTTCGACTACTATAGCTCCCTTATACTTCTTACCTTTGATTACCGCTTCAGTCGTCGTCATGCCTTTCAGACCTAAGATATCGTCGGGCCTTGGGATCAAGTAGTTTCGCTTCCTGTGCTCATTGTATAGCATGCTCCTGATCCAGCCTGAGACACCTTGCCGAGTGACATCTTCTATTGCCATAAAGCTGATTCTCGACAGTACGGTCATGAGCTTCATGGTCAAGTCGTCTTCGAAGCTGGTCAATTTCAGAGCGATTTCAGCATCCCTGAAACAGTAAGCAGCTAGTTCACTGTAATTGAGATCTGAGACTGGCGCTTCGATCTCTTTCTTACCTATACCGATGAGGGACTCGCCGATCTCGTCAAGAGTAATTTCTCTATACCTTTGGCTAAAAGCGTAGACCTGGATCGATCTATTGAAGAAGAACTTGTACAGATCGACATGAATGCCATACTTCAGCGAGGCCACCTCCCTTCCCATCTCTACGGGAATTTTGTCGATGCTAAAACCCAAGCGTTGAGCTCTATGCCAGAGATACCTTAAGTCAAAATCATCCCCATTGAATGTGACAACTATCGGATAGTCGAGCAACACCTTGAATAACTCAACCAATAGCGTCTCTTCACTCTCATAGTACTCCGGCTTGACGCTGACCTCTGGGAATTCTTCCTCAGGCTCCATCCCTGCACGTTTAAGCAGCAGAAGACGCATCTTTCCGTCAGACCCGAGTAGAGTGGCGCATATGACGGGATGCTCCGCTTCTCTAGGGTCAGGAAGCCTCGTCGCGATCGGAGAGTAAACCTCTATGTCGAGAGCTACTCTCCTGAATTCCGGTACTGGGCATTCGAGGAGGCGAATCCATTCGTGAGCCAAGGCTCTGTACTCTTCATTTTCGTTCCTAAGGAATTCTTCGACAGCTTGCAGCGCCTCGGCAGGAGGTTCATACTCTACAGCAACCAATCTCCCGTCGGAAATACGATACGGCATTCCCGGTTTCAATCCACGGTCGTAGATGAAGTTCTCGACGTACTTTATGTCAGCTTCCCAAGCCTTCAGAATGTCCCGGATACACCCTGTCGGCCTTCCTCCGATCGAGAGAGGATCTCTTGCCACGATCATCGTTACTTCGACTTCTTTGTCCCTCAGGGCATCGTACCTTCTGACTACCTCAAAACGGTCTAGCCCTGTATGAGTCATTAGAGACTTGTTCTGATTCAGCTTCTCAACCGGCTGGTCGCTGAAGCAGTACGGCTTGTGGTTCGTATTGTCATACCAATAGTAGATCTTCTGACCCTCCGGTTCATACAGCTTGATGAAGGCTGAACGACGTTCTCCATCATATCCGATTCCTATGAAGAGTGACGAGGGAAGATTGTCAGGAGTATCGGGTAAGTATATGAGCCCCCTCTTCTCCTCGTTGGGCTCTTTTTTCTGCTGATCTTCAGCATCTTTCTGTAGGTATTGGTCGAGTTTCAGGGATGACACGTGGCATCCACGCTTTAGTTTTTATTCGCCTCTGATAAAATGGTTATGATGCAGCCGAATCAGCTGATGTAAATCGCCTGAGTTGAAAACCGTTGCTCAAGAATGCTGTTGCGCTCGCAATCGAGTCGTTGAGCTGGATGGAAATTGAGAATCTTAGCGAGCGCTCAAGCCTCGTACGTACGTCAAAGCAGCTTGGAATTAGAGATACAGATTCGTTGAAAATGGCTCAAGCGATGATCATAGAAACGACTAGAAGACTTAACGTGATAGACAAAGTCGGAAATGCTGTCTTGTCTCCAATGTCGCTAGAAGACTACACAATGGGAGTCAAGAACTTCATTAGACTATACTTGTACTGGACCAAGTTTCGCAAATCAAACATAGATCATGCTGCAGTTTTCCTGAGCGCTGGGAGAGATGTTCTAGGTTGGAAGGAGTTGTCACCTGTTGAGTTTGCTTTCGGAAGAATTCTGTCAGCAAACATCAATGGTGTTATAAGCGGTTCTGAAGGTTCGAATCGCATAGCGCTGGAGACGTTTCATCCTCCATGGTATGTTGAGTACTGCACCAGACTTTTCGGCAGAGTTGAGGCATTGAGGCTTCTTCTAGCAAACAACGAAATCCCACCCGTATACGTCAGGGTTAACACTCTAGCAGGAAGAGAAAGCGATTTGGTTTCTGAGCTAGCTAAAGAGGGTGTCGACCTTGAACCTCTAAGAGATATACGCCACGTCTACCATGTCGTCAAGAAGAATTCTCTAACACGCCTTAAGAGCTATGTACAAGGGTTATTTCATATCCAAGATCTTTCGAGCTGTCTAGTCGCGATTGCTGCTGAACCGAGCCAAGGTAACACAGTTATTGATTTGTGCGCCGCTCCGGGATCGAAAACGAGTCATATAGCTCAACTGATGAGGAACGAGGGCAGGATTCTAGCCATAGACAGATCCGTGCGTCGAATCAAACTTTGGAAAAGCGAGATGAGAAGATTGAAAGTGAAGATAGGAGAACCAATCATAGCCGATGCTGAACAACCCTTGCCTCTCCGTAATGCCGCTGATATTGTTATCTTAGACCCTCCATGCAGCAATACCGGAGTCTTCGGGAAATCTCCAGCGATGAAATGGAGTGTCGATATGAGGACGATTGATCGAATGGCTACAGCTCAAGCTAGAATGATAGAGAATTGCGCCAAATACGTCAAGCCAGGGGGAAAGCTCTTGTACGCGACTTGTAGTATCACTACTGAAGAAAATGAGTTTGTAATCGAACGTTTTCTCAGGAAACATCCTGAGTTCAAATTGGCCGATACCGGACTGAGGTTCGGTCTACCGGGTCTACGAGGCCAGACTTTATGCCGCCGCCTATATCCGCATCTTCACAATTGTAATGGCTTTTTCGTAGCAAAACTTGAAAGAGAACTCTGAGCTTTCGACGATTAGTAGCCGGGTATGATAGGTGAACGTTATCCCCGGCAAGGATTATTTTCTCTTAGAATACTCAACTGAGCAGAGGGCTTCGAAGAGTATCCTCGCGGCTTGTGCCGCCGTGGTCCCAGTATCGTACTGCGGAGCCACCTCGACCAAGTCTATACCTGCAGTTCTTTCATCACATATCGAGTTCAGCATTGTTATCAGCATGTTTGGGCATATGCCGTCTCCCTCAGGGCTTCCCACAGCCGGGGCGAAGGCGGGATCCAAAACATCTATGTCGATCGTGATGTACGTCCTTTCGAACTCTTTCGCCCTAGCTTTAACAACTTCTGCGGCGTTTTCCGGCCCGAGCTGTCGAAGCCTTTGAGTTGTAATCATCGTTATACCTTTCTCAGTGACGTACTGAACTTCTTCTTTGCACAAGGCTCTTACTCCGACTTCCAGGATGCTTTTCTGTCCTATACGTTCGGCTATTCTCCGCATGAAAGTTGTATGCGACAAACGTAACCCCATGTATTCGTCTCTAAGGTCCGCGTGAGCGTCTAAGCTTATCAAGCCGATATTTGATTCCATTGCCAGGACTGCCGCGTAAGTTAAAGTGTGTTCCCCTCCGATCAGTATCGGGATTTTCTGAGAATTCACTACATCTTCAACAGACAACTTTATGCGCTTTAGAGTCTCCTCCAAGCCGTCGGCAACGTTCAAATCACCAGCATCATAGATCTTCAGGTCCTCAACATCGATGTTCGTTCTCAAGCTGTAGGTCTCGATGTTCAAAGACGCTTCCCTGATTGCGGACGGACCGAATTTTGATCCAGACCTATATGTGCTCGTTTTATCGTAAGGGATTCCTATTACTACGTAGTCAGCATCTTCGAATACCCTCGATCGACCTGAGAAGGGTTGAGCGCTCGACGTGTAGAATGTCAGGTTTTTCTGTCGGCAACTCATTTGTAATAACGCTCCGTAACTTTGAAGTATATGTCTAAGCGTCTTGGGGCCTAGATAAATTAAGCTATTTCCTGACCATAGTCCTTCGATAACTGTGCTGGACAACAGATTTATCTAATCTGAAGCAGAGTAAGTTAAGCTCTTGATCCGCCCGTGGTGTACATGACTGCGAAAGAAACAAAACGTTCGGATAGATCTTTCGGGGTCTGGTTCTCGTCGGTGTTCTACATACTCGTGGGCATATATATCGTCGCCTTTCCTATTCTTTACGAACGTTTCCTCTTCCCGCTCTACTTTATAGCAGGAGCATGTTTGATAGCAGGCGTCGGGATCTTTCTAATGTCACGGTGGGCGCTGTGGTTGGCGGTGATCGCGATTCCAGCGATGGTGACGACTTTCGGTTCTGCGCTATTCTATTCGGTCAGCAACTTCGGCTTCAATCCTGACTGGGGGACCGGCCTATTCAATATGATTAATGCGCTTTATCTCGCATTTACTGCGGTTGCGCTACTATTTGTCTTAGATAAGAGAAAGGAGTTCAAATAGATCGAATCAGCTCAGTCGAGTCTACCGAACCTGATTCTCAATGCTGTAAGTAAGAAGTCTAACCACTGTCTCTTTGAGAGCTTCGATCTGCCTTGAAGTCTATCGCGGAAAACTATTGGGACCGCTCCCACTTTGAAGCCTTTCTTGATCGATCGAGCTAGAATCTCCAGCTGAAAGCTGTAGCCGGTAGACTTTATCTCGTCAAGATCGATTTCTTCAAGAACCTTCCTCTTGTATAGTCTATAGCCTGAAGTCAAGTCTGAAATATTGACGCCGGCGACCTTTCTCCCGACGAGGTTACCTCCATAAGAAATCAGTTTCCTACGCCAGCTCCACCCCACGATGCCTCCACCGGGCATCCTTCTCGAACCTATAACGATATCAAAGCTCTCGCGGGCCTTCTTGACGAACGATGCGATGTACTTCGGATCATGACTGAGATCTGCGTCCATCGTAATTGCTAGGTCGCCTTGAACAGCTTTCAAGCCTTCTGAGAGCGCTCCGCCCAGCCCTTCACTTTTCTGTCGTATGACATTTACCTTCATCTGATTGAGACGTTCGTACGTGCCGTCATCAGACTTGTCAACCGCGACTATCTCGTACGGCTCGGACATCTCGTCCATAGCCTCCCTTATTCTAGCCAATAAGATGTGAACTAGCGGTTCGTTCCTAGTAGGCAACAGTATTGATATCATCTGGAGCACCCTGAAGCATTAGAACTCTAACATACTTCCTTGTCTTGATGGGATAAGATCGACGAAAAGATTTAATCGTTTGGAAGTCACGACTACGCGTGGAGTCCTTTATCTACGAGGCCGAACTTGGGTGTTCTATCGAAAGGCGATCTTCTTCCGATCAATGCTCCAACGACGGCTGCCGAGTTGCTGAAGAGAATCCCAAACCCGACAACCATCAAATAAAGCAGATAGAACAGCCTGGTGAATGTGTCGTTCGTTTCTCTCCGCAACTCTGAAACTGCAGTACCGTAAACCAAAAGAGGTGCAGAGTATATTGCCACTGAAAACGCTGAGGTTAATGGAGCGAAGACTGTGCTCCAGTAGTCGCCCATTAGGAATGTAATTGGCAACAAAAGGTAGTAAAGAGGCATCAGGATTAGGCCAGCGGCTGATATGACGAACATGAAGTATGTTGATAGTTGAAGGACCGCCTCAATCTTCTGGAAAGCACTCCAATTCCCATGGAAGATTATAGCCTTCCAATACTTCCTCAAGCATTCTGTGAAGCCCTTCGCCCATCTGAACTGCTGTTTCCTCAGAGCACTGAATACAGGAGGAATCTCCCCTGAGCAGTAAACGTTCGGGGCGTATAGGTACTTCCAGCCCGCTAGTTGGAGACGGACTGAGAGGTCCAGGTCCTCCACAAGTGTGTCCGAATGCCATCCACCAACCTGTTCTATCGCTTTCCTTCTAAAGATACCGTTCGTCCCACTGAAGTGGGCGAGTAAGTTTCCTGCAAATCTCGCCCTTTGATCGATCAAGAAGTATCCATCGATCGCTAGAGAGTACGCCTTCGTTATCCAAGATGATCCACGGTTCAAGTAGCCACATCTAGCTTGAACGAAAGCCACTCTTTCATCGATGTAAAGGTATGGGATCATTTCCTCCAATAGGTTTGGCTTAGGTACATAATCCGCGTCGAAAATCGCTATGAACTCTCCTCTTGAAGCTTTCAAAGCCAGTTGGAGCGCTCCAGCCTTGAACCCGTCTCTCTTCTCCCTATGTAGAACTCTCACTAGATCTTTATAGCGTGCTTCGAATGATCTTGCGATTTCGGTTGTTCCATCGTTTGAGTCGTCAATCACTATTATCTCAAGCTTTTCTCTTGGATAGTCCAGATTCACGCAAGCTTCGAGTAGTCTTGAGGCGACATTGCGCTCGTTGTATAAAGGAACGTGAATCGAGATCCTCGGCCAATCTTTAATCTTTGGGGGGCGAGGAGTTTTCTCTCTACCTTTAATGGATAAATATGTCAGTAGGCACCAATTGGATGCGTAGATCCCTATCAAAACGGTGAAGAGCGTACCTAAGAAGAGAACGAGCTGTTGCAGCAGTGAAAGTTGTCCCAAGTCGGTGCATCTCTTCACTCAAAATGGCGAACTCTAGGTCTTGCTCATGAAATATAAGATTTGCTATTAGATAGCTGTAACTATCGCTCATGTTCTGTATGCAATGAAATGATCCCTTGCTCTAAGAATGAGGGTTATCCGCTTTCAGAGCTAGTCATTGACTGCCGCTTGGCTTGAAAGCATTTGGGACAGGATATCATCGGTCTCTTTCCTTTCATCTTGACTTGGATTAGCTGGAAGCCGCACTCTCTACAGTCCTTTTCTAATAGCGTTAAGACACCTAGTTGGGGCAAAGGCAATCCGAATCTACACTTGTTCTTCCACATCCCTGAACAGCCTATGAATCTCTTCCCGCTTCTTCTACTTCGTATAACGTAGAGCTTGGACCCACATTCTGGGCAAGGTGTTCTCAGCGTTATCTCCGCCCTCTTCATTTCCCTGATAGTCTTCGTCAGTTCTCTCCCGATCTCTGTCTCTTTCGCTTTCAGGTCTTCGATGGTCGGTTTCAGATTTTCTACCGTTTGTAAAATCACGTGCTCTCTGGTCTCTTGACCAGATTCAATCTTCTCCATCATACCTTCGAGCTCTCTGGTGAACGCCACGTCTATCACTCTTGGACAATATTTGAGTAGCAGTTCAGTAACCTTGAAGGCAAGAGATGTAGCGACGATCCTTTCACCTTTGATGTATGCTCTCCTATACAATGTATCCAGTATTTCCGCTCTTGTCGCTTTCGTGCCTATGTTCTCTTCTTCCATCAAACGCAAGAGGCTGCTTGGGTTGTATCGTGGCGGAGGTTGAGTGAACTTCTTTTCGGCTGAGACCCTTTTGAATTTGGCTTCCTGACCGACCGAGATAAGGGGCAGAATAATCTCCTCTAGCTCAGAGTACGGTTCATAGAATTCTATCCATCCTTTCTGTAAGATTCTTGACCCGCGTACTAGAAACCTTAGTTCGTCGACCTTGATCGTGGCTTTCTCGCTTTGCTTTGTTGCGACCGATCCGAATGTTGCCATGAACCGTCTTACGATTAGGTCGAATAATTTCTGCTCGCGTGGCTCAAGTCTTCTCTTCGGGAAAATTCCGGTTGGGTAGATCGCGGGGTGAGCCGGATCGGTCTTCTTCCCTTCGTTTGGATGTAGCGCTTCCGTTGAGAGCAATGTATTCGAGTGTCGCTGGTACTGAGGTATTTTGCTTAAGCCACCCAGTATCTCTCGGTACCCTATCGTCGGAGGCAGCTTTTGGCTGGAAGTCCTCGGATACGATACCAAAGCATCGAGGTAGAGTCTTTCAGCTATTCCGAGACTTTGGCTTGGAACGAATCCGAAGTGTCGATAGGCTTCAGCTTGGAGGGTGGAAAGATCGAAGGGTGTAGGAGGGGTCAAACGGTATTTCTTTGACTCCAGATCTTCGACGATCCCGATCTTTCTAGAAGATTTCTCAACTACCTGCTCAGCTTCGCGGTTCGTTTCGAGTCTCTCAATCTGATACTCTGCCGCCATCTCTCTCCCATCGATCTCGACAATAGCTTCTATAGTCCAGTACGGCACAGGAACAAACGCCGCTATCTCCTTCTCTCTTTCTACAATGAATCTGAGCGTGGGGCCTTGAACTCTGCCCGTGCTGAGCGTAGAGTATCTTTGGCTGAACTTGTAGGCGGATTCAGTCAATGCACGGGACAGGTTTACCCCGTATAGCCAGTCAACCTCATGTCTGCACATTCCAGCATTGACCAGAGGGAAATCCAGTCCAGGCATTGGATTCGAGTATGCTTCACGCAGTTCTCTCTCAGTCAGTGTGCTGAACTTCATCCTCTTGGCAATTTGATCCGCTCCATTGCAAGCGTACTTGAGTATCATGTACCCTATCAAAGAGCCCTCTATGTCGTAGTCGCATGAATTGATGTAGGTGTCAACGCCTCTGGAGAGATCGGTGATAGCTCGCAACCATAACTCCTGTCTTCGCTGCCCTTTTTCTACCTGGTATTTCGGCCTCCAAGAGAAATCCCAAACAGGATAGTAGCGCCTGTCAGAGCTCCCTTTTACATCTACCTCATAGAGATGGCCGATCGCAGAGCAGACTATTATCCTCCCGTCTTTCCAATCAATCTCATAGTAAGAGGCGCCATACTTCTCTCGCTTTGATACTTTTCCAAATTCGCTTAGCGCCTCAGCTAGGTGCAATGAAGCGTCGGGCTTCTCACAGATTATTAGTGTCTCTTTCATCTTCAGCACTTTGCGCTTGCAGTTTAAGTAGGTAGGCGGCCATCTCTTTCACAGCTTGGCCTGTCTCCTCAAGTTTCAACACCTCTTGAAGGTAGCTCTGCATCGCCAACTCCCCATCGTAGGCTTTGAGCCAGATCTCATAGCATTCATCTAAGCTCAGTCTAGCTTTATGGTGCAGCTCACAGAACTCTGAATTGTCGAGGGTAGGTGAGTCGCACAATCTACAACTTTGACGCATCGTGCCGCCCTCGAAATCTCAGCCTACCGTATAAAATGTTGGTGGACCATCAAGATTTATTTATTGATTTCTCGCCGATTGAAGATGGAATTTTCCAAACTAGAATCTTGCGCTAAAATTCAGGTATCTCCCTAAGCAGCATTCCTTCAATCGTTATGGGGTTTATCTTCAGAGCAAGTGCTCGCGCTTCTTCCAGTTTGGATTCCCTTTCAGCGTATATCTCTAAGACCTTCTCTCCTTTCGATACCTTATGTCCTTCTTTTCCATAGAAGATGAGACCCGCTCCCTTTTCCATAGGCGCGCCTGCTGTCCTAGCTATTTGCGTTATTGCACGATTCGAAACTCGAGTAATATACCCGTCGCCTGGCGCGTATATTTCAGCGACATGCTGCCCTATGGGGATATCTTCAGGCTTAATCCTTGGGTTGCCGCCTTGAGCTTCGATTATCTCTCTCATCTTCTGAAGGGCTTTGCCACTGTTCAAGATCTCTTTGGCGAAGTCCTGCCCTTTTCCACGGACGACTTTGCCCGCTATCTCAAATAGAAGCCCTGCAAGCGCTGTAGACTTCTCGACGAGGCTGCTGGGGCCTTTTCCATCCAACGCTTGTAACGCTTCCCTCGCCTCCAATGCTGGTCCAACTGCGTATCCGACGGGCTGCCCTCCATAGGTTAGCCCACATTTCACCGCAATGCCGAGCTTCTCGCCAAGTTCAACAAATCGGTTTGAAAGACGTCTAGCTTCCTCAAAGCTCTCGGCCTTTGACTCCTTCCCCACAGGAAGGTCTATTACAAGGTAATCCGTTCCAACCGCCAGTTTCTTGGCGAGAATGCTTGCCAGCATCTGGCTCTCCGGATCTATCTGGAGAGGATATTCAACGTTTATTAGCATGTCATCTGCAGGAGCCAAGTTTAAGCTTCCTCCCCAAACGATCGCCCCATTCCTCTTCAAGACCATCTTCTTCAACTCTTCAGCTGTGAACTCGACCGGCGCCAGGACGCCCATGGTATCTGCCGTTCCAGAGGGGCTTGTAATGGCTTTGCTGCTCGTTTTAGGGATGAGCAACCCAGCTGCGGCTACTATCGGAACGATAAGTAGGCTCACCTTATTTCCAGGAATTCCGCCGATACTGTGCTTGTCGTAGACAGG
Organism: uncultured Candidatus Bathyarchaeia archaeon; assembly: GCA_964408475.1. Taxonomy (GTDB): domain Archaea; phylum Thermoproteota; class Bathyarchaeia; order 40CM-2-53-6; family CAYOZM01; genus CAYOZM01. The sequence goes on along the minus strand of CAYOZM010000005.1, from coordinate 20,021 downwards.
CTTTTCGAAATCTATGCTAGCTCCAGTCTCAACCATCGCCTTCGTTAACGAAACCGTCTCTTCAACAGACATACCGTGAAACTGTTGGGCCAAGAGGAAAGCAGCGATCTCTATATCGCTCAGTTTCCTATCGACTACATCGCTGATTATGTCAAGTATCTCTTCTCCCATCAGTTTTTCTCCTCTCAACTTCTTTTGGACGAGTCTAAGCGAGGTCGGCGCGGGTTGAAGTTCTACAGCTACCGAGGCGCCGCTCTCAATCCCCAGCTCTTTCGCGACGTCCTCGAAAACGCCAAGCTCACCGGGCTGAACAATAGTTCTTGTAGTCTCAACAATCGTTATTGCAGATCGTCCTTCAGCCCTCACTTTTATTCTATCATGCGTTCGAATTCCTAATGTTTCCGAATCCTTCCAGTTTAGCAAAGAAGTGCGCTTTTCAGTTGAGATATCTATAACCTTTGATTTCAGATTCTGCACGTAATTTTCCTCTGTGCGACTGATATTACAGAGTGCGAGGAGATAAAAAAACCTCTAGGACAAAGTTGAACCGACGGATATCATTATCTTGGCTTTCTAACTCTCTCCTGCCTGTGAACATAGACCGCAGCGAACAATGCTGCGCCGCAAGCTGCAAGATTCTGCGAAAGTGCAAACTTCCAGATAGAGTCGAGATCCATCAACGAGATAATGGTTCCGTAGGCAATTGCGAAAAACCAACCGAGCTGAGGAAGATTTGTGGATAGATTATTCACTCCGGTCATGAACCAGTTCGATCCCAAGATGTATGGAATGAAGAGAAATAGGCTGTAGTTCCCGAGTATCAAGGCGCTGGTCTCAACCATCCTTGAGACCCTCTCTATTCTCTGCTTCCTCAAATCCGCCTTTATCCTCACTCTCATCGTTCTTTCGACCGCGTACATCCATGACGACAGGATTACCAACGTAACGCCTAAGGTTGGGAGGAGAACTATCGGAACGAAGACCTCTAGGGTTCCAATCTTGATCTGCTCATTTCTGAGAGAGAATCCGTGAAACGACATGTATTCTACAAAGAAGACTTGCAATAGAATAGTGGCGGCAATTAGAACCGCTGCAGAGATTATGCCTCTCACAGTCGCCCATCGGAGCACCGCCCTCTTGTAACCCTCACTCATACCCAGTCACCCAAAAGCTCAGGAGGGGAATTCGTGACTGCACTCCGGGCACTTGATCAAGCCGCAACTTCCTATGGCTGAGGAAGGGCATCCTGAGCAAGCGAATGCTCTCGCATAGGTTATATCAAATTCTGCTTTGCATCTTGGGCATTGAATCAATCTCTTCGACAATGAATTCCCTACTTCTATTCGCGTTGGATAAGTCAGACTACCGCCATACCTACGTCGGTTTTAGATGATTTTCGCGTATGCTAAGCGATAGTCCAACCATGACTGTCCGTGCCTTATGAGCAAGTGAGTTCTTTAAACTTTATGTTTTAGATAATCTGGTGGCAAAAGCGTTATTCGAACGAAGCGAAGAAATATCTACGGAGAGCGGCCCTCTATCTCGTGCTTGATGATGACAAGGAACAGCTAGACCAATCCGTATTTGGGACCTCGACGGTGCATGGTGAAGCACTTGTGCGAAGATGGGAACCTTTAGACGACGTTGCTATTGTAATGGCCCTGGTTTAAGCGAAGCACTGCATGAAATGTCGTCGACATTAAAACCTCTTAGAGACGTCTGACACTGATTTTCCCGAGAAGGAAGAACAGGCAACGCGTGAAGCATATTTGAGCTGATCCTCACGGCGCGGGAGGGGGTTCGCATAAGGAGATAACCCGCTGGCGTTTGTCGCCTTTGACGTTTTGGCTGAAATCGTTCAGTCCAACGGAAAAATCTTTGACCGCGAGCACAACTATCATATATTCAATCTCGACGTATGTCAGCGCTTTAAGGAGGCTAGGTGAAAAAGAAAATTTTTCATCACTCAGACGTTGTTATCACCACATTTCCCCCGGCTAGCCTCATTGCCAATATCTTGATGCCCCTACATCTGCTCGAACACGCATTACAAAGGGGTCAGAATACTCATAAGCCGCACGTGATATATAGTCGCTGGAGGCAAAACATATCATCGGTGGTTAATGTTGGTAAAGTGTCCGAAATGTGGAGGCGATGTTGCGAAGCCGCTGAAGCAGTGGCAACTTAAGGGCGGAAAATCCAAGAAGGCCGTGAAGATCGGTCTTTTCGAATGCCCAAAGTGCAAAGTTAAATTCAGAGGCGCGATCTGAGCAATTCAAGGTCGAATTGTTAGCTTTGTCCTATTCTCCTTTTTACTCAAACTCTATTGTGGCAGGCGGTTTGGATGTCAAGTCATAGTAGACATGTGCTACATTAGGACATTCGTTTAGTATTTCCCTTGATATCGCAGTCAATGTCGTCCATGGTACCGTAACTATATCAGCTGTCATAAAGTCTCTAGTCTCAATCGCTCTAATGGCAACGTCGTAGGGCGCATTCTCCTTCCCCTCTTTTACTGTGTATAGGATTCTTGTGAACTCCGGATTCGATGAGATCAATTTGGACTGCAGCTCTCTAAGCTTCTCGATCAACCATCCATAGATCTCTCTCTGCTCCTTCGAGACGCCTACAGAAGCTATTCTTCCGTAAACTCTCATGTCTCCTTTTACACCTGTAGCCTTGTTCCAAAGTATGTTCACCTTCACTTCTCCACTCGGAAGCTTAAGAGACTCTGAAACCTGCTTCTGCAAAGGCTCCCTCGCGGGATGATCCTCAATCTTGTTGTCAAGAATAGCTGCAAAGAACTGTTGACCGCCTATTGCGGCTAGATGTCTCTCCACGATCTGCGTCGACCGCTTAAGAGTCTTAAGCTTACTCGGCTCGACTCGTCCGACGCATCTCACAAGCAGTCCTGGTCCCGGGAATGGTTGCCTCTCAGATATTTCATGTGGGATCTCCAAATATCTAGCGAGGACTCTAACTTGGTCTTTGTAAAGGCTGGCTATCGGCTCGATGACTGTGAAACCGTATTTCTCTTCTGGGTTTATCCCTATCTGTTCGAGGACATTGTGCTGTGTCTTTATTCCTCCTTTCGTCTCAATCCAGTCAGGCGCTATGGTCCCCTGAATGAGAAAATGGCAGTCTTCTTCCTTCGCTATCTCGCCTAAAGTCTCATAGAACATCTCTCTGAAGGCCTTTCTTTTTTCTTCAGCATCGTCACTTTCACCTATCGCCTCCAAGAATCTCTCTTGAGCTCTAACTTTTCTAACCGGAAGCGCAAGAGGCCGCTTTGAAATTGAAGCTCTCACTTTTTGCGGTTCATCCAGCCTCATAAAGCCGGTGTCGATGAATACGCAGAGGAGATTCTTCCCCACCGCCTTATAGGCTAGAGCAGCGCAAGTTGTGCTGTCAACACCTCCAGAAATAGCTATTATAGCTCGCTCACTTCCAAGTCTTTGAGCTATTTCCTCGATCTTCGATTTAGCAAAGGCTTCAGCCTCAAATTCAGACTGTTCACCTGTCATAGACGGATACCTTTCAGAGACGATTGTTATGGTGGTCATTTATGTTTTACTGCATTCTGGGTGGAGCCAGAAGATAATTGTGGCTGGCAACCGATGCGGAGCAAAGAATACTTATTCAGAAAGTGCGTTTAATCTGTGAGGAAGAGCTATGGAGAAGGAGATAATCGGTCGGGGAACATGGCTCGACAAAGTTGCTTTCGAAGTACTTCAAAGGGAAGAGAGCATCGGAAGAAAGGTCGATGTACTGCGAACTGAGAGTGGTTTAGGTGCTTCTGGTATTCCGCACGTCGGAAGCTTAGGCGACTGCGCTAGAGCTTACGGAATAAAACTAGCATTGGAAGCTCAAGGCCGCAAGTCTGAGTATATTGCCTTCTCAGACGATAAGGATGGGCTTCGGAAGGTCCCCGCTGGCCTGCCTGACGACCTAGGCAGATATCTAGGTTTCCCAGTCTCATCGATTCCCGATCCTTTCGGATGCCACGGTAGCTACGGCGAGCACATGAGCTCGCTCCTTCTAGACTCCTTGGACAAATGCGGCATAGAGTACAAGTTCTATTCAGGAACGAAAGCATACAAGGAAGGTTTGTTCAACAAGCAGATCGAGATTCTTCTAGCGAACGCCAAGAGGGTAGGTGAGATAATTCGAGAGGAACTCGGGCAAGAGAAGTATACGGAGGTGCTTCCATATTTCCCAGTCTGCTCGAATTGCGGGCGAATATACACAACCAAAGCGTACGATTTTGTACCTAAGGAAAGCAAAATCCTCTATCGATGCGAAGGATTGGAGATCAAAGGCAGGTGGATTGAAGGTTGCAAGTATAATGGAGAACTTGATTATAGGACTGGGGATGGCAAATTGAGCTGGAAAGTAGAGTTCGCAGCTAGGTGGACCGGACTGGGAATCAACTTTGAAGCATATGGAAAAGATATAGCGGACTCTGTCCGAGTCAACGATCGAATCTGTAAAGACATTCTTGAATATGAACAGCCTTTCCATGTGCAATACGAAATGTTTCTCGATAAAGGCGGAAAGAAGATATCAAAATCTACAGGAAATGTTTTCACGCCTCAGGTTTGGCTGACCTACGGCTCGCCTCAATCCCTGCTCTTACTAATGTTCAAGCGTATAGTTGGGACTCGAGTTCTTTCCCCGCTCGATATTCCTCAATATATGGCCGAGATGGATGAGCTTGAAGACATCTACTTCGGAAGAAAGACCGTCGGAGACAGAATGGAGCTGGCCAAGCTGAAAGGCTTGTATGAATACTGTTGGCTCTTCAAGACGCCTAGCCAGCTGAGCGTTCACGTCCCCTACAATCTTCTTGTCTATCTTGCTAAGGTCGCACCTAGAGGGTTCGAGATTCAATACGTCACGGAGAAGCTTAGAGAATACGGCTACGTCAAGAATACAGTTCCAGAAGATCTAGAGAAAAGGATAGAGTACGCTAGAAGCTGGGCGGAAGATTTCGTTGAGATTCAAGTGACAGCCGTAAAGGTCTCCGAGCAGGAAAGGAAGGCAATCACCCGACTAATTGAGGTTCTCAGAGTAGAGAGAGATGAGAGGGCGATACAGAACGCGATCTACAACAGTGCCAAAAGCGTCGAGCTAGAGGCTCGAGATTTCTTCAAGCTACTGTACCGGATTCTCCTCGGTTCTTCAGAAGGGCCTAAACTCGGATCGTACATTGTTGCGATGGGAAACGAGAACGTTATAGATATGTTGCAGAGAGCCATCTCGCAGTGAGCGATGGCTAAGACCTTCTTTTCCTCCATTGAAATCGACTTTGGAAGATAATGGTAACGACCGCGGCGATAACCACTATCTCAACGAGATAAGCGAAGCTTTCTAGAAACCCGTTAGGTCTTAAGAAGCGCAGTATCTCGAGTTCAACCTCATCCTCAGCCGAGGTCCCTCTGAAGTCGTGGCCATAGTCAAGAATTCGGAGTCTCGCTAGCTTTGGATCCGCGTTCTTCATCCAGATCTGCGCTTGGATTAGAGGCGTTATTGAATCATTTGCTCCCCAAATCAAGAGGTGCGGTATCTCAACGCGTGATGCCATGTAAGCCGATGAAAATATGTCTTTTCTCTTTCCGTAGTGGCCGCACAGCGCCCCGTTGACGATGACGGCTTTCTCGAAGACCGTTGAGCCCATTATTGCATTAGCAGCAACAACTCCCCCGGAAGAGTATCCGATCATATAGATGTGTCTAGGACGAAATTCATTGGCAATTAGTGACACTACATCGTAGACCCATGGCTCTCTTTCATCAGAATAGTAATATGAATACGGCATCAGAACGTTGAAGCCTTTCCCAGCAAAGTGCTCCAAGAAGCCATACCAAGCCGAACTTTCATTCTCGAATCCCTCAACCCAAAGCTTCACGTTGAGGCGCTGGAAGACAGATGCGTGCAGAAACCAAGATTCGTCGTGCGGGCCCCCGTGCAAGAATAGGACAAGGGAATCTGACTTAGGATTCCTGTAGAATTTAAACCTCATCTCTTGAAAGGTGATATCTATCGAACTTGCGACAGGTACCTGGGAGGGTCTTGGCCCAGATATGGAGGTGACGTCTCGACATATTGAGAATGAGGTTAGTGCCAGAAGAGCAAGCAAAACCGTCGATATGACCGATCTCCAAGTCAATTCGATCAAGCCTCAAGCTGTGCTTCAGTATTTCGACTCAACCTCAGGTTCGTCTGTAGTCGACGACTTGCTAACTTTTCTCCGCACGGAGTAGTACAATAGATCCATAAATGTTATGTACGAGATCTTTGAAGCCCGCCTCCGAGAGGTATCTGTTCAGCTCGTCCACATCAAAAACGTGGACCCCATGATCCTTCATGAGATGCTCATAAATTCTCTTGAACTTGAAGAAACGTCTCTTGACAAACGTCATAACCGCCAATCGAGCCCCCTCCTTCATGACTCTAGCCATCTCACTCAGCGACTCCTCAGTGTCCGGAAATAGGTGAAGGGCTCCACAGCAGACCACGCTATTGAACAAGCCGTCTAGAAAAGGAAGTCTCTCAGCCCTTGCACGCGCAAAACGGATGTTACTTATCCCTTCCTTCTCCGCATATACGACCGCTTTTTCCAGCATGCCCATGGATATATCGATGCCGTAGACGAAGCGCATCTCTCTCGCTATAGAGCGTGTGAACAGTCCTGTTCCACAAGCTACGTCCAATCCCAAACCGTTCTTTGCATCCACCATCTCCGTTACGATTTTCACTTCTTCCTTAACCGAAGGTATGAATAATCCTCCGTAGAAGTGATAAACAAGAGGATACCATAACTGTGTCTCGTAGATTCTAGCTAATCGATCAAGTTGCGAAACAGACCTTAACACGGGATGCTTGCTCTTCGAAATGTCGTCCAGGATGAAGTCTGGGATCCCTCTTCCAACAGGGTATTGTACTCTACACCGCTGGCACAGTAGCCCATCGCCTTTCGCGGATAATGATAACTTGCAGTTCGGGCAGACGTAATCATCCTCCATAACCCTTTCAACCTCGGTACACCAATCTCCGCTTAGACATAAAAGACCTGAGAATGCTAGAGCAGACAGAAATGAGGTCGGAGAGATTGTTCAAGCCCGACTTGAATATGGATCCCGAAATTGAGCCGAATATTGGTTGTCCCAATACGCTAAATCTGTCGGCGCAAAAAACTCTTTTTAGTACACGGACAATTCTTGTTATGTTGGGCCCGTAGTCTAGTCAGGACAAAGACGCTGTGAAGGACGCTGATCCTTCGCGCAAGCCTGCGGATATCTTTCCAAAGCGGAGAGCCGGAGATCCGGGGTTCAAATCCCCGCGGGCCCGCCATAAGCCTCGACGACGAAAACGAATGAGAAACGCGCAAGATTGTAAGGAACCCTTTGACAGAACATTCGAAGTGCGGTTCCTGAGTTGCTTAGGACTGAAACTAGGCTTCCTCTAGGCAGCCCTCCTCCAAGTCTCTCATCGAGCCCTCCAATACCTGTCCTCATCCTTTTCTCTTTCATTTCCTGCTACTTTGGATTCACTCGATAGGGCGGGTCTTGAAAACTGCTTTTCTAATCCTTCTCGTTACTTCAGGACGGCTTTCCACTATGACACCGTCTTGAGTTATCACGAACTTATGTAAGTCATGGGAGTGGTCGGTTCCCCTCATCTTTAAGACTTCTATTCTCCTTGTGCGTGTTCTAGTCCAAGACTTGCTTTCCTGAAGCAAGTTTTGGAAGTTTCCCTCAACAGGGTTGTCATCGAGAGTGGTCTCCTCAGAGATACTCTCATCCAGCGCATGATGAAGCATTATTATACCATCTGTAACGAACTCCTCAACCCCGTACCGGCTAGGGGCGTTCCCGTCAAACGACTCCGAGATCAGTAAGGAGGTGCATTGGAAAGACTTTAAGATCATAGTTAGCTTGAGAAGAGTCTTTCTAAACTCCTCAGGATCCTTAGCGTGCAGACCCATCGCGTCAAGGCAGTCGATCACAACTCTCTTAGCTTTTATCTTCTCGACACAACGGTTGACCTCGTAGAGTAAAGCATCCAATGTGAAGGGTCGAGGAACAATAAACTTCTCTTTGCTACCGAAACCGACTCTACTGGAAGACGCGTCTAGGAGGATCAGCCTGCCGTCACTCTCAAGCTTCTTCAAGTTCCATCCGAAGCTGAACATGTCCCTCCTCAGCTGCTCAGGAGTCTCCTCCAGAGCCACGTAGACCCCATTCTCTCCGTATTTTACGACCCCGTTATGAATAAACTGCATCGAGAAGATTGTCTTACCTGTCCCAGCTGAACCTGCCGTTAGATAGGCTCTATTCCTTATCAAACCTCCCTTCGTCAATTCGTCAAAACCTGGAATCCCAGATCGAGCACGATTCGAACCGGCAACTATAACTTGTGAGACTATTCCTTCTCTGCTCTCAGTTGCTTCATCTTCAGTGTCCATTTCTTTCTTCACCCCCGATATTCCTTCTTAATGGGAATATGACCGTCTTGGAATCTAGCTGAGAAAGACGCAGATAATCCAGAAATTCCTCGCCACGATCAACGCGTACAACGGAATAATTGATACTATTCCTAGAAGTAGACCTAGCTTAACGACTCTAAGAACCAACTCGTATCTATTCTTGCTGACTGGATAATGTACAGCCATGAAAGGAATAACAAGGATGATAAGCTTCATGAATACAGCTGCAGCTGGTCCAACTCCATTCATGCTGTGGAGGAGAGGAGCGAAGATCTTGTTCGTCTCGTATACAAATGGAACAGTGTTCAGCCCATAAATTGTACTTGTAATGTCAAGGAGATTCAAAATGAGGAGCATGATAAAAGCTGTCCAGAGCCCTAACTGCAAGCTTCGGGGATTTATGCTCATTATCAGCTTCTTCTCACTATCATAGCGGGCTTGACTCGCCCTACGTATGCGCGTGCATATGTCAAGTATGGATCCCGAGATCGTCACCAGCCTACCTCTCGGAGCTTTCTCAGGGGCGACGGGATGACTGTGAACTACAAGCATCGATCTTCTCTGCGGCCACAAGCAAAATCTTCTCGTTCCGACTCCATCTCTGCGCGTGAGCAGGGTTCACCAATCGCACTATGATTCTGCTTTCGTTGCCGCCGACTATCTCAGCCGATGCTAAGCCTAAGACCCCGTCGCCAAGCTTCTGGCGAATCCGCTGGCACAATCCTTCATTGACGCATCTGGTCAACCTAGGGCCCTCCTCCGTCGCCGGCACATAATTATACCCTCGCGCACATAATTAAGCTTCTCGACATATCGAGGCATACGAAGATCGCTTTCTCAGTTTGAAAGTAAAGAAGCTAGCAAGGAAACGAGTTTACTAGTGTTGAAGTCTGGCCCTTGGAATAGAGTTTCTTATCTGCTCAAAGGAGTGGCTGAGTTGCTTAGAGAATTGGATGATTTGTATTCACACTCTTTCGATGAGGGGTCTCAAGTCGTTTTCATTTCTTGGAATCCATTTCGAGTTCTCTCTTCTGAAATAGTTTTCGTCCGCGTATTGATCCGAGGATTCTTCAACGAGCTCCTTTAGATCCGTATTTGTCATAGATCGGATTTCCTCTAGTTCCGATCCTTCTTCATATGTAACTAAGGTGATAGCTGTTCCATGATTTCCAGCTCGAGCAGTTCTTCCAATTCTATGGAAGTACATTAGAGGATCTCTGGGAACGTCGTAGTTGATTATGTAGTCAACTTTCTCGATGTCCAATCCTCTTGCCGCCAAATCTGTGGCCACTAGAAGAAGTGCACTGTTTATCGTGAATTTTTCCATCACGTAATCTCTTCTAGACTGAGTTAAGTTTGCGTGCAAAGCGAGAGTGGGATACCGTCGCCGCTCCAATTGTTCCGCTATGCGGTCGGTCTCTAGCTTCGTCCTGCAGAAAATTATCGCTCGTCGAATCTGGAGTTGATCGATAAGTTCGCAGAGCGTCTTGAACTTGCGTCTCTGCTCAACTACGCAGTAGAGCTGTTCTATCTCCTCTAGGGCGATTTCATCCTTGTCTATAAGAATCTTTTCTGGGTTCCGCATATACCTTTCAGCGATTCCAAGAACCTCTTCCGGCATGGTGGCTGAGAAGAGACATGTCTGCCTGTTGCTAGGAATATGTTCGAGGATGAACCTGACATCTTCAATGAACCCCATCTCCAACATTCTATCAGCCTCGTCTAAGACGAGGAACTTCACATGACTCAGGTCTAGTGACCGTCTTCTCAAGTGGTCGATGAGTCGACCAGGAGTTCCAACTATTATATGCACTTTCCTCTTTAGCTTCTCGATCTGCAACTCGATCGATTGCCCTCCGAATACAGGAAGAATCTTGAACGACGTATACTTACCAAAACTTTGAATATCCTCTGCTACCTGCTTTGCTAGTTCTCTTGTTGGAACTATCACTAGGCCTTCAACGTTTAAGCTCGTTGAACTTAATCTTTCGAGCATAGGCAGAGCATACGCAGCCGTCTTGCCAGTTCCCGTATGAGCTTGACCAATTACATCATTGCCTCCTAAGATAGTGGGCATAGCCTCAGCTTGAATTGGAAACATCTGAATGAACTTCAGCTCTCCAAGGCTCTTCTTCAAGTCTGGACTTAATGGTAATTCCTCAAATTGACCCATTGTTGTTCTTCGCTTCTTTTGCAAAGTGCGCTCAGAGAAAGTAGATTAGTTTGATAACCCGCTTTTCGTCAGTGAGCGTCTTTGTTCTTCCGTACACATGCAGTCATGTTTCTTTTATACCTTTCCAAGTCTCCAGCTTTGATCATATGCAACCTGCACACGAAATGATGGTTCAAATTTCACTGCCTGCACCATATGGTGCGCGCACACACAAAATAGTTCCTTTCCTTTTGCTAGGGGGAACCCCTAACAGCCCCTTTTTTCCTATGGCGTTCTCACCTTTCCCTTCCGCATTCATTACCCAGATCTTGTAGTCGCCAAAAGCGAGAAACACCTAGAAGACGATATTCCAGTTTGAAACTAAAAGGGAAAGTTATAGTTGAAGCTACCTAAGGAGAAAAGCGATCTCCTGAGCTTGAAAGATTAAAACAGTATTCATTCAAGATAGGCCCGACTAGGCTGTGGTCTCTCAAGGCGTTTCGAGTCTTCTAACAGCTCTACTAACCTAAACCCTACTTTTTTCTGGTGAACGCGTTAGAACCGAATTTGAGAAGGACAGACTCGCAAGGTTTATATCACATAATGAAACATCTGTCTGGCAAGTTGGGTTTACGGGAAGACAGCTAAGGGCCCTGTTTTGCGGTCTCAGGTTTCTCTCGCAACCGACTACATAGACGAAGAGGTGAATGTGTTGAGCTTTAGAAGTAGGAGTTTCGGTCCAAGACGATTCGGTCCAGCCCCTGTTGAAGAAGGCAAAGAATACGAAGTTGACATTCAAGAGATCAGTAGACGCGGCGAAGGTTTAGCTAGAATTCAAGGTTTCGTCATCTTCGTTCCAGAGACCAAGGTTGGGGATCACGTCAAAGTCCGAGTAACAAGAGTAGCTAATAGGTTCGCTACAGCTGAAGTCGTTCAGTAGATCCTTCAATCTACTTGGAGAGAATTCTAACTCCTTTATCTTTTTCTTGAGAGAACTGTTGCTTTATTTGACGTCGAATGCTTATCTCACTGAGACCACTCTGGCGTCAACGCGTTTCTTGCATCTGGGGCAATGGATGTAGTTCCTATGTACATCTCCTACCTTAAACGTGCCAACGTCGGGCAAATAATCATATTTACTATCGAATTTGTATCCGCATATCATACATCTCATCTGAACGTGCAATTCGGATTTCTCCTCATTTTGGCCAAGAGATCGCCTACTTCAAAACACTCAGTTTTCCAAATTTCCTGCTGACACCCAAAAGCATCTCCCCTTTGAACATCTTAACAATGCCGTTCTCTATTCTAACTTTGTCACCGACAGAGATTGTCCCTATCTGATCGTTCCAAAGCGATACTTTAATCGACCCGGTTGCATCTGAAACAGTTATATTGGATACGAGGAGGATGGTGCCGAACCGTGAGAAAACCGTCTTCGGATCAGACTTCTCAACTACCTTAGCCACCAAGTTAACCCCTCTCGTTCCAGCTACCAAGTCCTTGATACGTAGCTTCCCTTTGGATACTATGCTCCTCTTCACCTGCACAGGCGGTTTGGATTCGATAAAGGGGAGATCAACATCGGACAGGTTTCTCAACATAAGCTTATCCAGTCTAAGTTGCCCGAGAACCACTCTTTCCTTTGTAATTAGAAATATTCCGTAATCTTCTCCCTTTTCTCGGCATTTAACAGAGACGCTTCCGCACTTTCCGACTCCATTATTCCAAGCGTCCAGAAAGCTCTTAAGAAATGAGCTGGAGCTTATGTTATGCTTTCTAGAGACTTTCATCAGATACATAAAAGCGGAGAGATCTGAGATAGAATGCCATGGGGCAGGTAGCCTTCCTCGTGAAGAATGACTCAGTATTCCTCTCCGCAGAATAGTCATAGACGACCTTTCTACGCGGTTCCGACTATTAGCTTTTGCTTACGCAGGCGGTGAACACCATATGGTGCGGACATACAATTTCTTCCTTAGCCCACTGTTAAGGGATGAATCCCCTAAAACCCCTCCTTCTTTCGCGGTAACCTCGCTTCGCTCGCATAAGTGAGGGTAGCAAGTTCAGTTCAGGAGCCCACGCAGTACCTGTTCTCTGGAACTGTCACAGTTGGAATTGACCCCAGAGATTGCGGCAAGTGTCTTCGCGCGTGCGATCCAGCAGTCTTCCTACTTCATGAAAAACTTGGCGTCCCACAGGACTCAGTAGACCCGCAGATATGGCGGAATACACCTATTTGGATATCTGTCTGTAATCCCTGCATGAAACGCGTGGAGACATGCCCCGAGAGAGCCATCAAGGTTTATTGTTGAATCTTTGTCCGCCATTCACGAAATTGAAGCTATCTCCGACGATGAGGTATTCCGATAGGGCAAACCTCGATACATGTTGTACATTCAATGTAGCTGTTTGGAGTAGGCCTCTGAACAAGCCTTCTTTCCAACCTCCTTACATCATCAGCAACATCTAATGAATGAGGACTCTCTGCGGAATAGGTCATACAACGCTCGATTTTCAGCTTGTAAGGTTCCAGCGCCTTACTCGGGCATGCAGTAACGCATTTTTCACAATCTCCACATAGATCTTCCTTGAAAGGCTCGTCTATGTCAAGCTCTGCTGTCGTCAGCACTGAAATCAGTCTCACTCTTGGTCCATGGCTAGGAGTAATGAGCAGAGTGCTTTTCCCTTGATAACCGAGACCGCATTTCACAGCAGCTGTTTTGAGAGGGATAGCAAGCGAGAATAAGGATTCAAAACCTCGTTTTCTAAGATGGTCAACAACTACCCACGCCTTGTTTTTCATGATCTCATAATAGAATTGGTAGTGTTCCAATAGTTCGTCGGGCATGTGCATCCCGTAGCCTCGCCAGTTCGGCGAATCAACAGCCAGATTCAAAGCCCTATCCCAAGCATTGAAGCCCATCAATACTACGGATTTAACCGTTGGCAACTCCTCTTCCGGCGAGCGCAAGTTGCTAACCTTGCCTACCCATCCGTGGGGTAGATCGCGTAGCATGTTTGGATTCGAAATGCCGACTACCGCAAAGCCAACCTCTATCGCTTTCTGCTTCAGGTCTTGCGTCAAATTCATTATTCAATCTCCTTTCAGGCGAAGTGGATGAGTATGAAGGGCGTAGGGAAATAAACTTTCCATCGTCAAATGACGGCATGGCCACTTTAGATCAGTATAACACTCACTACAGCAAGCGCGTTTAACATGGTTTCTCTAGCTGCCAGTTGACCCCACGGTGATACGTGTGCCGTTTCGAAAATCTCGTTGTAATGATCAGTTTTCGCAAAATAACGCCATGTCCCAAAAAAATGGTGTATTTCAAAATCTTAAAAACCCGGATTTTCTCTTCTACATTTTGCGCGGCAGACTCATCAGTTTCCTGTGCCCATCCCGCCAAACATACGGTAGAGCGCGCCCATTGCTCAAGAATAAGCTCAACCAACTCAGCAAATCTTAAAAGCATTATTCCGGATGTTCTAGAACGCCCGCTTCGAAGAGTGATTTGGCATTGACCGAATCGGCCACCGGAGTACTCGAAGGAACTCAGAAAGCCTTGAAAATAGCTTCGATTCTAGTTGAAGAGGCAATCAACAAGTTGGGAAGAAAGGCTTCGGCCTCCTTTCCCGAAACGAACTATTCTCTTCCAGTGCTCTACGGCTTGTTGGGGAAGCGTGTCGAAAACCTCAATGATCTCGATACCGTTCTTTCTACGCTCAACGGAGAGGTCAAGAAAGAGCTCACAAATGATGGTATGCTTTCAAACGGAATTATTGCGTTGATGGCCTTCGAAGCGGCTGAAGGTGCAAGATATGCCCTCGAGAAGGAGCCTTACAAAGATCCCTACGTTGGCTTCATAACGGACGCGCTCTTTAGAAGAGTTAGTTTGGGTTTAGCCGACGGAACCATACCTGGGATAGTCGTAGTCGCAGGCGAAGCCAGAGACGAGCACTCAGCAGCTCAACTCGGAAGAGAGATAAGAAGCAGAAGCCTTCTCGGCCTCTTATCCGGCAGAATAGTCGATCAGATGCAGAAAGCGGGGGTATCGTTCGGACTAGATCAAAACCTCATCCCCTTAGGCAGTGAATCATCATCTCTGATACACGGCGCAAATCTAGCGGTTAGAGCCTCTCTAATGTTCGGTAGCATCGAACCTGGAAACAAGAATGAACTTACCAAATACTTGAAAGAACGAGTTCCAGCATTCGTAGTCTCGCTAGGAGAGCTCGATAATCTCACGCTCGCAGCATGCGTCGGAGCGATCGCATTAGGGCTTCCAGTCGTCGTAGATCAAATCGTGACAGAGATCCCAAGTGCTTTGCTATCGAGACCAGACTATAGAATGCTCGTCAGCTCAGGTTGCGCCCTAAAAAAGATTAAGACGAGAGTTGTTGTAAAGCCGCCGATCCCAGTGGAGTATGGCCCAGCATACGAGGGAAAGAGCATACGGAAGGAGGAGATGTATGTAGAGTTCGGTGGAGGTCGAAGCATTGCGTTTGAACTTGTCCGAAAGAAAACCCCTGAGGAGATCGTCGATGGAGCTGTGAGTGTGCATGGCCCCGACCTATCGGATATGTCTGCGGGGAAAGCCTATCCTTTGGGAATAATCGTCGATATAGCTGGCGCGAAGTTTGAGAAAGACTTTGAGCCTGTCTTCGAACGCCGACTGCATCAATTCTTGAATAGAGCTGAAGGCATAATGCACCTAGCCTCTCGCGACATTGTGTGGATTCGCATAAGTAAAGAGGCGTTCAAGAAAGGGCTCCGAATCTCAAACTTGGGCGACATTCTGAACACTATGTTCCGCGCAACATTCCCAGCGCTAGTCGATAGAGTTCAAGTCACCATCCTGACCGACGAGAAGGTTCAAGAATCAATAATGGAAGCGAGAAGGTTCTATGAAGAAAGGGATGGACGTATAAAAGAGTTAACGGAAGATAACGTACAAGTATTTTATGGATGTTCACTCTGCCAATCCTTTGCTCCAGTTCACGCATGTGTTATCACGCCTGAAAGGATAAGCCTCTGCGGAGCAACCACGTGGATGGATGCGAAGGTTTCGCATAGCATTGATCCGCAAGGCCCGAACTTTCTAATTCCGAAGGGGAAGTGTCTAGACCCCGTGAAAGGCGAATGGGAAGGAGTAAACAAGAAGGTCTATGAAAGGTCGCACAACACCGTTGAAAGAGTCTTCCTTCACAGTATGTTCGACTACCCGCACACGTCCTGCGGCTGCTTCGAGGCGATAGTGTTCTATATACCAGAAGTCGACGGCATGGGCGTCGTTAACAGAGACTTCAAAGGGCTAACAGTCAACGGTATGTCTTTCTCGACGATGGCGGGATTGGCCGGAGGTGGGAGACAGACCGAAGGCTTCCTGGGCATAGGCGTCAACTATATGAGGTCAAGAAAGTTTCTACAAGCAGACGGAGGATGGAAAAAGATCGTGTGGTTGCCGCGTAAACTGAAGGAAGCAATGAGAGACTCGATCCCTTCTGAATTGTATGATAAG
Source organism: uncultured Candidatus Bathyarchaeia archaeon (assembly GCA_964408475.1). Lineage (GTDB taxonomy): Archaea > Thermoproteota > Bathyarchaeia > 40CM-2-53-6 > CAYOZM01 > CAYOZM01. The sequence continues at coordinate 3,856 of CAYOZM010000005.1, read as the reverse complement.
ATAGCGACCGAGGAAACTGCTAAGAACTTGAAAGAGCTTGAACGTTTCCTTAAGGATGTGGGATGAATTTCGGATTGATACAGCAACAATTAAACACCTCACGCATCATAATGGATTGAAACAGTCGAAGAGATGTTTTGAAATGTCAGAGTCGGGAAAATGTCCTCGATGCCGCGAAGAATGTGTTGAGCTCGGAGTGCCTATAATCAAAGTCGGAAAGACGCGTGAGGCACGAGTTCGAGTGCTTGAGTGCCCGAAGTGCCTACTTGTATTCTATGAAGCAGCGAGAGAATAGATGAACAACGAGTGAGCAAATGCGAACTCTGTTTCCTTCAAGGGGAACGCCCTCAGCCTGTAAGCAGAGCTAAAAGAGATCCTGGTGGGTTTGAATGGTAGAAGACCTCTACCGACTCCTAAGACCGAAGTTAGAGCTCCCTTCTATCAGATACCCTGGCAGAGTAAGTATAATGCGATTAGGAGCCTCCTCGAAAGAGGGAGGGACGCGCAAATGCTCGATCGAAATCGGGGGCGACATAGATTTTCCGTTCTTCACTTTGGAGGGCCTGGCAGCCCAAAGGCCTGCTGTCGCGATGGAGGTCTTCGACAAACCTGTGGGAGTTCCCAAGTCTATTCGAGAGAGTTTAGGTAGCGCAACTGAAGACCCGATAGAGTGGGCAAGGAAGTGCGCGCGAGAATGCCCCATAGATGCTGTCGCTCTACGACTCATTAGCTCAGACCCTCAACTTGACGATACGTCTTCAGAAGAATGCGCCCACCTAGTGAGACTTCTTCTCGAGGAAATAGACCTACCTTTAATAGTCTTTGGATCCGGCAACGACCAGAAGGATCCCGTCGTTCTAGAAAGAGTGGCGAAGGCGGCTGAAAACGAAAGGGTCCTACTTTCAGCAGCCACCTTGAAGAATGACTACAAGAGGATCGCGCATGCTGCTTTGCGCTACAACCACCTAGTCCTATCCAGAACAGAGTGCGACGCTCCATCACAAAGAATCTTGAACAATCATCTTCTCGAGTTAGGCTTGAGCTCAAATCAGATAGTTATGGATCCAACAACCGCCGCGCTAGGATACGGAATCGAATACTCAATTTCCATGATGGAACAACTAAGACTCGATGCACTCAAAGGCGACAAGAGCGTCCAGATGCCGATCGCAGCCATTACAAGCTACACTTGGAACGCCCGTGAAGCATGGAGCGATGATGAGAAACTAGGCCCGATAGAGGTTCGAGGGCCACTCTGGGAGACTCACACCGCGATATCGCTCTTTCTGGCCGGTGCTGGCCTTTTCATAATGCTCCATCCAGTTTCAGTGAAGCAGTTTAGGAAGATTCTTTCGGAAATCTTCTCGAAGGGCGCACAAAGTCGGCAGGACGGTTAGAGTTGTCTCGTAGGCTTTCCCCATTGGCTGTGTACAATCTCCTCCCGAAGAAGAATTGTAATGACTGCGGCGTGCCGACATGTCTCGCTTTTGCTGTTAAACTTATCGAAGGCACTCTAGAAACGGATGCCTGCCCCCATCTTACAGATCAGCAGAGATATGAAGTCGAACAGTTGGTTCTTCCTCCAGTTAGGAAAGTGATTTTCGGTAGAAGAAAGACTGTGACAGTTGGAGGCGAAAGAGTCCTCCATCGACATGAGTTGAGACTGCAGAATCCTACTGCCATAGCGGTAGACCTTGACGACTCTGAGAAAGATCAAGTCATTGAAGCTAGACTCCAATCAATCAAAAGGTTTAGTATTGAACGTGCTGGACAAACCCTCAGAATAGACGCAGTCGCTGTGTTAAGCACGTCAAAGAGCCCAGATCGCTTCCGAAAGGTAGTGAAGACGGTCAATGAAACCAGCAATCTACCACTCATTCTGTGCTCTCTCGATCCGGAGATATTGGAAGCTGGTTTGGAGGAAGCCAAGGATCAGAGACCAATCTTATCCTCAGCGACAGCCGAGACTCTCAACAGATTCATTGAACTGTCGAAAGCGTTCAAATGCCCGATTTCCCTTTCCTCAGGAGATTTAGCTGAATTGAGAGCGATGGCTAGGAAAGCGATGAGTGAACACGTCAGTATTCTCCTCGCTCCGACAACGCCAGAAACGAACCTTCATGAGGCGCTCCTGAAGCTTGTGACGATCAGGCGTGCAGCGATCGAGCAGAAATATCAGGAGCTAGGTCACCCGATAATCGCATTCCCGATATCAGGAACACAATCTGAGCAAGAGGGATGGCGTGATTCAGTTGTAGCGTCTATGTTGATGATGCGATACGCAGACATTCTAGTGACACATTCCCTAGAGATGCCTCTTTTACTGCCTCTGTTTACTTTGCGCCAAGCCATCTACAGCGACCCAAGATATCCCGCTTCAGTAAAGACCGGACTCTACACGTACGGTACGCCCGGCTCCGGGTCTCCAGTTCTATTGACGACCAACTTCGCCTTGACGTACTACTTAGTCTCAGGAGACATCTCCGCTGCAAAGATCGATTGTTTCCTACTTGTTGCAGATACACAGGGTATGTCTGTCCTGAACGCTGTAGTAGGCAGACAGTTGACGCCTATGGTTGTCAAAGATCTCATATATCAGACACAGATCGAAGAGAAGGTCGCACATCGGAAACTGATAATTCCAGGGCTGGCAGCAAGATTGAGAGGCGATATCGAAGATGCCACCAAGTGGCAGGTCATTGTTGGCCCAGAGGAATCTTCGGATATAGGTCGTTTCTTAAAGAAGACTGGTTGGATAGCATAATCATGAAACATGCAAAAAGGGTTCAAAGGCCTACTGCTCACGACTGAACATTCTTGCCATTTCGATCGCTCTTCCCCGCTAGAATTTTATTGGAATGGCATTCGATTCAGGGGAGAAGCATTAAATACGGCTATCCAACCATTATGTGCCGAACTTAGCGGAATTTCGAAAGCTGGTGCTTTGATCTGTCGAAGCGAGCTCTCCACATGAAAGTAAAAGAATTGAAAACCGATGTTGCCATTGTGAAGGATCTAGAAGTTTCATTCGGTAGAATCTTCGAAGAGACATGGACGGAACCTGTGGGTACAACGCCTTTCCCGTCGGTCACAGATTTAAGAGCTTGGGACATGAAACTGTTGCAGAGATACAAGCCATTCTATATGCCGTTCTGTGATGTCTGTTGCCTATGCACTATGGGTAAGTGCGATCTATCTCGAGGGAAGAGAGGTGCTTGCGGGCTCGATATGGCGGCTCAGCAATCACGAATAGTTTTGCTTGCATGTTGTATAGGAGCTGCTACACACGTAGCTCACGCTCGACATCTGGTCGAGCACCTTGTGGATCAATACGGTAGGGATGCCCCCATTGACGTAGGCGGTTTCAGTATTGAGGTGGAAGCTCCTATAACCCGACTGGTTTGCGGAATTAGACCTAGAAAGATCGGCGACCTTGAGGATGTGCTGGACTACCTCGAAGGCGAGATCGTTCATCTACTTTCAGCAACGCACACAGGCCAGGAGGGTAGCGAGCTCGACTTTGAGTCGAAGGTTTTTCAAGCAGGCATGATCGATCACGTCGGCCTTGAGGTCGCTGACATAGCGCAAATAGCTGCCTACGGCTTTCCCAAGGCTGATCCTGATGCACCATTAACTGACATAGGTTTCGGAGCCATAGACTCGACAAAACCAGTAGTATTGGTCGTAGGCCACAATGTTCCACCTTCAGTCGCGGTAGTCGACTATCTTAAGAAGAATAGGCTTTACGGGTCGGTTGAGGTGTGCGGGCTGTGTTGCACAGCCCACGACTTGACAAGATATGAACCGACAGCGAAGATAGTTGGACCTATCTCATGGCAGTTGCGATTCATAAGAA
>CAYOZM010000004.1:0-34694 GCA_964408475.1 uncultured Candidatus Bathyarchaeia archaeon | reverse complement strand
AGAAAAGGACCAGCAGCAGAAGCCTAAGCTTTAGGGCTTACAGTTCTTGAAGAAGCCAAAGTCAAGAGCGTGATTTCGCCCTTCAAGAATTGTTGGCAGCGCTAGGAGCGACTTCAAGAAAGATGAATAAATGGAAATCTTTGTTGAAAGCGGATCCGACAGATTGGTTGTTGGAAACAGATAATCCTTCAGTGCGATATTTCACATTGACTGATATGCTGGAAAGGCTTGAGAACGATCCAGACGTGAATAGAGCAAAGGAGCAAATAATGGAAACCGGAATCGTGCCTAAGATTCTGGCCAAGCAGAAGAATGAGGGTTACTGGGGAAGCCCTGAGAATTTCTACATCAGATCCAAATACAAGGGAACTGTGTGGCAGCTCATAATCTTGGCGGAGCTCGGAGCCGACGGAAATGATGAACGCATCAGTAAGACCTGTGAGTTCATTCTTAAGAACTCTCAAGATCACATGAGCGGCGGTTTTTCATATCTCAACGCCGCAGCCGGTGGAGGCGATCACAACAAAGTACTACCGTGCTTAACGGGCAACATGGTCTGGAGCTTAATTAGATTCGGTTACCTAGAAGACTTCAGGGTTCAGCGTGGGATCAACTGGATCGTTACATATCAAAGATTCGATGACGGAATAAGAGAGGCGCCTAAAGGTTGGCCTTACGATGGGCGTGAAAAATGCTGGGGGAAACATACTTGCCACATGGGCGTAGTCAAAGCCCTGAAGGCGCTTGCAGAAATCCCTCCGAACAAGAGATCCAGGGATGTGAAGAGCACAATCGAAAAAGGAGTTGAATACATCCTCGAACATCACATTCACAAGAGAAGCCACACTCTAAGTCAAGTGTCTAAACCTAGCTGGCTACAGTTCGGCTTCCCTTTAATGTGGAACACTGATGCCTTAGAGATCTTGGGAATATTGACGAAGCTGGGTTACAGAGACAAACAAATGCAAGAAGCCGTGGATTTGGTAATCTCGAAGCAAGATGATCAGAGCAAATGGAAGTTGGAAAGCACCTTCAACGGACGCTTTCAAGTAAATATCGAACAGAAAGGTAAACCGAGCAAATGGATTACCCTGAATGCTCTGAGAGTATTGAAAAGATATTTTGGTTGAACAGAAAACAATAGCTCAAGGAGCTAGTTTCCTCTGTCTCAAGAATCTAGAACCGAGCGATTATCGCTTAAGCCTAATGAAAATGGCTGAATATGGTTTTGAACCGAAGCCTAAGCCTAAGAATTGGTGGACCGGGCGGGATTTGAACCCGCGACTTCCGCCTTTATCTGAACGATTTCATGCGAAGGCGGCGTTCATACCAGACTGAACTACCGGCCCGAGTCTTTGCTACCGTGTTCATTGGGAGATGTGTTGCCTAAATGGTTTTTGCATTGAGAATGAGGAACTCAGCCAACCGGCAGCGAAAGGTAGTCTTGAATGTAACTGTTGATGCTGAGTTGAAGTGACATCAAAGCTATCTTGGGCCATAGCCGTTCATAGAATTGAACGGTCGAGGATATGACTCTTCTAGACAAGATTTGCGGGGCACTTGGACACAAGCTGAGGGACACGCTGATCATTAGAGAGTCCGGAGGCTTCTACGACGTAGACTATGCGAAATACTGTGCTCGGTGCGGTGAGGTTGAGCCTCGACCACGCTTGAAGAAAGTGGAAAACAAGGCTTAAGATTAGCTTCTTAACGATTCATCATCGATATCGATGGTCAAGATCATCGTATCGAAGTTCGGTAATATTCAGTCTGAGACCGTTGATTCTATCTATTCGGTAATGGAGGAATGCTACAACCGGTTAGAGCCCCATGGATTATCACTGGTAGACCTATATCTATTCGAACGCTCCTCAACTCTGGAAGCATTCATCTCACAAGAGTACGCGAAGATGGGTGTCACCTCATCTCGCTTCGATGAAAACTTCTACGCGAGACATGATGCTTGGAGAGGCATACCTCGTATCAGTATCAGCGTTGAAAAAATAAAGTCATTGACAGAGTTGACTCGAGTTGGAATCCTAAGACATGAGGTCGGCCACTCCGTCCTGCACGGCTCCCCTCAATACTACATCTTCCCTATTCCACATCACCTACTGGAAGCCTTTGAAAGGCTTGATCTCCCAATCCAGTACATGAATGATTTGCTGTACCTTATCTCGATAGCTGTGAAAGATTTCGAGGTCACACGCCTACTTCACAGCAGAGGCTACATTCAGGACCAAGTAGCATATGCGGAGAACGTCCTAAAAGCCTCGCAGGACGATCTAATATCTTGGGAGATTGGAAAAGTCAAACCTGAAACCAAAATCCTATGCATAGTGAGTCGCCTGAAAGACTTCGGTTGCGCCTCAGCTCTAATGTCAGATGAAAAGCTCCGAAAAGAAATCAGACTGAAGGTGTTAGAAGGAATGAAATATTTTCCCAAAGAAATCTCAACGAGGGTTCTGAATATTATTTTGAAACTTCCATCTTTACTGCAAGCCGACACTTTGGGCAATGTTAATGAAATGACGAGGATTATTGTCGAAGAACTCGTCGAGCCGACGCTTGGAGGAAAAGAATCCATTCCCCATGGTTGATTATGAAAGGCCGAGGGGAATTTCAAGCGAGATTCTTTTCATAAACTCGCTGGAGCAATCGCTTTGAAAAAATCTTAATAAGTATGCGGCATTCTGACGAATTATGGCGGGCCGGTAGCTCAGCATGGTTAAGTTGCAGATGCAACGCCGAAGAGCACACGGCTGATAAACCGCGTCTCATCAGAAACCGTGACCTCCAAGACTTATGGAGGCGGCAATGGTCGGGAGTTCAAATCTCCCCCGGCCCACCAGCAACTTCCAGCACGATGCCATCGCCCTGTAAATAGGATCTTTTTTCTTCAGATGCTTGACAGAATCGAAAGGAGAGAGATTCCAAGGATAACAGAGACTACAGCCACCTTCTGAATTCGAACTAGCCTTTCCTTCAAGAAGACTTGTGCTAAAACGACTGTCACGGCTGGCGACGCACTGGATATCGGCGCAATTATCGAGACGATTCCAACACCCACTCCAACCACGAAGCCGAAGAATCCTGCAAAATCAGTTAAACCAGCGGTAACTATCATCTTGAGAGAGACCTTTCTTTGAACATTTCGTGAGAAGGGATTTCCAAAGAACGGAATGACGAATAAAAGTATGAGCGTCACCAAGATACGATTGAAGAATAGAGTTCCAATCTCACCGATATCCATTGAAACGAGCTTAATGAGGATGAAGTTCAAACCTGCAGACAACATACATGCAATTGCGTAGGGAATCCCGTTGTCCGACCGTCCGTCCGAGTCGGATCTCATAGAGACGACGAGTATCCCAACCATGACGAGAGCGATACACATGATCTGGGGAAGAGTCAGAGTTTCACCGAGAATCGCATAGGAGAGAGCTATTGCCACTATCGCTGAAGTCGAAGCCACCGGAGTTATGATACTTGCCTTCCCTACCCTCAAACCCTTATAGAAGAAAAAGAGAGATGAAACGCTGCAAACGCCTGTCGCGAGGATCAATACTATCGTTCTTGGCGACGAAGGCACTGGCGGAGTAAATATTGCGGCCAAGAGAAGGAGTGGAACCAACCCTACCAGTTGCACATAAAGGAGAAGCCTGTAGTAGCCTAACGGTGCAACTATTCTCTTAGCGATGAAATCTCCAAAGCCCCACCCGACCATGCAGACAATGCCGTAACCGATTGAAATGATCTCGACTATCATCCGTGAGGCTACTCCAGATTCCAACCATACAGTTCAAATCAGCTAGTTAACAGTTGCGAAGAAGCCGTTCTACCTATTTGCGAAAAAATGGCGGCACCTGGTTGAGCAGCAGAATCTTCGAGCGCGTGACCGCCAGCTACTTTCTCGAGACGATTCTTTCAGCTATTCTCTTCTCGATCTCTTCGGTAATTACCGCTCCCTTAGCGCTGTCGTACAGGTTGAAGTCCATTTGAAGCTTGGCTGCGAGAATTTTCCTACGCATTTCCTTTAAGATCCTCTTGAAGTCTTCTATCGTTAGGAGCGCATGGCCTTCTGCAAGGAGTTGACGATGTTGGTTCTCTATCGAGGTCCTCTTCTCCTTGGCCATTCTATTCAAGTTTAACGGCACGATCTTCCGTTGTGGAGTTAATGAAACCCATACCTCTGGCAGTGCGCGTTTCTTTCCGGCATCAGGCTTGAGCGCGGTCTTGAGCTTTGAAATGGCTTTGGCTATTTGCTCCGCAGTCTTTCTCTTCTTCGCTGCCTCGAGTTGAGCGTCAAAAGATTTTTCGAAACCGTCCAAACATCGAGCTACTGCTAGTCTCTTTTCGTTCTCGACCTCATTCGCAATCTTCTCGTCGAACACTTTGATCGCGTATCGAATATGCTCACATAGCCTCTTCGTCTCATCTAGATGTTGCGTATACTTCAGAATTGTAGACTCGAGGCTCATGCTGTCACTTCGTCTTCAAGCTTCATTATCAGTTGCCCGGATAGTGTTTGGAGAGGCTTCGGCGACTTCAACTCGTTCGCTTTGAGTTTCGACCAAGCTTCAAAAGTTCTAAATACAGTCAGCATCGTGGTCAAGATATCTTTGGAAGTGAACTCTGGGCTTCTCATGAACTCGAGAAGCTTGAAGATCTCTTTATTCTGAGTAGCTCGCGCTTCCGCTTCGCCAAGTATCTCGCCGACCTCAAGCGTATGAGCGGCCAGATTTGAAACCTGTGTATGAAGCGTCTCCATCTGTTTCATAACAGCCTCTATCGCCTGCTTCCCAGATGCATCAATTTCCTCCACCAGTGCTTTCGTCTTCTCTTTGACTGAGTTGACGACGCTTGTCATGAGTTGGTCAGCTTGCTCTGAGAGGCTTTTGATCCTCTGCCTGTGGGATTCTATTTCTCCAATCAAAGTGTTCACTTCAGATTGAAGAACCTCCTTCCTCTTCTCAAGCGCTGTGAGTTCTAGGTCCTTCTCTTCTTTCTTCTTCAGAAATTCCTCTTCCAGCCTCAGGACTTCAAGTCTCTTCTGCTCCTTCGCATTGGCAATCTCTTGATTGATTCTTTCTATAGTTCCGTAGCCTTCAAGCGCCTTCAGGACGTCGATTGCAGAACCATATTTTTGGGCATTCTCAAACACCGCCTTGAAAGCTTCAGGTGTGAACTTATACTCGTACAGAAGCTTGTCGCACATCGCTACGCTCGCTTGGAGATGCGAGTATCTTGCGGACAAGTCATCGTAATTGGTCTTCATCTCATGCATTAGGGCGTCTGTCTCAGCAAGTTTCTCCTCGAGCCGTGTGAGGTTTCCATACTCGTTTATGGATTTCAGAACGTTGCTGGGTCCTCCGAAGTTCAAGGTAGCTTTGGCAAGTTCTTCAAGCGACTTCTCGTCGAAGCCGCTCTCCAGAAGCTTCCTGTAGGTGTCGAGTGCTCTACCACCCAGGCTCAGAAGCTCCTTGATGGCTTCTTCAATCTGACTCACGATCTCCACCTTCAAGAAACAGACAATATCTTCTCTACGAGAATATAAGTCTCTTTTGAGAGCGTCATCTTAAATCTATGTACAAATACCTAATTGTAAGCGATGTTAGATGCCTTTCGGCATTAGCACTGTGAATATTGTCGCTTTCATCATCGAGGTTATCGTGATCTCGGCTGTACTTTGGGCTTCAGGTAGAGTCCTCGTGGGAAAGGAGAAAGCCAAGTTCACAGACGCTATCTGGATTACGGTTCTCGGATTAATAGTAGGCGCAGTCGTGGAAAATGTCGTACCTTTCGTGGGCTGGCTTCTAGCCTTAATCGTCTGGTTAGCGTTGATCAAACATTTCTTCGATACAGGCTGGGGAAAGGCTTTCTTGATAGCCTTGCTGGCCATAATAATCTTCATCGTCGTCGCTGTTGCGCTGGGTCTACTCTTCGGGATAGCCCTACTGGGCTTTCTAGGATTCTAGGAAAGCTTCTCAACTCTCGCTTTCGTGACTGTTAACAATTCTTCTGGTGTGATCTTAAACCCGCAGAACTTTGATCCTGCGGACCCGATCACGAACTTTTTATCGAGAAGAGTGCTCTCGATGAATAGCGAGTCAACTTTCCCAGCTAGCGTTAAAGGATCTATCTCTCCGGGTTCTTTGTTGAATCTAGCTTTCAGTTCATTAGGAAGCATGAGCCTCGGCTTCTTCAGTGCGGCAGCTTCTTCAAGCTTCTTCATATCGATCTTTACTTCGCTAGACGCGATAACTCCAGCTACTCTTCCTTTCTTATCTATGAAACATAGGCACTTCATTATATTCTCAGGACCTACATGGTGAACTTGAACAGCATCGTCAATGCTCAGCACAGTTTTATCTCTATGCCAGACGAGTTCAGCGTTTAGAGAGCCGCCTTCTATCAACTTCCGTATTGGCTCAATCTTCGTTTCTTCAGACAATCTTTCAACAACGCCTGGAATCAGTTTGAGCTCCTTGTTCAATACTTCAGGATTCCGGATCTCTCCGAAGTAGTTGGTGGCCAGAAGCTGGACTGAGTATTTGAAATTAAAATGTGTCTAGGTACCTGTTTCTCTCCCATTCTGTTATTTCGAGAGGATTCCATTCAGGGTAGCTCCGTTCATAGTCTTGCCATTCCTTCAACTTCAAGGATATGTACTTCTCCTTCACCTTCTCGCCCAGCGCTTTCCCGACGACTTTGTCTTTCCCAAGCTCGGTCAGCGCATCTCTTAGCGTTGAGGGCAGCCGTTCAAAGTCTCCCTCATTCTCGTACGCGTTCTTCGCTGTGGGTTCACCTGGATCGAGCTTCTCTCTCAGCCCGTGCAAACCTGCCGCCAGTACAGCTGCTTCAACGAGGTACGGGTTGCATTTTGGATCCGGCATCCTCAACTCAACCCGAGCTGACTTGGCGCTATTGAAGCTCGGAACCCTGATCAAGGCTGTTCTATTCATGAATCCCCAGCATAGGTAGACAGGAGCTTCGTAGCCAGCTACCAGCCTCTTATACGAGTTGACAGTTGAGGCTGCTAAAGCCGCTATAGCTTTCGCGTGAACGAGCAAACCCCCGATGAAGTGCTTTGCCTTATCAGAGAGCCTCTCTCTTCCATAGAATGCATTCCTCCCTTTCTGGTTCAAGCTCATATGCATATGCATTCCGCTTCCATTCATCCCCGCGAAAGGCTTAGGCATGAATGTAACCGTCAACCCTTTTCGAGCTGCGATATTCTTCACTACGTACTTGAAGGTCATTACATTGTCAGCGGTCTTCAAAGCGTTTTCATATCTTAAAGAGATCTCGTACTGACCGCTAGAGACCTCGTGATGCAGATATTCGCATTCGATTCCAACTTGCATGAGGGTCTTGAATGTATCTCTCCTTAAAGATACTCCTTTATCCAAGGGCGGTGGAGAGAAGTAGCCTACATAATCGAGCGGTTTCCCATCGTCGAGAGCGAAGAACTCCATCTCAGCGCTCGTATTGAAATCGTAGCCCTCTTCTTTAGCCTCTCCCAGCATTCGCTTCAATAAGTATCGAGGACCGTACTCATACTCTCGTTCTCTCCCGAACTCGGTTATGCTCTCAGCGGGATGATAGAGGTCGCATAGGACTCTAGCTGCTTCGACGGAATTCCAAGGCACTTGGAAATACGTTTCTATAATCGGCTTGAGCACTATGTCGCTCTTTTCGATTGGAGCGAGGTATATTGAGGAGCCGTCGACACCTTTCCCCAGCTTAATCGCTTCTTTGAACCGCTTATAATCTAGGTCGATTGACTTCAATTCGCCCATGAGGTTTGTAAACTGCAGCTCAACTATTTCCGGCGGCTTCGTCATAAGGCAAAACTATTGAATGGGTGAATGAATATAAGCTTTTTTGCGGAAAACTTAAACATTTGTTCAGATATAGGACCTTTACCGAACGGATGATTAGTCATGATGACGGTAGATGCTTTAGACCGGAAAATTCTAGCGGAGTTGGAGGCAGATGCCAGACAGTCGTTCAGGGATATTGCGAGGAAGCTGAAGGTTTCGATTGCGACGGTTATAAACCGGACGAGGGCCATGGAGAAAGCGGGAATAATAAGAGGATACTCTGCGCGCCTAGACTCAGAGAAGTTGGGCTACGACATCGTCGCGGTAATCGAGATAGTTGTCTCGAAAGGGAAGCTGCTTGAGGTTGAGGATAAGATAGCGAAGATGCCTCAAGTTCATCAAGTCTACGATATAACAGGCCAAACGGATGCAATAATTATATCAAAGTTTCCTGACCGAAAGGAACTCAGCCAATTCGTAAAGTCCCTCCTAAGTATGCCTTACGTCGAAAGGACGAATACTCACCTTGTCTTGACAGCTGTCAAAGAAGACCTCAGACTATTCTCCTAGCAACGTAAAGCCATAGTGAAGCCAATGCTTTTTAGCTTCTGTATTGGCGAATCTAGAAGAAGAGGTATTCTGCAATGGTGGACCTGCTTAGCACTGAAATCAAGAGAGTGATGGTCGTTAGGCTCGATGAAGGTGACGATCTCATACTTACCGTTAAGAGAACGGCTATCGAGCAAGGGATCAAATCTGCATTCTTCTGCGCATTAGGGGCGGCTTCGAGAATCGTCTACTCGGTCTACTCGTTGGAGAAGAACGCATATGTCAACATGGAGGAGGTAGGGTTCTTCGAGATTACATCATGCATAGGAGATATAACGCAAATAGTGGACGATGACGGTAAACAAGTGAACACGTTCGTTCATGCTCACATAACTTTCTCAGGAAAGGATGGGATCTGCCGTGGGGGACACTTGCAGCCAGGTTTATCTATCAAACCGATCGGCGAAGTCGTCATCTTTGAGTTGGCTAAACCGATTCACAGACTGCAAAGCGAAATAGAGAAGCGAGGGTTCTCCCCAATAAGATTCTAATAATAAAAGACAGCGGTCAAACTCTCTCAAGAATCTCGATGCTAAAAGCCGAATTCTCTATTGGAGCCCCGGTTTGGGGAAATATTACGAGTCTTCTAACCCCAAATGTCCTTTATCTCGTCTTCGAGGCCTACTCTTTCGAGCGTAGTTCTCCACGGTTTTCCTGTTTTCTCGTCCCATCCCGACAGCCTATAGTATTCCATCACCATTCCCTTTACATAAGGTGCCATTGCCTTGCCCTTCGCCTTGCCGCTTGGCGGAGCTTCAACAAGCCTTGGGGATACATCGTAATCGTCAGCTGGTGTGAGTCCACGTCTTACATTGAAGACCCGCTCGAGATTTACAAGCCTTTCGCTGAGCATGAGAGCTTCCTCAGGAGTGAAGTCCCAACCAGTCACCGCATTTATCGCTGCAGTTGAGAATCTAAGAACTCCTGGGACACCCCATGTAGCGAACCAGCATGTCCCATTGCTGTCATCCCAGAACTTTTTCCTCCCTGTCTTGTATACGGCAATGGGTTTAAGTCTCGGGTTCAGCGGTTCCTCGAAATCAAGATAACCAACATCAGGTTCAGGCGCCCACGCGTCAGCCGCTTGTGCCGGCCACCCGGATCCGCCCCCAACAAATTGTCCAAGCATTATGCCCCACGTTGCTCTCCAGTCGTGGAGGTTCATTCCCGAACCTTTGATGTGGATTGCGAATTTTGGAGCGTCTCCTCCGATAGTCTCAGCTGCTCGTTTTGGTCCGAGGGCCAGAAGTTTGCCCAGTTTACCCTCCTTGTTTGCCGCCATCCTGAAGAGTTTTGCAACTAGCTTGTCATCTCCCCACTTTAATTCTATGCCTTCGGTATTCTCCTTCGCAAGTAAGCCTTTTTCATAGCACTCGATAGCTAAAGCTATTGTACAGCCAATCGTACTTGAGTCAAAACCCATCCTGTCACAAAGATCTTCCAAATAGAATACAGCTCCCGCATCATGTACTCCAGCGATAGAAGCCGCGCCTTCCAAGTTTTCACCTCCGCCGGCCATCGTACCTACAAACCCCTTGTAGGGACCCGTGGTGACTTCAACGTCGTAACTGCAAGCTATGGGACATCTATAACAGGGCTTTGGAGTTATCTTCTGCTTTGCCATCCCCACCCCAAACTCAGGAGGGCTTACGGCCAGCATATTTTTGGCTGTTAATATTGACATATCTCTTGGATATTTGAACTCGCCTCTCGGGGTGCCTCCTTTAGCAAGTCCGCTCGAAACTGTACTTTTGAAGAGGTTGTCCAGCCACTTCTTATTTGCTTCCTCAAGTTTTTCTGGGTCAAAAACTGGCACTTCAGTCGTTCCATACACTGCGATAGCTTTCAGTTTCTTGGAACCCATTACAGCACCTACACCAGAGTGTGAGAATGAGTGGTTCTTATCGTTCCAAACCCCTGCCCCACAACAGAGATTTTCGCCTGCAGGTCCAATTGCGGCAACGCTTGCCTCCGCTTCACCAAGTTCCTCTTTGACTAGATCCTCAGTTTCATGGGTGTCTTTACCCCACAATTTATTCGCATCACGAATCTCGGATTTGCCTTCGTGTATCCAGAGATAAATCGGCTTTTCTGCTGCCCCTTGAACAATAATACCATCGAAACCAGCGAACTTAAGCCTAGGACCCCACCAGCCGTGCGAGTGTGAACGACCAACCGTGAATCGGGTGTCAGCGTTCAGAGTAGTAATGGTGGTATTATTAGGCGAGGGCACTCTTGTACCCGTGAGTGGGCCGGTCATGAATACTAATAGATTTTCTGGACTCAACGGACTGACTCCTAGAGCTAATTCATCGTATAGTATTCTTAAACCGAGTCCGAAGCATCCTACGTATTTCCTTAGGACACTTTCTGCAGGTAGGCTTTCCGCTTTCATTCTTTCATTTGTTAAGTCCACTCGTAAAATCTTACCCATGTATCCGCCCTTAGGCATTCTCCCTTCTCCTCATTCGGTTGGGTATTTTTATAGCGCCCATCTTCGGCGCACCACGCCTACTTTTCTTTATCGCAATAAAAAATTGTCGGTACTCCTCTATCATATCGTTTAATATCTATGGCTTGGAACGATTTTCTTCGCGACCAAATAGTCACCGCAGCACTGAGCCAAATCTCTCAGTCGATTGCTGAACTGTCGACTCGCCTACGTTGGTCATTGGAGCCCCGGACGGGATTTGAACCCGCGACTTGCGGCTTACGAAGCCGCTGCTCTACCAGCTGAGCCCACCCGCCTTCCAGGGCTGAAAGGAACCGGGGCGTAACGATCCGGGGCACAACATCTTTCATGATTATTAAGCCATACTTTTAAGGATTCATCGTGATAGTTGTTTCCATCGCTGATGTGGAGTGCTGAGAATTGTCTTACGCTGGACGACTCGGGGAACGGAGGATCATTGAGATCTTCATTGCGCTTCTCCAGAGGATGCCTGAGATGCCCATCCCTTTCGGAGACGATGTTTCAGCCATAGATCTAGGCGGAGGAAGGCTGGCCGTAATCAAATGCGATATGCTAGTCGCGAAGACTGATGTGCCGCAGGGTATGAGTTACTGGCAAGCTGCTCGAAAAGCTATAGTAAGCACAGTCAGCGATTTCGCGTCTAAGGGGGTCCCTCCTTTGGGCTTGCTAGCCTCGTTAGGCTTGCCTTATCACTTCAAGAAGAATGACATAGTCCAAGTAGGCCTTGGTCTTAACGCTGGTGCGAGAGAGTATGACACTTATGTGGTAGGAGGAGACACCAACGAGGCTGAAGACTTGATCATAGACTGTGTAGGTTTCGGATTGGGCGACGAAGCTACTATTATGAAGAGGAGCGGCGCCATACCCGGAGACTTGGTCGCAACAACCAGTTCATTCGGGAAGACTGCTGCTGGACTGAAAATGATCAGTGAAGGATTGAGTGCGCCATCGAAGATTAAGCGAGAGCTGATGGAAGCTGTCTACATGCCTAAAGCACATTTGAAAGAGGGCCTAGCCCTAGCCAAAACGCGCGCAGTGACATCTTGCATAGACTCAAGCGACGGACTAGCTTGGAGCCTCTATGAGCTAGCGAGAATGAGTAAAGTCGGATTCGAAATAACAGATATTCCAGTGGCCGCCTCTGTAAAGACGTTCGCAGAATCCCAAAGACTAGACGCAACTAGACTTGCATTGCACGGAGGAGAAGAATACAACCTCATCTTCACATTCAAACCTAGAGACGCCGCCAAAGTGAGTAAAGCACTTGAAGGAGCCTTCTTCAAGATCGGCAGAGCTACAAATCGAAGAGGAAGAGTTGAGTTGAAGCTGGAAGGAAGCGTTAAGCCGATCGAGCCGAAGGGATGGGAGCACTTTAAGCATAACTGAACCGATCACACAGTTGTGTCGATCCCAAGATAAGAGAGGGTGGAATGATACGGTCAAACAGCCGATGACCAAGAATGAGATGGAAGCGCTATTGGCTGAAGCGCTCGTAGGAAGATTAGGAACTTGTAATCAAGACGAGCCTTACGTTGTTCCGATATGCTTCCTTCATCTTGGAGACAAGATCTACTTCCACAGCCGCCCTCAAGGCAAGAAAATAGAAAATATCGCGGCAAACCCCCGGGTATGCTTTCAAGTAGACGACTATGATTTAGTGCCCTCGCCAAGGCCATGTGACTTCACTATGCATTACAGAAGCGTAATAACATTCGGCAGAGTGCGATTCCTAACCGATCCTAAGGAGAAAATGGAGGTCCTGACGGCGATGCTGGACAAGTATGATACTGATCATTCCGAAGAGCCTATTGACGAAGCGATGCTAGAGGGCGTTGTGGTCGGCGAGATAGTCGTCGAGGAAATGAGCGGGAAAAAGAACGTGTGATCCAATTAGGAAAATAGGGCTCTCTTCATAGGTTCTCGAAAAGACTTCTGAGAGAAAGAGTGATAATCCTTTCTACGGCCCACTATTAGGCTAGGTTGCCTCCCGTAATGGGTGGTTTAAGTGTCAGAAGTATCGATTCGACCTCGAAGAATCGATAGAAATGTTAACTTGGCATTTGTGTCCTTCCTACTTCTTGCCTATGTCTGCTCCGCCATGTTTAGAATGTCGATAAGCGTTGTCCTCCCTGAGATAGCCAAAGAGTTCAGCTTAGTCGAAACTCAGAGTGGAGCTTTCTTCTCGTCTCTATTCCTCGGAACGGCTATGACCATGGCTATTGCTGGATACCTCTCCGACCATCTTGGAAGGGGGGTCACGTCTGCCGCAGGGCTGTCTCTTATCTCGATAGGGATTCTATTGACGGGATACTCCAGCTCATACTTGATGTCTCTAGGCTCATTGTTTATGGCGGGTCTAGGCCTCGGAATATTCGTTTCTTCCGTGTATGCTGTTATGGGAGAGATCCTTCCGAGATCAAGAGGTTTCTTGGTTGGTGTAACCAATGGCGTGTATGCTTTTGGAGCCTTCCTCGGGCCTTGGCTTTCAGGCAATATCGCACATCACTATGGATGGCGAATACCATTCTACATTCTCGGCTTTGTAGGCGTTGCGATTGCATTGAGCCTCTGGTTTTCCAAGTCCAGGACTCCCGTAAGGGCGATGAGAGCCCAAGAGGAAAAGCGCCCTAAGACTTCATACATCAAGATGCTGAAGACGCGAAATGTGCTGGCGGTTTCCATCGCCCTATTTGCCGCAAACATTGGGTTTGGCTCATTTGCTGCTTGGACTCCAACATTCCTCTCCTCAGTGGACGGGTTAGACATGACCCAGACTGGACTTGCTTTAGGAATATGGGCGTTGACTGGAGGTGCGGGGGCGATAGTTCTAGGTTGGCTATCTGATAAACTAGGCCGACGAGTGGCGGTCTTAGCGTCCGGAATCTTCGCAGCGCTTATAGCATATTTCTATTTCATAAGCGTTAATTCTTTCTTGATCGTCGTCGGGCTTTCAGCTGCCCTTGGATTCGTATCCTTTGCCTATTGGAGCCTCCTGATTTCTCTAGCTCAAGACTCTGTCGACTCAGCTAGAATAGGCAGCGTAACAGGCTTCGTGCAGAATGTATCGATAATAGCTGAAATAATCGCGCCTCTGATCGTCGCGGCACTTATCATGGCTGTAGGGATAGCTTGGGCTATGATAGCTTCTGTTTGCATTCCATACTCGGTTCAGGGAATCCTCGCATTGGCTTCCAAAGAAAGATCGTGACCGAATCGAACTTGTTCCGAAGAAACTCCGACTGACGAACACGCCCTTTCTCCCTTACGTTTTGAACAGTTTAGTGCGTGCCACTGGTAGCGGGTGAACATAAACAACAGTTCAGATCTTTGTGCTCTTAAGATGTCGAAATTTGATAAGAATCAAATCTAGGCAGCTCAAACTATTACGCGAAAGGATGATCCTAACATGAGACTCATTCAATTTCTCTTGCCCAAGAAAGGAACCCGAGTCGGATACATTGATGGTAAGAATGTCATCGACTTGACCAGCGTCAACGCGGCGTGGACGCGGATCTACCAAATCTTCTTTGAAGCTCGCAGAAGCCGTAGGAACATCAATGCGTATCTAGCCGACGCCTCGGTCCAGAACGCTGATGTCGTCTCTTATGATCAACTGCTTGATGCACGTCCAGGGGATCCTAAAGGCTGGATCCTGCCCCCACTCGACCATCCAGATCCTGCTCACTGCTTGATTTCTGGGACAGGGCTGACACATTTGGGAAGTATGGAGAAACGCGCCGAAATGCACACGATAGCCTCTAGAGAAGCTGAGACACCTAAAACAGACTCCCAAAGGATATTTGAGATGGGGCTAAAAGGCGGAAAACCTAAGCCGAATGTACGCGGTGTTCAACCAGAATGGTTCTACAAAGGGAACGGCACGATCCTCCGTGGGCACAACGATTACTTGGATATTCCCGAGTTCACAGAGGATGGCGGTGAGGAGCCGGAAATAGTCGGATGCTATGTGATCGACGACGATGGTATCCCTTGTAGGCTCGGCTTCGCGATCGGCAATGAATGGTCAGACCATCGCATGGAGCGCGTGAACTACCTGTGGCTAGCACCCTCCAAACTGCGGGTCTGCTCTGTTGGACCTGAGTTGGTAACGGATCAGATGTTCAAGAATATCCGAGGAAGCTGCCGGATCATACGGAATGGGGAGGAGACTTATGATTCCAGCGAGCTCCTCACAGGTCAAGATCATATGAGTCACAGCCTTGCAAATCTTGAAGATCACCATTTCAAATATCCCCAATTTCGCATCTCCGGCGATGTACACCTACACTTTTTCGGGACGATGAAACTCTCCTTCCCGAATCGACCAAACTTTCAAACAGGAGATCGGATCGAGATCCGTTTCTATGGAATGGGAGCGTCGCTAGTAAACTATGTCCGTAAGACACCTCTCTCCCAAACCCCTATCACCGTGGAAAAAGGATAAAGCCTAACGCGCGAACCATGAATCTAGAAGACTATTTTTGATTATGTTCAGTATTGCGTCAGTATAACAGCAGTTCAAAAGGGTTCAGACCATTTTTTAGCTAGAAATGGTTGACCGAACACAAACAGCTCCTAGCATACTTTAAATTATTCTTGTTCCAGACTCTACGAATAAGGTGATTCTAAGAATGGATAGTATACCGGATAGAATTGCTCGTGCACTCTCAAATCTAGAGAATTCAAATAATCTCAAGAAGCTCATTAACGAAGCTCTGAAAAAGAAGATTCCAGTTCTTGAAATATTGGAAAAGGGTTTAAGAAACGGTCTAAGTGAAATCGGCCGGAAATACGAGGCAGGGGAATACTTTCTATCTGAACTCCTCTTCGGGGCATCCATGATGGAGGAAGCTATGAAGATTTTAGCTCCACGACTAGAAGCCCGGAAGTTAGAAAGGAGGGGGCGGATTGTTTTGGGTACGGTTAGAGGAGATATCCACGACATAGGTAAGAATATCTTCAGGATGTTTGCAGAAGGGACCGGTTTTGAAGTTTATGACTTGGGCGTTGATGTCAATCCTGAGGATTTTGTCAGAATGGTCGTTGAGAAAAAACCCGATGTGCTGGGCCTATCAGCTTTACTAACTACGACGATACCGGAAATGAAGATTGTCATTGATGAACTTGCGAAGGCCGGGATAAGAGACAAAGTCAGAGTTCTTCTTGGAGGGAACGCCGTGACGAATGAATTTGGGGAAGAAATAGGTGCAGACGCAGTGGCGCTTGACGCAGTTCAAGGAGCAGACTTTTGCAAGGAGTGGACTACTAGATGAAAGAACCGGGAGGGATGACACCAAGAGAAAGAATAAAGGACGCCATGGACTTTGAGAAAGTCGATGCCATACCATGGTGTGAAAGTTTCTACGAAGAAACCCTGCTCAAATTCTTCTCCGAAGGGTTGCCAGCGCATAAAATTACTAATGTAGAGTGGGAAATGTCTCTAGACGGTCATCTTCTAGCTAACTGGCCGAAATTCATGGGTTTCGACCCACATTCCTATTTCGGGTGCATCAATTTCATGGGCTGCCCAGTTCCAGTCGATATCGGACCTATACCAAGATTCAAACAGCGAAAGACAAGAGAAGACGCAAAGTATGAAGAATACATTATGGAAACAGGCGCCCGCTCCCGCCGATTCAAAAAGGAAATAGGAAAAATAACATGGTATACAATGCCTCAATTCCTTGAATTTCCAGTAAAAGACAAGAAGAGTTGGGAGCAGTATAAGAAACGGCTGGACCCTGAAGACTCTAGAAGGTATCCCAAAGACTGGGAAAAAGACGGCTACCTCCGGCTCTTCGACGAATATCAGAAAGGCCCTACAACACTTAGCGTTACTGGGTTCTATGGGTTCGGAGCAGAACTCATGGGGATACCCAACTTCAACCTAGCCTTCTACAAGGATCCTGAACTCATAAGAGACATGATTTCTCACTGGGAGTATTTCACAATCGAATCGCTAAGAGAGGCTGTGGAGACGCTGAAAGATCGGATCGATCTAGTCTTCTGGTGGGAGGATATGGCTGAAAAGCATGGTCCCAATATTTCGCCCAGGCTGTATAAGGAGTTTCTACTTCCTCACAACAAAAGAGTTGCACGATTCTTGAATAAGAACAAGGTCCGCAGAATTATGATGGATAGCGACGGAAACACACAACCAATACTGGATTTGGTTATCGAGGCGGGGATCACAGGACATTGGCCACTTGAAGTGAACTCGGGCATGGATGTGCGAACCCTAAGGAAACATTATGGGAACAAGCTATTCCTTGCGGGTAACCTCGATAAGAGAGAGATAGCGAAAGGCGGTGAAGCGATGCAAAAAGAAATAGACTTGAAACTACCGTTGATGAAAGAGACTGGAGGATACATTGCAGGACTCGACCATCTCGTACATGTAGAATTCACTCTTGAAAAATTCAGAGAATACGCCGATTATCTTAAAAAGAAAACGGTCATACAGTGAAAAACCCCAGCTCTGAAATGCGATATCGTTTAAAACAATTGATCCTAAGCGCTCAAATCAGGAACCACTTGATTTGGCTCAGCCAGGAAGCATGCGGTATGGGCAAGTCTGCTTATTAGGGAATTACTTTTCTAGCCTGAGCGAAGACACTATTTTCTGCGTGAAGGTTATGGCGGGCCCGGTGGGATTCGAACCCACGATCCCAGGCTGTCTTCAGAGAGCTTCCGAAGGCGTCCACAGAGTCTGATCTTCTGTGTCCTGATCCTGGCTAGACTACGGGCCCAGTATGATACTATGATGGCGTGGATTTTAACTTTGGCAGATTGCATGAGAACGAAAATGTTGCAGTGAGAAATCAAAATAAAGTGTTCGCTTCTGATAGTTGATTGGTTGATTGGCTTTGGTTCTATCTGATCTCGAAATCCTCTCTGCATTAAGAGCAGGTATAATCAAGATCGTTCCTTTCGACGAGAGTTGCCTCAATCCGGCTGGCTACGATTTGAGACTTAAGAATACAGTCGTGATAAAGCCAGGGCGTCAAGAATTAGTTGCTACGATTGAAAGGATTGAACTTGATCTAAATGTGGTTGGATTTCTAAACATCAGATCCTCACTTGCGAGAGAAGGTGTAGTCGGGAGCCTTGCGCTTGTCGATCCGGGTTTTAGAGGGCAGCTCACAATAGCTCTCTTCAATGCTTCTAGTCAGCGCGTGAAGATCAAGAAGGGTGAACGATTCGTTCAAATAACTTTTGCCAAGCTTGGTAGAAGAGTGAAGAGAGGATACATCGGAAGGTATCAAGATAGTGAAGGAGTCGTGAAAAGCCTTAGATAAACGCTCTCATCGAATCATGTAAAAAAGCATAGAAAATGTTATAGAGTTATACAAGAACCTGTTATTGAATCAATGTCGTCAGGAATGAGAGGAATCTCTTTGAAAGCGGGCTCACGAATTCTCGACTTGAAGTACAAGTTGATGACGATTGAACTGCTGAACTTAGCGAAGAACTATTATACCTATCGTGAACTCGCTCAGATAATCGGGCTACCGGAGACTGTTCTAAGCAGATACGTGAAGGGCCACGTTCTACCGACGATCGATAGAGCGCAATCGATCAATAAGACTCTTCAAAAAGTTCTGAGACTTGAGAGCGAACTTCAACAAAGAATAAGGTTCGATGAGCTCGGATACTTTGACAACACTGGAATAATCTCAGACACGTTGCTGATGGAGAGAGCTGTTCAGAATGCGATTAACAAGTTTGCGGGAAAACGGGTGACCAAAATACTGACGGCCGCTGTCGACGGCATTCCATTAGCAACTCTCTTGGCACATAGGCTTGGGGTCGGTCTCGTCTTAGCTAAGAAGACTAGGGAAGTCGGTGTCAGGGAATTCATAGAGGAAGTTTACATTCCTGCTAAGACGGCTATGATGATGAGCCTCTACGTGCCACGCGACGCTCTCAAGAAAGGAGATTGCATCCTGATCGTCGACGATATTATAGACAGTGGTGAAACCCAGAGAGCGCTCATAAGGATAGCTCAGAAAGCCAAATCGGAAGTAACAGGGATATACGCGCTTATATCGATCGGGCATGAATGGAAGAGCAAGATAGAACAGGTCGCCAATGTTCCGGTTGAAGTCGTGCTGCCAGTGACCAAGAAGCCACCGCCTTAGCGATCTCTTCCGAGTAATCTTACAATGTTTTCTTCCAGCGGCTGTTCAATCACGCCTAACTCAGTTATAATGCCTGTTATGAGTTTCGGCTCCGTTATATCGAAAGCTGGATTCAGTATCGGAACTCCTTCAGGAGCTATTCGGTAATTCCCCACAAAAGCAACCTCGCTGGGATCTCGCTCTTCTATCACGACCTCATCTAGCCTCGTTTTCAAATCGAAACTTGACCGAGGCGCAGCAGCGTAGAATGGAATATTGAAATGGTTGGCCAGAATGGCTACCGCTAGTGTACCGATCTTATTGATTATATGACCCGTCGAGAGGATTCTATCCGCGCCGACTATCACTTTTGAGACTATCTGGTTTCGCATTATATAGCCTACCATAGTATCGGTTATCAGTGTGACCGGAATCTTGTCACACTTCAGTTCGAACGCTGTCAACCGGGCACCTTGAAGTTTGGGCCTGGTTTCAGTGGCGACAACCTTTATTCTCTTCCCTCGCCGAACGGCCGTTCTTACCGGCGCTAATGCGGTTCCATACCCGACTGTCGCTAGCGCTCCTGCATTCCGCTGACTTTCCCCAAAGAAAGTCAATTGCAGTGCGTGAGCACTACATCGCCATCGTGAAGTAGTTCGGCTCCGAATCTTCCTATTTTCTGATTCGCCTCTACATCTTCATCCGCCATCTTCCGAGCTTCTTCTGTAACGGCTTTCACAACCGCTTCCACATCGCCTTCAACTGATTCCGCTTTCTCCATCACCCTTGAGAGCGCCCAAAAGAGGTTCATTCCTGTCGGACGGGTCTCTTGAAGGACTCTTCTGGCTACCGAAAGCTCTTTGAGAAGCCTATATTTCGTTCTCGCCTTGCTGCGGTAGGCTGTGAGAGCCAGCCCCATGGCTGCTGCGACGCCTATTGCTGGAGCCCCTCGCACAACCATGTTGTTGATCGCTCTAGCCAGCTGCTTGTAATCT
The DNA here is from genome assembly GCA_964408475.1 of uncultured Candidatus Bathyarchaeia archaeon. GTDB lineage: Archaea > Thermoproteota > Bathyarchaeia > 40CM-2-53-6 > CAYOZM01 > CAYOZM01. The sequence goes on along the minus strand of CAYOZM010000004.1, from coordinate 14,671 downwards.
ACGCACTTCACATAGCGGAGCCTAAGGGGAAGCTGCGTCTGATCAATTAGGTGGACGGCTCCTCGCTTCCACTTCACGGTTCTCAAATCATAGAAGCTAACCATCTTGAAAGCACCGCCTCATAACCTCTATCTTGTCTGCCGAATCTATCAACTCTTTCACCAACCGGATTGAAGATGATGTATGTTCACATACTCTATATTAACCTCCTATCTTGATTGTAAGAGGGTGGACAAGTTGCTCGAAGCGCTCGAGGCATACCACGAAAGGAAGAGGATATACCTTCCGCGTTCAGAAAATCTCAAGGAACTTAGAGAGAGAGGCTTCGGCCGTTTGAAAGGGGATAGGATCTTCCTCTCTCCCTATGAAACTTTCTATCTCATGGAGAAGGGTAGAATAAGGGTGGTAACTCAAAGGAGAAGAGAAGAATTGACCCTCAGGGATTTGGTGAAGAAGCTTTCGGTTGGGAAGCCTGAGGTTTGGATAAAATATCTCGTCTACAGGGACTTGAGAGATAGAGGATATATCGTCAGAGAAGCCTCGGGCCTGGATTTTGAGGTTCACGGGAAAGGCCCCTTGAGGAGGATCGTCTCGATTGTATTTGAAGGTCGTGAAGCGAGCTTGGAGAGACTAAATAAGCTACTGCGGTATGCTATGAGAGAGAGGAAGGAACTTGTCCTCGCTGTCATCGACCGTCGAACGGACATAGTCTACTACACTTTGAGTTCACTTGAGATCTAGTTTCCGATGAAGCTATTTTGGATAGCCTATTAAATGAAGCAGACCTAAATTTCTAGCATAGTTGAACTGGAAGAACAGCAAATGTCTGAACCTGTGTTCACAGTCCCCAGAGGGATGAAGGATATAGAGCCTTCCGAGATGGCGAGGCGACTCTGGCTTCACGACAGAATACTGGAAGTCCTTCGAAGATACGGATTTCAAGTGGTGGAACCCACGGCGATCGAGAACTTAGAAACGCTTGAGGCGAAGTCAGGACCAGACATCAAAAATGAGATCTACTGGTTTAAAGACAAGGCTGGAAGAGATCTGGGCTTGAGGTTCGATTTGACCGTCGGTATGACTAGGATGATCGCGAACCGGTACGACTTACCGGAGCCGGTGAAGCTTTGCGCTCTCTCAGGAATGTGGAGATACGACGAACCGCAATTCGCACGCTACAGGCATTTCTACCAATGGGATGCTGAAATCTACGGCACTGTCGAACAAGAGGCAGACGCGGAAGCCATCGCAGTAGGCATGGACATACTTGAAAACGTAGGCTTGAAAGAGTATCAAGTTCTGATTAATAATCGCAAACTGATCGAAGGCTTCCTACTAGAGATAGGTGTAGCCTCTCAGGAACTTGAAGAAACTATAAGGGTAATAGACAAACTTCGTAAGATTCCGAAGAAAGACATGGTCACCGAGCTAAGCAAGATTGAGTTAACTGATGATGCAGTTGACAGGATTCTCGAGTTCATATCGATTCGAGGGAAACCGAGAGAAGTGCTAGATCAAGTGGAAAGAAAGAGACTGAAAGATGCGACAGCGCTCAAAGGCTATGATGAACTAGCCAACCTCGCTGAGGCTATCGAAGCATTCGGGAAATCTGGAAAATGCATCTATGATTTAAGTGTAGTCCGAGGCATCGGGTACTATGACGGAATAGTCTTCGAAGCCTACGACAAAGGTGGAGAAGATATAGGATCCATTTTTGGGGGAGGAAGATACGACAAGCTATGCAGTATCTACGGGAAGAGGGATGTCCCGGCCACTGGAGTCGCTGGAGGGATCGAAAGACTGATGATCTCACTCGAGAGAGCATCCATATTTCCAAGATTGTCCCAGTCACCTAGAGTCTTCGTCGCCGCTGTAAGTGATGCCGTTCGTCAAAAGACCATAGAGATAGTTCAATTCTTGAGAAATTCAGAGGTTCCAGCTGATTTCGATCTCAAGAGAAGGACGCTAGCAAAACAGTTAGAGTATGCTGACTCACTAGCGATTCCATTCGCAATCATAGTAGGACAAAGAGAAATAGAGAAAGGAATAGTGAAGCTTAGAGACATGATGAAACGAGAAGAGATTGAAGTGAAACTTGAAGAGGCTCTGAGAAAGATCTCCACTGTAGGCCTTTAGAAGCCGCCAGATGTTTTCGATAAAGATATTTATGGAGCGAGAACCTGCAGAAAGATTAGGGCCTGTGGCGCAGCAGGATAGCGCGGCAGATGGCGACAGCCGAACCTCCTAAGGAACAAGCTATACGAGGAAAGCTGTAGGTCCGGGGTTCGAATCCCCGCAGGCCCGCCATCTTCAGGATGAATCGCCCCACTCTATGAAGTCTTCAGTACTCCTTATGCCAACCTTTCGTTGTAACCTCGATCTTATCCATTCCGCCGTAGAAGTCGTACCAAGGTCGAGCATTCGCGCGTACTATTTGCTGCAGCTCCTCTAGCCTGGCTACACTCGTCTCCTTCAGAAACTTCATCCTTTCTTCCCTTGAAGTCATTTTGACGGCTTCTTGCCATATTGCTCGACCTGCGAGGTAGCCTGAGCACCCGCCCTCGCATGAATAGACGACATTCTCACGGAATTCCTCGTATTTGACTCCTGCGCTCAGAACAACCCATGGAACACAGGTAGCGTTGCTGATCTCCTTACACCATTTAGTGAGCTGATCTGGGTCTTTGTGGAATTTCAGGTCTCCTGGGAATTCGCTCTTGAGTATGTCCACGCCTAAGGGTGTTAATTCCTTCGCGGTCTGGATAACGATCTTCGGCTTCCTATCTGCGAATTGAGGTGAGTTCTTGTCTTCACCCTTCAAAGCGTAGCTCATCGGTTCCAACACAAACGGGATATCGCATTTCCTGCATTCATCACCAATCTGCTTCACAAGTTTGCGTTGATGTTCAGCGCTCTCCTTCTCGTCGGGGCGATAGTAGAGGAGTAGCTTGACAGCTGAAGCGCCCATTCGCTTTACCTTCTCAACACCCCAATTCTCGACGAGCGTAGTCAGCCTTGAAGTGGAGCTGCCTTTGTAGCCTGTGGCTTCAACAGCCGCTAGCAGACCGACATTGCCCGGGAGCGCGAAGCGAGTTATGCTTTGGGATGCTCCGAACTCTGGGTCGTGAAGGACAGCGGTTCCGTAAGGCGCTAAGATTCGGCAGAGATCAACCTTCGCCTCTTCCATCTGCTCATAGCTAACAGAATCCGGGTTCCCGGGGTTAAGCATCTTCGCTAGAGAACCACGTTGATCCATCGCTATCATCATTAGAAAACCGTCTGCGGAGGAAAGCTCTTGAATTCCTCTAAGTTTGCCTACCGAGATTTTGACCAAGGTTCTCACCAAATTCCTGAAATGTCTTTCTAGTGTTGATCGAACGGATTAATAAAAGTGTCTCAGAACAACCAAGACATTTTTTCCAGGCAAGGACCATAGAGATCGAACAAAACTGAACAAGTCCCTCTGCTATTAGGAATTGATCGTCTAAAGTGTATGGCTCGCATTTGATCTGCAAGGTTAAGACTTCAGTAAACCTTTAGTCATGGCTCAGATTTACCTGAATAAATGTGCGGGGGTTCCCGAGACCTACACGTTCGCGTAGCGGTAGGCGGAAGTCAGGTCAAAGGGGCAGGACTACGCGTTTCGAAAGCAACGCGTAGTGCTATACTTAAGATCCGTCGCAGATAAGAGATCCTGTGGCGCAGGCCTCCGTGGGTTCGAGTCCCACCCCCCGCACTAGATTCCAGCACGGTTCTCGGTCTGCTATTCGGATTGATCGCTATGCACCCTACTGAACTTTTCTAGAAGTTTAAAGCGGTCGAATAGAACTTCAGAAGACACGACACGAGAAAAAAATGATCAGACCCCTGGATGATATTATGCTTCATATATTTTAACAGATCAGCGATTAGAAGAGTCTCCGTGAATTGAGCTTTCCAGAAGATATAAAACGAGAGCTATCCATATCGTTACCGCTGGTTGACATGCATGTATGAAGAATTACCCGTAGAAAGGCTACGGCGAGTTTGCGACCCGAGCATGCTGCCATGTGAGAGGACTGAGGATATTCCTCCGCTTGAGGGTATCATTGGTCAAGAGAGAGCTGTTAGAGCTCTGAAGTTCGGTTTGGAGATCAAGGAACGTGGCTTCAATATATATGTGGCAGGGCTCCCTGGAACGGGCAAGACGACGGCTGTGACGAGCTTTCTTGAAGAGTTGGCCAAAAGCAAGCCTGTACCTTCGGACTGGTGCTACGTAAACAATTTTCAGGACCCTTACAAGCCCAAAGCCTTGAAACTTCCTGCGGGCAAAGCGAACCAGCTCAAACATGACATGAAGACTTTGATTGAGGACGCTCGAAGGGAGATTCCCAAGGCTTTCGAGAGTGAAGATTATGCTGCAAGACGAGAGTCGGTAGCAAAGCGGTTCGATGCCCGTAGAAAAGAGCGCCTTACCCAGCTGAATGAGAATGCCAAGAAGCAAGGGTTTCTGTTTCAGACTACTCCTATGGGCATACTCATGATTCCCATAGTCGATGGGAAGCCCTTAAGCGACGAGGAGTTTCTTGCTTTAAGCCCCAAGACACGGGAGAAGATTCAGGAAAGAAGGGAGAAGCTAGAGGTTGAGGTATCGACGGTATCAAGGCAGCTGAGAGATATCGAGAAAGAAATGAAGGAGCAGCTTCTGAAACTGAACCGTGATGTTGCGCTGTACGCCATAGGCCATCCGATTTCAGATTTGATGGAAAAATACAAAGATCTGCCTGAAGTTACAGCGTACTTGAAAGAGGTTCAAGAAGACCTAGTCGGAAACCTCGATCAATTCAAGAGAGAGCCCACCGCTCAGCAGCAATTTCCTTTCCCAGTTCCTTGGATGCGGGAGGCTCAATTCAGAAAGTACGAGGTTAATGTTATTGCGGATAATTTTACACTCCAAGGCGCACCTGTCATAATAGAGCCGAATCCAACTTATGGAAATCTATTCGGGAAGATAGAGAAAGAAGCTCAGTTCGGGGCGTTGACAACAGACTTCACTATGATTATTGGAGGCTCATTCCATAAAGCGAACGGCGGATACCTGGTCTTACCGGTTGAAGAGCTGCTGAGAAATCTTTTCGCTTACGATAGCATGAAGAGAGCGGTGAAGAACAGCGAGATCACTATCGAGGAGGCGGGAGAACGTCTAGGGTTTATTACAACCAAAAGCCTCGATCCGCAAGCTATTCCACTCGATGTAAAAGTGGTTCTGATCGGAAACCCATTCACATACCAACTTCTATATGCTTACGACCCTGAATTCAAAGAACTTTTCAAGGTGAAAGCAGACTTCGAGACCCGTATGGACAGGACAGACGAGAATATACGGAGGTACGCTGCCTTCGTCTGCACGGTATGCCGGAAGGAGAAGCTGAAGCACCTAGACGCGTCAGGGGTAGCTAAACTCATCGAGTACAGTTCAAGGCTCGCAGAAGACCAAGGAAAACTGTCGACAGAGTTCGCTCAGATCGCTGATATAGTGAGAGAGGCAAACTTCTATGCTGCCCAGGATGGTTCTCAGTATGTAACTGCTAGCCATGTCAAGAAAGCTATTGAAGAGAAGATCTATCGTTCAAACCTTATTCAAGAGAAGATCCGCGAGCTGATAGAAAAGCAGATTTTGCTCATAGATACTTCAGGAGAAGTTGTAGGCCAAGTGAACGGCCTCTCAGTCATGAGTTTAGGAGACTTCGCTTTCGGTAGACCTTCGAGGGTTACGGCTAGCGTGGGACTGGGCCGTGAAGGACTCATCGACATTGAGCGGGAGGTCAAGCTTGGCGGCCCTATACATAGTAAAGGAGTTATGATTCTAGGCGGCTACCTCGCGGCAAAGTATGCTCAAGAGAAGCCCCTCAGTCTATCCGCGCGTCTTGTCTTCGAGCAGAGCTATGAAGGAGTTGAGGGAGACAGCGCTTCTAGCACAGAGCTTTACGCAATCCTCTCCAGCCTAGCGGTTCTCCCAATCAAGCAAGACCTAGCCGTCACCGGCTCAGTAAACCAGAAGGGGGAGGTACAAGCGATCGGCGGTGTGAATGAGAAGATAGAAGGTTTCTTCGAGGTTTGCAAGGCTAAAGGTCTGACTGGAAGGCAGGGCGTTATAATTCCAGAGGCGAACGTTCAAAACCTCATGTTGAAAGAGGAAGTGGTAGAGGCTGTCCAGAAAGGAAAGTTCCACATATATCCAGTCAGAACAATCGATCAAGGAATAGAGATACTAACTGGCGTAGAAGCAGGGTCGAGAAGAGAGGATGGAACATTCGAACAAGGAACGGTTAACTACGGAGTCGATATGCGTCTCAGAAAGATGGCTGAGAAACTGCGAGAGTTCCTGGCATTCCAACTCGAAGAGAAGAAAATCAGCGATTGACAGGATGAGTTCCATCAACAACCTCTTTCACCGAACTGCACGGTTGAAGAGCCCGGCGAAGTAAGCGGCTCCCTTTTCGGAACCAGTTGCCTCAGCCGAGAAGCTTCTTCGTAAGCTTCTCTATCATATCCTCTGTCATGCGCTCTAGATCATATTGAGGAGACCAGCCCCACTCCTCTCTCGCAACACTGTCGTCGATAGAGCATGGCCAAGAGTCCGCAATCGCTTGTCTAAAGTCAGGCTCGTAGGTAACCTTGAACTCGGGTATATGCTTCTTAATCTCAGCCGCCAGGTCACCCGCAGAGAAACTCATAGCGCCGACATTGAAGTTGCAGCGATGCTTGAGCTTCTCAAGCGGAGCGTTGGCGAGGTCGATCAGCGCCTTCAGGGCGTCAGGCATATACATCATGGGCAGTACTGTGTCCTCACGCAGAAAGCACTTGTAACTCTTGTACTGGATGGCTTCGTAGAAGATGGCGACCGCATAATCCGTGGTTCCCCCGCTGGGGAGCGTCTCATAAGAGATGACGCCTGGCAGCCGCACGCCTCGCACATCCAACCCGAAGCGCTGGAAGTAGTAGTCGCCTAAGAGTTCCCCTGCGACCTTAGTCACGCCGTACATCGTCGTGGGCTGTAGGATCGTGTCGGTAGGCGTGTTTTCCCGAGGGGTCTGGGGCCCGAAGACCGCGATCGAGCTCGGGTTGATGACCCTGGCGAGCTCATTCTCACGAGCCACCTCGAGGACATTCATGAAGCCTTCCACATTGACCTCCCAACAGAGATGCGGGTTCTTCTCCCCCGTGGCAGATAGTATGGCCGCCATGTTATAGATAGTGTCGATGTCGTACTGGTTGACAACGCCCTCCAACTCCTTCCTATTCCTTATATCGATAAAGTGGAACGGCCCAGACGTACGTAGCTCCTCACTCGGCTGCGTTTTGTGGCCAACTGCCACGACGTTTTCGTTTCCGTACATTCTGCGCAACTTCACGGTCAATTCAGAGCCGATCTGTCCCACAGAGCCCGTGACAAGAATTCTCTTAATCAGCCTACTTGACAAGGTGACACCCCCTTTGATGGCTTCCGCCGTGTCTCCAGAAGGTCCAATCCGAAGTTTCTCTTAATAATAGCCATGTTTTCTCCTATCATGAAATACCTACCCGTCTGAACGTATTCGGTTATCAACCGTTAACATCTTTATGCTTTGCCACTATCCTACTTCAAATGGGGATTCCGACATTTGAGGTGGAGATCGATAGCAGCTGTGATATTTGACCTCGACGGAACTTTGATCAAGTCCAGTGTAGACTTTGTCAAGATGAAGAGTCTTATAATCGCGTACTTCCGCAGCCTAGGAGTCGACTCTGAAGATTTCTCCACTTCCAGACCGACCTTCGAAATTGTACAGAAGGGAATAGAAGTCCTTGAGAGGACAAGCTCGGAGGAAACTGTTTCGATAGTCAAACGACAGATCAACAAGATCATGACAGACGTGGAGATGGAGCAGGTTGATTCTGTTTCTGTTATACCTGGTGTTCTAGAGACGATGAAATGTTTGAAAGAGAAAGGAATCAAGACTGGGATTTTGACGCGAAGCTGCCGAGAATACGCGCTTAAGAGTCTAGAAACCACCGGGTTGTCAAAACTAGTTGACTTCATTGCTGCAAGAGATGATGTTGATAAACCGAAACCGGATCCAGATCAGGTCATAACGCTAGCTGAGAAGATGAATGTGAACATTGAAGAAACTCTTATGGTCGGGGACCATCCGATAGACGCTCTGTGCGCAAAAAATTCGAATGTCCGTTTCCTAGCAGTCTTGACAGGTTCCTCTAACGCAGATGCTTTCAAGAAGATCAGATGCGAAGTCATCGGTAGCGTCAATGATCTGCCTAGACTGTTGTTCTGAGGCATGTAAAAGGTTTTCCAAAGATCTTTATCCTTTGATCAACGATTCGACCTAGTGTTAGCAGGGATCTAAGCTTTGAGGAACCCAGCAGGATTCTTGAAAGAAGAATACGAAGAACTGGTTAAGAACGAACTTGACTGGAAACTTCATGTCCTCCAAGGAAGTAGCAGCCCAAGATGCGTTGTCGATGGAAAGAAGGTGCTTATGCTCTGCTCTAATAACTACTTGGGCTTGAGTAACCACCCCAGGCTCAAGGAGGCTGCTATCAACGCTATAAAGACTCATGGGGTCGGATCTGGATCGGTCAGGCCTATCGCCGGGAACATGGATCTTCATTTGGAGCTTGAAGAGAAGCTGGCGAAGTTCAAACGTACAGAGGCCGCTTTGGTCTACCAGACCGGTTTCGCTGCGAATGCAGGCTTGATACCGCAGCTGGCTGGTGAAGGGGATGTCATAGTCAGCGACGAACTGAATCACGGAAGCATAATAGATGGAGTACGTTTAAGCAAGGCCGATCGCGTTGTTTACAAGCACTGCGATGCAAACGACCTCGAACATGTGCTGAATGAGGTTGAGAAGAAGAACCCGAGAAGGATTCTGATTATTACAGACGGGGTTTTCAGCATGGATGGAGATATAGCTCCAGTTGACAAGATAGTTCAAGTAGCTCGGGAACACGGTGGAATGACGTATATTGATGACGCCCACGGCGACGGGGTTCTAGGGGAGAAGGGACGTGGGATATCGTCTCACTTCCATCTCGAAGGAAAGATCGATGTTGAGATGGGGACTTTCTCAAAGGCGTTTGGAGTTGTTGGAGGATATGTATCCGGAACGAGAGATCTCGTAAACTTCGCCTTGAATAGGTCGAGGACATTGCTATTGAGCGGGTCCCATCCTCCGCCTGTAGCAGCAGCATGCATAGCTGCGCTGGAAGTATTGGAATCTGAGCCTTGGCATGTAGAGAACCTCTGGAAGAACACTAGATACTTCAAGAAGGCTTTAGGCGACCTTGGCTTCGACATCGGGAAGAGTCAAACACCGATTACGCCTGTAATCGTAGGAGAAAGCTCTGTTGCGCGTGAAATGAGTAGTAGGCTCTTCGATAAAGGTGTCTTCGCACTTCCCATAGTCTATCCAATGGTCGCTAAAGACAAAGCAAGAATCAGGACGATGATGAACGCGGCTTTAACAAAGGAAGACTTGGACTTCGCACTGAGCAGCTTTGAGGATATTGGAAAAGAGCTTAAAGTGATCTAGAAACAAACCCTCCACGCTGTTATCGGTAAGCCGTAGAAGCCATATACATAACCGCTTGTAACTCCTTCTATTAGATCAGGTTATGAAGTGATGCTGATGGGTATAGAGCAAAGCAGCATCAATGCATTGATGAGGTTAGGGCTAACTGAGTACGAGGCCAGAATATATGTCGCACTGGTTAGAAATGGACCGAGTAGAGCTGGTGAACTCAGCTTTCTTAGTAACGTGCCCCGGACAAAGACTTATGGCGCGCTTAAGGAGCTTATGCGCAAGGGCTTGGTTCTAGCCGTCCCTGAAAAACCTGAGAGGTATCTCGCTGCATCTCCAAATGAGACTTTGTTCCCACTGGTAGAGAGATTGAGTGAAGACTTGAAAAGAGCAGAGGAAACAGTTCAAAGTCTAGCGTTAAGCTATGAATCTATGAAGTACGTCCGCAAAGTAGAACCTTACGAGAAGAGCGGGTTCTGGGCGCTCAAAGGGAGATCTGAAGTCTACGAGAAATTCAATGAAATGTTCAATAACGCAAATAAGTCTATTCACGTGACAACGACTTCGAATGGAATAGTAAGATCGTACAGGACAAACGCTCGAGCACTTGAGAATTGCAAATCCGGAGGCGTTGAGATACTTTTCATGGCTCCTATTCTAAAGCAAAACGCAAGAGTCGTCAAAGAGTTCATGGAGATCGTGGAGATACGCTGCTTGAAGACGCAACCTGCAATACAAAGCGCCTGTATTGACGGTAGATCCGTACTTTTCACAGAAGCGATCCCGGATGACTTTGACACGACGGAAGGCAGGGATGAAGCGATCTGGACTACGAACCCGTTTCTTGTGAGAGCAAGCGAGTGGCTATTTAACTATCTGTGGGAGCATCTACTACCTGCTAAAATAGTAATGAAAGATCTTTGATCCGCTGAATTTCAAATCATATGGTCCGAGAAGATAAGGGCGCTCGGGAAAAACTCTTAAACCTAGGGGCATCTTGCATTAGACACGGTGGCCGCCGTAACGTAGAGAAGACTCAATAGGTCTTTGCGGAACTTGGTAGCGTATAGGCCTGTGGAGCCTAGAGAGCGTCATAGAAATAGCGCTCGGGTTTAGGCCGGGTTCAAATCCCGGCGGCGGCCCTAACATCACGCTTAAATCAGCGTCACTCTTCTCCTAGAAGAGAATGATGGGCCGGTAGTTCAGTCTGGTATGCCAGTCTCTCTGGGCTAAGGAACGTCCGGTTTGCAAGGATTGAAACCCAAGGAACCGGAAGGTCGCGGGTTCAAATCCCGCCCGGTCCACCATTTTTGCTTGCTTGTTATTAGCCAAAATAAGCTCGTTTTAAGGTTATCTAAAATTGGAATATTTAACTTGAAAACAAAAAATGGGAATAAAATAGTCATTAATCTAGATGCAGAGTCTATGATTAATAAGTCCTATGCTTTTGGTAGCATTCTTTACAGTAGACCGGTCTTCCTTCTTTCGGTACAAATGGCACTTCTGCTTCTCGTCCACAGTCGGAGCATTTTATCTTATGCATAGTTCTTGGACCGAATTCGCGTCTCTCATAACCCATACGGTTCACCCCTTTGCAGTTAGTTATACAGATGATAATACCGCACAGTAGAATCAACGTATACTAGCGATACCCGTTAGATGCATCGCATATAAACTTATGTACGGAAATCGCTAAGCTGCCCACCTTGTTCTGTGTGTGCGTACCATATTTAGGCCTCTACTGAGAACCGTCAGATCAAATCCCAATCGCATTTGGATGAGCCGGATCAGGACGACTTAAATACATGGATTCCATCTTGTCACCTTTCAAGAGAGTTTAGCACTCATGGCGGAAAATACGGAGAACAAGACTGCGTCCAAATTGGAGATCGACAGGCCTCAGGATTTCAAATTTCACATCGCGTATGATGTTTATTCTCGAGCTTGGGACGAGAACGAGTCTGAGGCAGTCAGATTGAAACTGAACGAGTTGATCTCCTCCCTCTTCAACGGTGAGAACGATTATTCAAGCTTCTACGCCCAAATTCAGGAATACCGTAAGGATTTGAGTTCCTTCAAGTCAGGTAGGACAAGAATTGAGACCCAGAGAAAGAGGGATTGGCAGAGGAGTGACGCTCGAGATAGGAGAAATCGTCGTCACAGATGAAGGCTTACGTGATTCGTCCGAGTTACAGAGTGAGCTCTTTCGAGGTAGAAAATCTGAAACTAGGTCCCGACAGTTCGATCTTCAGAAACAGACGAGATATGACAGGTGGAGAGATCAACGTCTTACTATGTCTACTTGCTTCTCTGTGATGACGGAAGTTACTATACTGGATACACAAACAATGTGCCTTCCAGGCTTAAGCGGCACAAGAAAGGGTATGGAGCAAGGTATACCAGAATGCGTAGACCGAAGAGGGTCATTCATGTGGAAAAGTTCAAGACACGCCGCGCCGCGATGAGGAGAGAGCAGCAGATAAAAGCACTTACTCATAACCAGAAGCGCGATCTTGAGAGAAAAGGGGCAAACACGAGATGCAAGATTTCGCACAAGCGAGGATGGACTTAACGGTAATTGCCGTGGGCTATCAGAGCGACGTGACCAGTGGAGAGCTATGCATCAAGACATCAGAGTTGATTCACGGTCATATTCTTAGGCTAAGCTGTTTACGTTAGCTCGTAGTAGTGTCTAATTCCTTTCTCATCTTCCTCGTAATCGTACTTCTTACCAGTTCGGCGATCGATGTAAACACCCGACCCAATATGAGCGATATCCATCCCTTGCATATGAGCCGTATTATAGTTCAGAATGTCCACGTACTTCCGACCTTCCTTCTGCTTCCAGTTTCGCGTCTGACCCTTCTTACTCGTCTCTACCCACTCCAAGTAGACGCTGGGCGCCAAACTCTCCTGATGCCCTCCGGGACATGTGAATGTTCTTGCTTTCATGAACTGGTCGAAGTTTTCGTATGTGCCCTTGAACTCGACCTTGGCCCCGCATTTTCGGCACTTGAATGCAAAAGTTCGATCTACCATAGGCAGAGGATCGTGTCCGCCAAGGTTAACGCGGCTGCTCACGCGCCTTCTCTCCTTTCTTCTCGTCATATATGCTTCTACGATAAAACCGGTGATTATTCCTCATGGAACGCTCACCGCAATAACGGTAATTTTCTCCTCAAAAATACCAGAAAACGGCTACGCGCACACTTGTGATGGGAAAATCATGGGAAGGAAGGTGTTGTGATGCGGAATGGTTTTGAACCCTAAAGGGTATGAATCCCGCCCGGTCCACTACAAACCTACATAGGCGAGAAACGTTTCTTAGCGCTCTACCGACAAGAACGTTGTTCAAAACTCATATAGAGGTTGGAACTTTTAGCTTTCTCTTTGCACAAGTCTTAAATGCCTGAACATACGACTAGACAGCCAATTTAAGCGATCGGCGGGCTTTATGTTGGGAAAGTTTAGGCTGATTTTGTTGAGCAATCCCACTGGTGTTGAAGTAAAACTAGTGAAGAAACTTGATTTTGAGGAGATAGAGAAGACCTTTCAGGATGAGAAGATCCTCGGAATAATAATCTCTAAAGAATAGGCAGCTTAGAGGAGCGCGACTTTCTCGTCCTTTCCTCTGAGAGCACCTCCGTCATCAGCAAGCAGTTCTTTTTCTGAAATAGCTAGGACAATGTTGTCGTTCTCGACAATTTGGAGCTAAGCCAACAGGTGTTGGATGCAGCTGATGTCAGGTAAAATCAAGTCCGGTTTCCGTCTCGGGTCATCAACTTTCTCAGCTGCCTCTCTCTTCGTCGAACCTGAGAGAACTAGAATAGTGAACCCTCCGACCTCTTTTCCAGCTTGAATATCTGTGTCCAGTCTGTCGCCGACGAAAACGGTTTCTCCAGCGGCTGTTCCTAGTCTGTCAAGAGCTATCTTGATAATATGCTCGAACGGCTTCCCTACCACTTCAGATTTGGCTCCGGTAGCTGCAGATATGGCTGCGACTATCGCACCAGCTCCCGGCTTGAATCCTTCCTCAACCGGGATGGTCGGATCTATATTCGTGGCAACAAATCTGGCGCCAGAAAAGACCGCTTGGCAAGCGATATCCAGTTTCTCGTAAGTGAATTCTGGATCAAGGCAAGCTACAACGATATCTGCTCTCTTTATCTCACGCGCGTCTACTATCGTATGTCCGACCTTTACCAGTTCTTTAATAAGCCCCTGTCCGCCAACTGGGAAAACTCTCGCCTTGCCGTATTTCTCGATCAAGTAAATTGCTGTCGCCGTCGCTGAGGTCAGAATATCACGGACATCTGCGTTAATGTTCATTCCTTTCAGTTTCTCAACATATTGTTCCGGCGTTCGTGTCGCATTGTTCGTGAGAAACAGTATCTTCTTGCCAAACTTCCTTAGATGAGCAATAGTATCCGCAGCTCCGGGGAAAGGAATATTCCCCCTGTAGATGCAGCCATCTAGATCGAAGACGAAGCCCTTGAAGTCTCTCAGCATCGTCTCACCAATCTGCTATTTCGAAAGGATAGAACAAGCTTCACGATTTTAGCCTTTGGGATAGAAAGTGTCAAGATCTACGTAGCGGGGGGTGGATTCGAACCACCGTTCGAGCCTCTGGCTTCAAGCCAAAGGTATCTCAGGGTTTCACCGAGCATAGCTCATATGAGCCCTGCGGGTTAAACCTGGCTACCCCACCCCGCTTTACAGAGGAAACTGTCTCAAATCGTTTCCTCGTATAGCTAGAAAAGAGCACCCTTAAATCTTTTTATTCTTTCCCATCTTCGATTAATCCTCAATTCAAGTGATCGTAGTGAAAGATAGCTTCCGTATCCTCTACAATCCTCCTTTAGATTCAGCGATGTTTATCGTTGGTCTTCCTGGCTTGGCAGATGCTGGGAGGACAGCTGCTCGACTGTTAATTGATTTCGTGAATGCTAGGCTATTCGCGGAGTATTACAGCAGTCGCTTTCCCGATAACGTGGTGATAGAGGACAACGGGGTATCTAGACTGCCGCGCTACGAGTTCTATGAGAGTTGCTCGTGCCAACCCAATATCGTTGTTCTCATCGGTGATGCAACCATCGCGGAGGAGGAGCCCA
>CAYOZM010000003.1:0-38473 GCA_964408475.1 uncultured Candidatus Bathyarchaeia archaeon | reverse complement strand
TTGCTATCGACGGCGCGGACCAAGTCCAAGCTGAGACTTTGGACATGATTAAGGGAGGAGGGGGCGCTTTAGCCCGAGAGAAAATTGTTGCTTCAGCAGCGGAGAAACTTGTAATAGTAGTCGATGAAAGGAAGTTGACCGACAAACTGGGTCGAAACCAACCGGTTTCTCTAGAAATCCTGCCGTTCTGGTTCAACGCCACAATGGAGAAGATTAGAAGATTGCGCGGTAAGCCTGCGTTCCGAGAAGGACGAGGAAAGCTGGGTCCTGTCGTATCTGATAATGGTAACTTCATAGTTGATGTGGACTTCGGTGAAATTGAGAATCCTGGTCTACTGAACAAGGACCTTAAATTGATTCCAGGCGTTGTTGAAACAGGGCTATTCACAGGTTTTGGATGCTATGTTTGCGTAGGAAAGCGAGATGGAACCGTCGAGGTTCTAGAAAGAAAGGAGTGAAAGGTGCCGGGGACGGGATTCTCGGTTTCCAGTCGAACCCGTGGCCTCTGGATCTCTCAAAGCCTGAAGGCTTCTATGAGTCCAGCGCTACACTCTGCTCTTATCGAGCATCTAACCACAGCTGAGCCACCCCGGCCAGATTGAAACATGAGAGAATCTTGATAAAAAGCTTGGCTTTAGCGATCACGGATAAATGCCGTAGGCTGAGTCTTCTGTTTCTTCCGGCATTCTTCAAGCATTTCAACAGCTTTCCTTAAATGCGGAATTGTTATAGAGCCGCCTACAACGAGAGCAACGTTCAACGCTTCAAAGAACTCAGCGTCTGTTACGCCTTCCTCGACGCATCTAACAATGTGATATGTTATGCAGTCGTTGCATCTCAACACGGTTGAAGCTACCAGTCCGAGCAGTTCCTTAGTCTTCGAAGGTAATGCTCCAGCGCGGTACGCCTTTGTGTCGAGATTGAAGAACTGCTTGATTTCAATGTTGCCACTCGCCAAAATCTTAGCATTCATCTTTTCACGATATTCTCGAAACTCTTTTAGAGGATCGCTCATATGCTACTACCACGCGACAATTTAGAGATATACGATCTCTTATGCAAATCATTTTTAAATAACTTCCTTGACGTAACGAGAGTTGATGCCCCGGTGGCTCAGCCTGGTAGAGCGATGGACGGAACTCCCTTTCCGGTCGATCCTTGTAAACTGGCGTTGAGAAAGCCGTAGGTCGCGGGTTCGAAGCCCGCCCGGGGCTCCATGCGCTTAGTCTGAGATCCTTCTGTTTTTCTCGAAAAGGCTCCGCGAAGTTTTCATAGAAAAGTTCTACAATCTTGATCGTATATTGCTCTATCCTCTTGTCAAGATTGTTTCGCGTTTGCTATGCCAGACTACGATTCCGACAATCGCGACCAACGCGGCTGAGAAGACTCCTGTTATTAAAGGCTGATCTTTGAACTGTAGTATCATCGGCGCGAAGAGTAGAGAGATCAAGTTGATCACTTTGATCATAGGGTTCAATGCTGGTCCTGAGGTGTCTTTCAACGGGTCTCCAACAGTATCGCATGTCACGGAGGCTTTATGCTCCTCCGAGCCTTTGCCTCCATAGAAGCCGTCTTCTATCTTCTTCTTCGCGTTGTCCCAAGCCCCTCCGGAGCTCGCCATGAAGACAGCTAGCAACTGGCCTGTAACTATTATCCCTGCGAGGAAACCTCCTAGAGCTGCCTCTTTCAATGAGAAGCCGATGGCGATCGGAGTCAAGATGGCTAGTAGAGCAAGACTGAATAACTCTCGTTGAGCGGCGGAGGTGCATATAGTCACTACTTTTGCGTAGTCCGGTGATACCTTCCCCTCGATTACCCCTGGAATCTTGAATTGTGAACGGACTTCATTCACTATAAGGGATGCAGCACGTCCAACCGCTCGAATCGAGATCGAACTGAAGAGGAATGGGAGAGCGCCTCCGACCAGTAAGCCGACGAATACGAGTGGATCCGCGATGTTGAGGCCCAGCCTTTGAAGCCCAGTGGTTTCCGTATAAGCGCCGAAGAGTGAGACCGCTGCCAATACGGCTGAAGCTATCGCGATCGCTTTTGTAACCGCCTTCGTTGTATTTCCTGCTGCATCCAGGTCGGCCATTATTTGGCGGGCCTCAGGTTCAAGACCAGCCATCTCTCCTATTCCATTGGCGTTGTCAACGATCGGGCCGTACGTATCCATTGAGACATTGTTGCCAGTCAATGTTAGCATCCCTATCCCCGCTAAAGCAACTCCATAAATTGCGAAAATGATCGAGGACCCTGTGAAGAAGAGGATCGAGGCTACTATCGTTATCGCAATTATTAGAAGAGCCCAAACAGTTGTTTCGAAGCCTAGGGCCAGTCCTTCGAGGATCTCGGTCGCGGCACCAGTTTGAGAAGCTTTCGCCAATCGATCGACAGGTCGTTTCCTCGGGTTTGTGAAGTGGTCGGTTATCTTGTTGAAACCTATGGCTAGCAGAACTCCTACAGCTGTTGCAAGAAAGACTCTATAATCGTGAACGTAAAATTCCACTATGGCGAAGAAACTTGCAATCGAAATCGCAGCGGAGAGATCGTAAGAAAGATCCATTGCTTTAAAGGCATCTCCTTTTGTCAATCTATCCGGCCAAAGAGAAACCGCGTAGGTTCCTATTATAGTGCTAATGACTCCGACACCACGGGCGAGAAGTGGGAATATGATCCATTTCATATCGAAAGGCGTGATCGCTAAGCCCAGTATCATACACGAGACTATTGTGACCTCGTACGATTCGAATATATCAGCAGCCATCCCGGCGCAGTCTCCAACATTATCGCCTACCAGATCAGCTACAACGGCCGCGTTTCTAGGGTCGTCCTCGGGTATGTTCTTCTCAACCTTCCCAACTAGGTCTGCTCCTACATCAGCGGCTTTCGTGTATATCCCTCCCCCAACTCGCATGAATAATGCTAGGAGGGTGCCTCCGAAGCCGAATCCTAGAAGAACCTCTGGAGCCGACTGAAGATATATCATAAAGATTATAGTCCCTCCGAAAAGTCCGAGTCCATCTGTCAACATGCCGGTTATCGTCCCGGACCTGTAAGCGATCCTGAGAGAGTCGCGGAAGCTACGCCTAGCTGCTGAAGCTACTCTAACGTTCCCTCTTACCGCCATGTTCATGCCCAAGTAGCCGACTAAGGCTGAGAAGATCGAGCCCATCAAGAAAGCGCCGGCTCTCCCGACAGCGATCTGAAATGGGCCTCCAACGAGAGCTGAAGTTAGATAGAGCACAAACGTCAGAAGAGCTATGAAAAGTACTATGGACCTGAACTGCGTCTTCAGGTAGGCGTTTGCGCCTTTCAGTATACTCTCCCAGACCTCCCTCATCCTACCTGAGCCGGAATCCTCACGCAAAATCTGACGAGCGAGTAGCATAGCGTAAACCAGAGCAGCTATCGCAATGCCCAGTATACTCCAAAGCGCCAAGCTCTCGAAAGACCATGCGAAAGCCATAGCCACACCTCATTCCCGAAAGATGGATGTTTTCAAGATATCTCCGTATAAAAACTCTTAGATCTCGTCTTTTTCACCGCGAACTAAATGAGTTCGAATCTATGTGCAGTATCTTGCGCAAACCCCAAAGCTAGTTGAGAACATCGGAGCTTGTGATGAAGACCCATGCGCTATGGTTAGGTATCCGCAATCACCACATTGTTTACTAGGTCCCTTTTGCAAAGTCCTTAAAGATTCTATGGAGAAATAGAAAGCTTTATGGGAAAACTGTAGTTCCTAACAGGTTGTGCTCCGGTCGTCTAGCCCGGTCAAGGATTGTGGCCTCTCGGGCTCGCGGAGATTGCGACCTGCCTCAACAGCCATAGGCGCGGGTTCAAATGCGGGAGTGCCTCTCGCGGAAAATCCCGCCCGGAGCACCAGACTCAGATGAGGCGGTAGAGTTTACTCGTCTAATCGTTGTCACAGGAACTCCCGGAGTTGGGAAGACGAGGTTCTCAAGAGCTCTCGCGAAGAAGCTTCGGGTAGTGCATATCGATTTGGGTTTACTGGCGACTAGAGGGAAGTTCACCGTCGGATTTGATAGGCTCAGGCGAACTTACATAGTTGATACCAAGAAGATGGCAAGAGCTCTGAAAAAGACTCTTCACAACGTTTCAGGAGATGTTGTATTGGATGGCCACTTTGCTGCTAACATAGTCCCGTCAGAACTAGTGGACATAGTCTTTGTGCTACGGTGCCACCCAGAGAAACTGGAGAGACGATTGAGACTGAGGAAAGTCCCAGAAAAGAAGATAGCTGAAAATGTTCAAGCGGAAATTCTTGATGTTTGCTTATGGGATGCCGTAGATAGTTACGGATCGGAGCGAGTATGCGAGATAGATGTCTCAAGAATGAAGACGGCAGCTGCAGTCGCTCAGGCCATGAGGGTTCTGGAGAATCGAGGGAAGAGGCGAGTTGGCATAGTGGACTGGCTAGGTCTTCTGGAGAGACAAGGGCTACTTGGAAAGTATTTCAAATCGCTGTGCTGAAAAATGAAGATGATGTATTGCATTTTACGATGCTATGAGTGCGGCAAGCTACTTCTGGCCCACTCAAGTGAGAAGAGTAGAACCTGTCCATACTGCGAATCGAGGCTCAACCTCGCTAAAGCGAAGATCTTAGCCAGCTTCGATTCTCCTCGAGAAGCAAGACTATGGCTAGCGGCAAACAAGAAGAAGCTTGCGATGACAGGCTAGACTCGAGTTATAGCAGGAAATTGTTCGACGAGACGATTTCAGCAAAACAATAAATGAGAGAGCGCATAATCAGGTTGAAATAGTCAAGATTGGTGGCCTGGATGGCGTCTGTTGCGGAAAGGAAATTCATGGAAGAACTGTCGGTTCTTCTTCAAAAGACTGTTACAGTTCAAACAGCATCCGGGAAGAGCTACACTGGTATACTTTCGGGAGTTGACGCGAATACGATGAACATATGCCTAAGCAATGCGAGAGATGAGACAGGCCAACCCATTCACAAGCTATTTCTCAATGGACAGACTGTTCTTCAGATTCTGAGCATAGAGAAGCCTTTCGATCTACGTAGCTTGGCTGAAAGACTGGAGAGAGTATTTCCCCGTATGGTCAAGACGATCGAAGAGGCTGGCGTCATAGTCGTTATGGACAAGATTAGGATAACTGAGAAAGGAATTATCGAGGGAAGCGGACCAGCAGCAGAAAGAGTGCAAAAGGTCTACGAGGAGTTTATGAAGGAAAGAGCTAAATGAGTCCAAGCTGTCTCGGTCTTTTCAATCGATCGCCATGAAGAAACTGCCCCATCAGCCTACTCGAGGCTTCGACCGCTGTATCCAATCGAGAGAGATCTATTGGGACGGTGAGATATCGTGAAAGAAATTCCAAGGCTACCTTCGCTGCCAACGCGTCCGGGTATAGTCCAAGCGTCTCGGAGAGTATGCAGAATCCGCGTAAGCCCCTAAGTTTAGCTAAACCTAAGAAGAGCCCTGCAACCCCGAAGACTCTCCCCTGAATCTTGTCTGCGCCCAGCCTCATCGTTTCCTCTAGCGTATCCAGATCTGTTGCAGTACAGTAGACCTTGGGTGAAGAAGGAACGTAATCTCTCTTCAAGCCGCCTATAGTGATGATCATTCTACCACCGCACTCTTCAGCTATGTCGAGAATCCTCTCGCACAGTTCATACTGTCCTTGAGCACTCAGAGCCTGAGTATTGCCGAATAGAATGATCAGGTCATGGCTGTAGCGGCCGTCATGAACGTAATATAATTCGTTAAGCGGAGGCCTCGTCAGCCCTTTATCGGTCGTCAGTGAAAGAGGTTGGAAAGAAGAGGAGTGAACCTCACAAAACTTCTTCGCTTTCAATTCGTTAATCAAGTGAAGGCAAGCGATGTTGGCAACAAAACCTATGCCAGGTAGCCCTTCGATGAATATTGGATCATGAAGCTCTGGCTTCTCGATGAATGAAGTCATCAATTCTTATTTGAACCCACTTAACATTATACTTCACAACCGGCATAAACGTTTACGGCCGCGGATTGACTGAGTGAGCTAGATGGAGTTTCAAGTCGAGTCGAAGGACGTCCTCGGAAGAATCGGCAGGTTGAAAACGAAGAGTGGGGTTGTCGAAACACCTCATCTCTTCCCCGTCGTGAACCCGTTAACTCAACCGATACCGCCTAAAGAGATCTACGAAAAAATAGGATGTAAAGCATTGATGACAAACGCTTACCTTGTCAAGAAGAATTTTGAGGAAGAGGCGATCAGACGAGGTATCCACAGGTTCCTCGACTTTGAAGGGGTAGTGGCTACCGACTCAGGGGCATACCAGATCCTGACTTACGGTGATGTTGAAGTCGAGGCATCTGAGATAGCGATATTTCAAGAAAGAATCAACTCGGATATAGCTGTCATCTTGGATATTCCGACTGGACTAGAAGCGACACGTGAATACGCGCGATGGACTGTTCAAGAGACCATTAGAAGAGCAGATGAGACACTCAAATTGATAAAGAAGCGTGATGTGCTCTGGGTTGGACCGGTCCAAGGCGGAATCCATCTAGATCTACTGGCTGAGTCTGCTAGAGAGATCAGTGAGCGTCCTTTCGCAGTGTACGCTCTAGGAAGCCCAACTCAAATAATGGAGCAGTACATGTTTGAACGCCTTGTAGACATGATACTCACAGCAAAGATGAATCTGCCATTGAGCAAACCTTTGCACCTCTTTGGGGCAGGTCATCCATCGATGTTCGCTCTGGCCGTGGCTCTAGGCTGTGATCTCTTCGACTCAGCCGCCTACGCGCTATATGCTAGAGCAGGAAGATACTTGACTGAATCTGGAACATTGAGACTAGATGAACTAGAGCATCTTCCATGTACATGTCCAATATGCGCACGGGTGAGCCCCAGTCAACTTAGAGAAACGGGGAAGAAACTCAGAGAGAAACTTCTGGCAGAACACAATCTGCACGTATGCATGGAAGAAATGAAGAGAGTACGGCAAGCCATATTCGAGGGGAGACTCTGGGAACTCGTTGAACTGAGGGCTCATTGTCACCCTTCATTACTACAAGCTCTCAAAAGAGTAGGATCGTACAGCGGCTTCCTAGAGAAACATTCCCCCTCAACTAAAAGGAAGGGGCTCTTCTACTTTGGCTATGAAGGGCTCGCTCGACCTGAAATAACGAGATACAAGAAACGTCTCTTCGAAAGATACAAGCCTCCTACGAAAGCGAACGTTCTAGTTCTAGTTCCTTACCAGAATGATAAACCCTATCATAAGAGCCGTCCTATCAGAAGAATCCTCCAAGAAGTAAGTGAGAAGAGAGAGGTGCACGTAGGCGTTTGCGCTCCTCCGTTCGGGATAGTTCCTATCGAGATAGACGATATGTTTCCAGTATCGCAGACGGAAATGCCGTTTCCACCGGACGAAAAAACTGTCGAGCGTACTTTAGAGTCAATAGTGGCATACATCGCAAAAAGCTCCTACAAGTCGGTGACAATCCATGGAAGGTTCGAGCCGCACTTCGAGAAACTTAGAGATCTTTGCGAGAAAGCTTGTAAGGATGCGAGAAAGAAGTTTGAGGTTTCGTATTCTGGAACAGAATTTTGGACGGATCAAGCCTTAGAGAGACTTAGACGAAGCTTAAGATCCGATGAGGTATCCCGATAATCGATAGACTTGCGTATGAATCAATATGCGCTTAGAATATAATCGATTTAGCGATAGCTTTTCTTATCGAATAGACTCGCCCTTCCAGCGTTAACATCCTAGTTGCCGAATTTTCCTATCAGTTAGGATTGGAAGCTGAACATGACTAATGAAGTGAGCTACCCGTACATACCTTGTAAGGACTTCTTAGTCTGCTTCATCCTCTTCTCAATTTCAACCTCAATTTCCTTCGCATCTTTCTCCAATTCTGAAACATCTACTTTCAATCTATGAACTTTAGAAATTGCCTTTATTGCGACTGCTGCTGCTCTGGGATCCGGTCTCATCGCCGAAGCGTAGGGAAGAATTGCTACTGCAGGAAAATTGCGCATTTCAAACTCGCTCAGCATGACTGCCAGCGGGCCGTACACGAAGAGTTCAGGTTCGAGGGTCGGCGCATCGAAGTCTCCGCATTTCTGCAGATACGCTCGAGTAGGGACCACTCTCAATCGGTGCCTCTCGTCTTGAAAATTCGAGTCGAGACCTCCGATTAGGATTGCGTCGCTAAACTTCTGATCGACAGTCCATGATGCAAGAGCTTTAGCGAACTCCGCCTCCTCTGAACGGTGCGGAGAGAATTCGAGTTTGACCAAGACCACATTTCTCTTCTTGTAGACCTCGAATGGCGTTGCGATCCCTTTGTCAGTCGCTGTGATGAACGGTGGAGGGTAAGCCACCTCAACGAATCCTATCCGTTCAACCTTAAGAGCGTGAACGAGATAGGATAAAGCGATGTAGCCCGTTTCTCCAATGCCATGGAAACCAGTTATAAGAGTGCAGTTTTTCAGATCGCGCCTCGGAACTCTGAGAGAGACTGGCACTTGAAATGGCCCCGAAGGTTTTCAATCGTAAGCGAATAAGATGATTGTCTCCACCTAAAAAGATGCCGATGGAAAAGACTAGAAGCTAAAGATTTTAATGCCGTCGTCGCCAAACATTTGCCTACGCAAGAGAAAAATGTGGGAAGCAATCCTCTAGGATAGCGCACCTGTGGAGTTGAATAGAAGGCTTATCATAATCGATAGAGGCTTCGTGCAATTTGGTGAAGGGAGCGAATGAAGATCCGATTTTTGGGCGCATGTCAGGAAGTTGGCAGATCTGCTTTTGCCATTAAACTAAGAGAGAAATACATTCTTCTGGACTATGGAGTGATTATGAATCACGAAGTCGGTTTTCCTATGCATATATCTCCCAAGGAGCTGCATGGAGTTATCCTTTCACATGCTCATCTGGATCATTCAGGATTGACTCCTCTATTCTATATTCGCGGGAGAACCCCGCTCTACGGAGTTGAACCGACGTTCCAGTTGAGCAGTCTTCTAATCAAGGACTTTCTACATTTGAGTGGGTACTACCTTCCCTATGAGTATATGGATCTTCGAACAATGTTGGATCATTGCGTGAACACGAAGCATAATAGCGAATTCGCGGTCTCGGATGCGAAGGTAACTCTTCTTAACGCGGGGCACATTCCTGGAAGCTCGCAAGTTCTAGTGGAATGTGATGGCGATCGGATACTGTATACGGGAGACTTCAATACAATCCCGACAAGACTTGTCAAGTCAGCAGATCAAGACTACCGAGATCTCGATGTATTAATCATTGAGGGAACGTACGCTGACGAGGACCATTCCAGTAGACAGGAACTTGAGAGAGATTTCATAACCAAAGCCACTGAAGTCGTCGAAAACGGAGGAACTGTGCTCGTTCCTGCTTTCGGCGTAGGGCGTTCGCAGGAGATACTCTGCGTCCTCGAGGCGTACCACTTCGAGCATCCAGTCTTCGTCGACGGCATGGCTGTAGATACTATCGAGCTATTGATGAACAATAAGGAGTCACTTCGAGATCCTGAGTCATTCGCTAGAGCTGTACGTGGAGCTGAATGGATTGAGAGGTGGCAAGATCGGAGGCGTGCGTTGAAGACGCCTTCAGTCATAGTCTCCCCGGCTGGGATGCTGAAAGGAGGTGCAGCTGTCTTCTACATGGAGTCGATTGCCAAGAGAAGCAAGAATGCGGTATTCCTAGTAAGTTTTCAAATTCCTGGAACGCCTGGTAGAATACTGCTCGAAAAGAGAACATTCATGCTACAAGGGAAGCCGAGAAGAGTTGAAGCGCTCGTTGAGAAGTTCGATTTCTCATCGCATGTAGGGCGACACGAACTTGAAGAGGTTCTGTCGAAGCTCGACAAGGATACAAGAGTGTTCGTAGTTCACGGTGCAGAAGAGAATTGCAGTAAGCTAGCGTCATGGGCTGCGTCAGAACTGGGGTTGGAGGCTACCGCGCCAAGGCCGGGCGATGAATACGAAACCTAAACTGTTTTCCCGTATCGCGATTATTCCTTTGGGCAGAGTTGATCTAGAGATCTTAACATCCATCTGCAAGCGGCTTAGGAGCATCTTTGGCGAGATAACCTGCAAGATCGAGGCAGCTCTTCCTCCAATGCATCAAGCCTACGACGATACTAGGCGGCAATACAACTCGTCCAAGATTCTTGCAGCTTTAGAGCGGCTGTCCCAAGACATCGACGCCGACAGAATCCTAGGCGTGGCTGAATTCGACCTATTTGTTCCAGAATTGAATTTCGTCTTCGGCGAAGCCCAACGCCCGGGAAGAGTCGCGTTGATATCGCTGTTCAGGCTTAAACCTCAATTCTACCGTTTAGATCATGATGACGAATTGTTTATGCAAAGGATCACTAAAGAGGCCATGCATGAGCTAGGGCACACTATGGGCTACAGCCACTGCTCGAACCCAGACTGCATAATGTTCTTCTCAAATAGCATATTAGACACCGATAGGAAAAGTGCGAGGTTCTGTGAGAGATGTGCAAGAACTCTCTAGGAGAAGCAGAAGATTGAAGAAGAAATTCAAAGTCAGCCCAATCTACCTGCTGCCGGAAATCGGGTCGCTGTCGCTTACAGGGCTTCTAGCCTTTCTGATCGAACAGTCGAGGCTTGAGCTTCCTTTCGTAACATTCTTCCCAGAAACCCCTAGCGGAGTTACATTGAATGCATCTATTTTCATCGCTCTAATGGCTGTTACAGCAACAGTCATGTATCTTCTGGTGAAGTACGGTTTCAAGAAGATCGTTAGAAACGTCATCAAGTTATCACTAATCTTCGTGACATTTATCCTCTTAAACTGGTATGGCTTCATCCTTCTCTCGTTTGTGAAGGTGCCGGAGGCTCTTTATGATGCTCTCTCGATCCTCGGGTCACTAGTATTAACGGCTTTCTTGATCTTTGCAATCTATAGAACCCGAGGAGCTAGCTACATGGTCGCTGTTACGATAATAGGCGCTCTAACAGGGACATTTCTAGGCGTTTCGGTCCCTATGCTGACCGCTATCATCTTGCTGTCAGCGCTTACGATCTACGATTTTCTTGCTGTCTACAAGGGCCCTATAGGGAAGATGGCAGCGAATGCTCAGCTCGAAGAATTCGTCGGTGCCGTTTTCACATACGGCGACTTAACAGTTGGGATGGGAGACATAGTTTTCTACTCCATGCTCTCCGGCACCGCAATGATAAATTTCGGAGTTTTTCCCTTTGTTGCCACCTCAATTGGCATAATCATCGGCGCGTTCTTGGGTTTCAAGATGCTTGAAACTAGGGAGATCTTTCCAGGCCTCCCTCTGGCACTGTCGATAGGTCTAGCCCTACTGTTTGCATCCGCATTTATCCAAGGAATCTTGGGATAGGATGTGACTGCATCGATCCGAGCCCGTCTTGCATATGTTTGCTCGTTCAGAAGCGTCGTGTCGAAGGCGAGTCCACGTTGCGGATATTGAAGGCATCGCAATCAAGTATCTCAGAAGCGATCAGAGTAGTCAAATTCGGCGGTCTGATAGTATATCCAACCGACACGGTTTACGGTCTCGGATGCGACCCCTTCAACACGCTTGCAGTCAAAAGATTGATAGACGCGAAAGGACAAAGAAAGAAACCTCTCCCCATCTTAGCTTCAGATATTGAACATATCAAAACTGTTGCTGAAGTAACTGAGACAGCTGAGAAACTCGCGAGGAAGTTCTGGCCGGGTCCGCTAACGATCGTCTTGAAGAAGAAACCCCAACTACCTGAAATAGTTACCTTCGGACGCGATACAGTGGGCGTTAGAGTTCCGAACCACCCGGTCGCCCTTGAACTGCTTAGACAAGGCAATGGTCTCCTAATTGGAACGAGCGCAAACATAAGTGGAAAGAAGTCTACGGTGACAGCTGAGGACGCCGCGAAGCAGCTCGGCGACAAAGTTGACCTTATCTTGGATGGAGGTCGAGCTACATTGGGGAAAGGTTCTACAGTCGTCAACCTGGCGGATCGAAGATTCAGAGTCGAGCGGATAGGTCCGATCAGTCTGAAAGAGATTGAGTCTATTTTAGTATGAGCTGCTTCGATGTCACCTCTCCGAAAAGTCCACGAGCTTTCCAGTTAAACCAGCCCACAAGATATGCGACTGCATTGAGGAATTCGAGTATAGGGACCAGCATAATGCTCTTTCTGTCGCTAGTTCTCTTAGCGATGCGAAGAGTCGAGGGAAGGAACCGAGCTAGAGAGACAGCTAGAAAAATCGGAAAGAGAAGAATCATTTTGATATCAAGTAACGCTAGGATTGGAGAAAAAAGTGTAAGGAAAGTCAAAGCGAAGCAAAGCTTTATTCTCGTAGTTAAGACTTCTCTATGCCTGGCCGCAAGCTGAGCGAATCCGATTCCCCAGTGAAAACGTTGACTGAGAAAGCTAAGAAACGATTCGGGATTGACAGTTCGAGCTACAATAGCCGGATCGTAAGTGAAATCGTATCCCATCTTGTTTATCCTCAAGAATAGATCCACATCCTCTCCAGCCTCAGCGCTTTCATCGAAGCCACGGGCTCTGTCCAAAGCCTCTTTACTATAAGCGACATTTGCGCCGAAGGGCCACTTTCTCTCAACTTCATTCTGCATCAACTCGATAGCTTTCGCTATCAAACTGGACTTGTTCAAAGCTCTGACCGCTCCACCAACGCAGCCAACTCTAGAGCTTTCAAAACAACTCAGTAATCTCGACAGCGAATTCTGGCCAAGGACGCAGTCCCCATCAACGAAATATACGATATCACTTCTCGCGTTGGCTAGTCCAATATTCTTCGTAGCAGATATACCGTTGTGATCTTTTCTTATTGTCTTAACCCTCTCGTCCTTTGAGAAGTCGTCCAGTATATTGTCCGACCCGTCGGTCGAGCCGTCGTCCACC
This sequence comes from uncultured Candidatus Bathyarchaeia archaeon, assembly GCA_964408475.1. Lineage (GTDB taxonomy): Archaea > Thermoproteota > Bathyarchaeia > 40CM-2-53-6 > CAYOZM01 > CAYOZM01. Next base: position 25,555 of record CAYOZM010000003.1, on the reverse strand, counting down.
ACTATTAACTCGAAACGAACTCCTTCTTGAAGAAGGAGAGAGCGTATGGATTGAGCTATCGTCTCCCTCTTATTATAACATGATATCACTACTGAGACATCGGGTTTTGTCATGCGGTAGCCCCTGTGACAACGGCGAGATAGGTTAAGCGTCAAGATTTTCTAATACTTTTCAAAGAGGTAGTTAAACAGTTTTCTTGAAATAACGTATGTCGGCAAATCTAAGTAAGTCCTATCATAGTAGAGTCATCCGAAGGAGTTGAGTGCTGTTGCTGGACGACTTCAACCTGCTAGTTTCAACTTCACGGGGAAATGAGAGAAATGCGTGCAGCGAAGTATGGTACCTCCTCGGTGAACTAGGAGATAAGAATGCTCGAGTTGACGTTACACCGGCTATAGGTCTCGTCGTCGCTAAAACGATTCTCGACCCTGTGGATGTGATCCATAAACTCAGAGTAGTCTTCAAAGAGAGACCTTGGGAATTTAGGTATACTCTCAAAGTCACTCCGGTTCAAAGGGTAGTTCGAACGGATATCGAGGAGATAAAGAGAGTCTCAGCGGATATTGCGCGCGAGATAGGGGTGGATGAGACTTTTCGAGTCAGTGTTGAGAAAAGGCATACAAATGTATCTGGGAGGGAGATCGTCGAAGCAGTTGCCAGTCGCATAGACAGGAAGGTCAACCTTGAGAGGCCGGATAGGATAGTGCTCGTTGAGGTCTTGGGTGGATTCTCAGGCATATCGGTTCTAAGACCTGACGACATTCTCTCGACGGAAAGAGAGAGAAGATCTCTTTAGGTCTGGGTCGCTAGTATCGCGATTCTTTCCATTATTGAGTTCTTCAGAGCCTTCTCAATGGACATTTTCGCGGAGGTCGTCGCAACCACTTCTCTTTCGGAGATACCGTAGGCTTTCCTGAGCGCCTCTATTTTCGTCTTGGACCAAGTATCGAGAGCTCCTTCATTCTCCTTTCCTTTCGTAAGAGAAAGAGCCATCCATAGAAGATTTTCCAGCTTTCCTCTATCCCTTGAGACCGCTACCAAAGCAAGTTTGCTTGGGTTCTCCCTTAATCCAAACTCTTTAATCGCATTCTTGATCTGTCTTTGGGCTGATGCGAAAAGAAGAATCTCCATCGGTAAACCTTTGCACAAGTTAGTCTTCTGCTTGAAAGCGTTTAACGCGTTCAGCGACGCGAAAAAGAGGTGTTCTGCGCCAGCAACCCTATCCGGCCTTAGCGCCTGAATTTCAACAGCCGGGCTCCTCCTTCTTAACTCGTCAAGAAATGGTTCAACATAGCGGATTTTCACATGTTCAATTGCGGTTATCAAAAGATACTTGTCGAACTCACCGATCTCGTAGATCAATCTTTACGATTCTCCGGTGATGATCTCAACGAACCTCTTCACTATCTTCTCGTCTAGTCCTCCCTTCTTAAGTTCGTCGACGACCGAGCTTAGAGGCTTTCCGTTTTCCTTTGCTCTTTGAACGAGCAGTTTGGTAGCTTCGAATCTCTCCCAAGGAAAAATAATCCACGCAGATGTCTCTTTCATGTAGTAGTCAGGTTTCACTATGCTGTGGGGCTTGCAGTATAGAGTCGCGATCTTGACTTGTGAAGCGCCCTTTCTCGCCAGATGTCTTCTTGCAACTTCAAGGCTTCTCCCGGTGTCAGCAACATCGTCAATCACAAGCACCCTCTTCCTACGCACATTGACCGACATCGGTTGAGTAATTACAGGCCTCTTCGAAGTTCTTCCTATGCCTACGTAGAACTCGATCTTCATACTCGCTATGTTCGGATTCTCGAGCAAGTCTGATACAACCCTTGCAGGAGGCCATCCTCCTCTCGAAATTCCAAGAAGAACGTGGGGTTTGAAATCGGACTTTCTGACCCTGTTAGCAAGCTCGATCAACATTTCGTAGATCTGCTCCCAAGTAGGGACCTCATAAGTCACAGGCTCAGACATAGTCTTCATCCTTTCAGTTTCAAGCTATACCATTCAAATCGAGATTTATCACAACAATTCCGATCGGCGCCCATCCTGTCGCTTCTCAGTTCCTGCTTACTGGGATGTTCTAGAAAGATATGAAGAGCATTTAAGATTTGAGATAGCCCCCAGTTTGATCGAGAGTTCACCGAACTCTCACCTGGCGAATATTGAGTATGTAAGATATAGCAACCTAGCCTTAATAGAACTAGTTCAACCTCTATGCGCAGAGGCTACGATTTTCTGAGCAGATGCGTTCAGTGAACCCTTAAATTGGCCCGTTGCGTAGTAGTGGGTGATGATGTGGACTGACCTGCTCGGAAGGGCGAAATGCCCGATGTCGTGATGAACCTCCACTGATCTCTTCTCGATGAATTGTTCTGGAATGATTCTACTGCGAGTTGACAGTTCGCCGGGTAGATGAAATACCCACAGATCTTTGCACCAAATGGAATAGCTCATAGCGCAACGAGGGTGAAGAGTCCGATTCTGCAAAGATTTTCCTGTAGAAAGTACATTTTAGTGCTCAGCAAACATACCGTTCGAGAATAGGGCACTAGCTAGATCGGTTGGAAATAGCTTAATTCCTCGAAGGAGCTAATTTACTTTCGTTGGCGCGTTGACTTGGAAGAGACGTTGTATGAGGTTGAAGCTTCTGGCTTGAAGTCGGCTGACCGAAGAATGCGAATCTTCAGGTCAGTCGGCATATTCATTTTAGAGATGATGCTCCTGTTCGGATTGTTCATGGTCTTCGGTTTATTGGCTATCGCCGTCTTCCTTTTGGCTGTGATCCTATTCCTTCCCTCGCCCGCGGTTATTGTGCCAGCTAGGTATAGAATTACAAGCGTGGGAGTAATTCATGGTGAATCTAAAATGATCACCTTCAAAAGAACTTACAAAGTCAGGATGAATGAGAAGAGGAAGTTCGTCTCAATGCTTCATAGTCGAAGAGGAGAATTCTTGAGGCTCTATACCCCTGAGCCGAGCAGAGTCCTTCAAATAGTTTCAGAGTCAATTTCAGCTTCGAGAGTCCACAAATAGAAGGGATTGACTGAAGCAGCCTCACTGCCTGCTTCCTCTAGCTAGGATTATCCGCGAAGATTTCAGAACTCTTTCCTGTGAATGTGAAAGCCCAAGAGAAGCGCTAGGTAACCCCAAAGATACACGAGCTCCGAAGGATGCCCTTCAAAATAGATCCCTTGCAAAGTGGTGTAGCTGAACAGTAGATCAGCGACGGCTGTCAGAATTAGTCCTAGGCTGATCAACAGCCATGCTTCTCCAAGTTTCCCTTCGAAGAATATCAAGAAACCGAGAAATGATAGTGCGAACAACGCCAAGTCCATGACTGGGTAAGCAATATCAAGCGCAACCGTTATCGAGCTACCGCCAGAAGAGAAGATAGGCATAAGAAGAAGATAGGACGATGCAAGAACGACAGCTGAAACAGACAGCCCTGTTAAAGCTAATGCTTTTCTTGTAATAGCAGCTCTAAAGATTTTAAGGTAAAGTAGGAAAGCCAAGAACATTGGGATGTACCCCGCTAGATATGAGACATCGGCCAACGATGGATAGGGAACTTCAATGTCCAAGACAAGCACGTAGATCGCCCAGATCGACTCACCGAGAAACCACAAAAACATACCTAGAAGGAAGCATGACCATGCTAAGCTAAGCTCGTCGTACAAGATTCTAGTTACAGGCTTCGAGTACTTCCTAAAGGCGAAGAAGCAGGAGACAGCAGCACTTCCAGATATGGATGGGAAGACGAGATTTGAGAAGACGAGGATGAATTTCGCGTCGAGCTGGCCTATCAAGTACACAAAGGTGAGGGCCGCCGAGCCTAGCAGGGCTGTCAGGTAGCTTCTTCTCATGCCACATACAGCTTTAGATAGAATCATATAGGCTCAAAATGGTTTCGATAGAACAGCCAAAGATATTATCCGCGTCGGACTAAATGAAGAATGCGGTTCAATAGGCTGAGAACGATGGTCTACCTTACGCTTTACGGCGGAGTTGGAGAGATCGGAGGAAACATAGTCCTTCTTCAAGATCCAGATAACAGAGCCAGTATTCTAATGGATTTCGGAAGAAACTTTCCAACACAAGCAAGGTACTACAGTTTTCCCCAGAGACCTAGAAGTTCGGTTAAGCTCGAATTGAAAAAGACGGGATTGATCCCAACTTTAAGAGATTCAGAAGGGTCGGAGGTCGATCTCTACGCTGAACTTGAAACGAGGGAAATCCTACGACCATATAAGGCTAGGGGGCATCTGGCAAGGAACTTGAAGAGGTCTGAGGTATACTACAGCATTCGTGAACCTCAAACTCCCTGCGGCATATCGGATCTATTTGTTACACATTGCCACTCTGACCACGTCGGCTTGGCACCTATCCTTAGACGAGATATAACGGTGAACATGGGCGGCGCAACGCATCTGCTGTACAGAGCATACCATCAAGCTGCGGTTAAGGATTCGATAGAGACTAAACTTTACCTAACAGAGGAGGATTTGAACGCTAGGGATCGGACAAACCAGCCTAGGCACAACTACAGAAATTTCCGTAGCGGAGTAGAAATCGCTGCCGAGGAGAGTGGCTTAACAATTATCCCACATTCTGTAGATCATAGCGCACCAGGCTCATACGGCTTCCTTATTCACAGTTCGTCGGGGCTCATAGTGTATACCGGTGATTTTAGAACGCATGGAACAGCTAGAATCCTGACTGAAAGGTTCCTTGAGCGAATCGGGATGGAGGGAAAACTTAGGGCGTTGATCTGCGAGGGAACAAACCTAGGTGAGGCTAAAGTCTTCTCCGAGGAGGATGTGAAGAAATCTGCTAGAAACATTGTCGAGCAAAGCTTGAAGCAGAAGAATAGACTGGTCGTCGTTGAAGTGCCTCAAGTCGATATAGATAGAGTTCGAACCTTCTGCGATGTCGCTTACGAACTGGATCTTTATCCGCTCGTCTCGAAGAAGCTGGCCAACTATCTGCATGAGCTTTCCGCAATAAAGGAGACCTTCAACATCCCTGGAAAGCCTTTGCCAGCCTTAGGAAAGAATCTTGGAATATACGTCGAAAAACGCCATCCTTCCCATAGGGACAGGGTCTTTCTTAAGCTTGAGCAGTCCTACGGCGACTTCATCGTGGACCAGAAAGCGCTTTGCGAAAAACTCTCCTCAGAGAAATTCCTAATAATAGATGCTAATGAGATGGACTTCTTCGCTCTAAATCCGAGGCCGGGAACTCTATGTATACTTAGCACATGTGAACCGTTCAATGAAGAAGCCGACTTCGACTTTGAGAGGTGGAAGAACCAACTGTCCCTCTTTGGAGTGATTTTGTATCACATACATGCCAGCGGCCATTGCCATCCACTCGAACTCCAGAGAATTATCAGCAAGCTAGAGCCTGAGGTTTTGATCCCAATACATACAGAGTACCCTCAAGCGTTCAAAGAACTCTTTGAAAGTGAAAGCGTTCACGTTAAGATTCCGCAGAAAGGCGTGCCGATAGAAGTCTAATGAAATATATGTTATAGTTTCTGAAGCGTTCTAAGCCGCTTCACAATGTTTGGGTGAGTGGAGAAGACTTCCAAGATCTTATCGAGGGTCGAAGGTTCTCTTGAGAGAATCTCTTGGACCAAGCCTTGGTCCGTCAAATAGGGTCTAGCGTGAGCGAGTTCCAGGGTGTCCCCTGTAGCTTTATCAGGGTCGGATATGAAGAGAGCCTTGAAACTGTTCACGCCGCCGGAATCTCTACGATATCGCTTATATCTTCCGGTTGAAGCGACTATCTTAGCTAATGCCTCTGAAAGCTTGCGGGCACCATCGTCCACCGTCAAAGCGCTTGTTCTATCCGCGTAATATTCTCGAAGTCTACTCAATCCGAGGACGAATAAAGTCAAGATCCAGTATGCAACCATACTAGCTAAACCTATAACTGCAGCTAGGCCGCTCTCGTTCTCTCTACGTCGTCCTCCGTACCAGCTTGAGAGCATCAATGAATAGCCCAGGAAATAGAAGATCGCGGGGAGAACTGAAGCAAACATCATTATTTGTACGTCTCTATGCTTCACGTGGCCGAGTTCATGCCCGATGACGGCTTCAACCTCCTCATCCTCCAACTCCTTGAGCAGGCCTGTTGTAACGGCTACTCTGCTTCCTGCGATCGGGGACCCGTAGGCGAACGCGTTTGGTATGGGAATGTTAGCCAGCATTACCTTCGGCATCTTAAGGCCAAGCCTACTACTCAGTCTTCGGATCATTCCGTGAAGCTTCGGCTCTTCAGGCTCCGAAACTTCTCGAACTCTATACATTGCGTCTATAAGATACGGCGCGATCAGCCATTGTAGAATGTTAAAGGCGACAACGAAGAAAGCCATGTTCAGCAGGCTGAAGGTTCCTATTAGACTTAGAATCACAGTGAAGAACAAGGTTGATGCACCGATAATTACAGCTAGGGTTCCGGCCATCGATAAACGAAGCTTAAGCAAACTCAAATTTCTCCTCTCCACAAAGATTTTCGTTTGAGAAAAAGATCGGAATCGTATTTAAGGTTAATGCTTGCAGTTTAGAAAGATCAAACTAACGCGTCTGCGAAGCGCGTTCAATGACCTATCTTAAATATCAAGACGCCCTCAGGGCTTTCTTGGATTTCGGCCTTCTTTTCGCATAGTCCCTCCAGAAGACCTGCATAAAATTCTGGAATATTCAAGATCGGCTGCTTGATGATGATCTTATCTTCCAGCACCTCCGCACGTCCGTGCCCCGCTAGGTCGAAGGCTCTTGAAAGTAGCTCGCCTCCAATGTCCTGCTTCTTCAATTGCAGTTTCAGGACGGAAGCCTCTGCCGCGCCATTCTTACCTATAGTTCTACCTATCTTTCTTTGAACGTCAGTGGGTAATCCTTCAAAGAAGAGTTTCAAGCCACTTTGCGAGACCAACGCGACTCTCTTGCTGTCCATACGGAGAACTCCCTCGCTGGGGTCCCATTTCAGCAGAGAGTATTTCTTTGCTAGATCTAGCATCTTGTCGCAGAATGCGGTAATTTCTAAACCTGACGACTTGATAATGCCATAATCTTCTTTCGTGAAAGATATCGTTGTCTTGACTCTGTCTTCTTTCGGCTTTCCCAATGGTTCAACCCCAACTTAACACAGGTATTGAAGCAGTATGCTGTTCAACTGCCATATTTATGTGTTTCCACGAGTGAGCAGCCGCTGATTCCAGTTTAGTCTGCGTAAGCAGCTCACAGTGAATGTGAGCTCAGGAAAGATCTTAACTCTTTCACGCTGACAAAAGCTCTCTCTACAGGCTCGCGGTTATGTTTGTATAGCCATATGCTCCTCGTTCTCTTCTCCTTCAATCCTGTCATCAGTTCATCGAAGGACAAATGTCCAATACTGCCGCTGGCGACGTCTGAGTAGATTTCATCTATGAACTTCATCGGCAATGGCTTGTTAAGGGCCTCGCCTGCAACTTTGAAGTATACAATTTGGTGGTGCTCCTTCTTGTAGAGACCGTAGACAGCCATATCCTTCAGTTGAAAGAGGATCATAGTTCCAGCATGCACAGTGTTGATTATTGAGAGCACATCGGCCTCATGAATCATAAGTCATCTGAATCATTCGATTCAAGGTTTACATAGAGATTTCAAAGCCTTAAATCTCTTCTCTCAATAGTGCGAAAGCTCTCTTCGAGCTCTTCTCTTTCAGCGAAACATTGATAAAACACACCTTGAACCATAGAGTAGTCAAATTAGGCAGATGAGGGTGAGGCGAATGCCTAAAGGTTTCTATGTTAAATTTCAGGTCCCGAAGGAACTCGCCGACAAAGCCTATCAAGTATTGCAAGTAGCTCGGGACTCTGGAAAAATAAGGAAAGGAACGAACGAGACTACGAAAGCGATTGAGCGAGGTATCGCGAAGATCGTGCTTATAGCAGAAGATGTTGAACCGCCTCAAGTTGTAGCACATCTGCCTATTCTATGCGATGAGCGAAAGATCCCTTACCTTTATGTTCCAACGAAACTGGAACTGGGGAAGTCAGCAGGGATCGACGTTGGTTCCGCGGCCGTTTCAATAGTGGAGCCCGGCGAGGCTGCAGTGGCGCTGAAGGAGTTGATCGAAGCAACGCAGAAGCTGATGAAGAGCACGGGATCGAAGAATGAGTAGCTCAAAGGAGAAGACTGAGGAAGTAGCAACCCCAGCTGAAGTCACTCAAATAATAGGCAGAACAGGCGTCACAGGAGAAGTTATACAGGTAAGAGTCAGAATCCTCGAAGGCAGAGACAAGGGGCGAATTATAACTAGGAACATTAAGGGTCCTATCAGGCTCGGGGATGTCCTAATGCTTCGAGAGACAGAGCGTGAAGCCAAGAAGATAAAGTAGTATTCGACGAGGACTGTCTCATGCCGAGAACCTACAGATGCTCCTTCTGCGGCAAGAGTTTTCCGCCAGCCACGGGATCCATGTACGTGAAGAATGACGGAACGATCTTCTATTTCTGCTCGAACAAGTGTAAGAAGAGCATATTGCAGCTGGGGAGAGACTCAAGGAAGCTGAAGTGGACGGAATACTACGGGAAGAAGGAAAGAGGAAGATAAACTTCTAGAGGCCCTCGAAGATTGGTTGAAAAGACCTTTGTCTTCCTGAAGCCTGAGACATTAATGAGAGGGGTCGTCGGCGAAATAGTATCAAGGATAGAGAATAAAGGCTTCAATATAGCCGCGATGAAACTCGTTCGGATGACTAGAGATCAAGCTGAGAGACTCTACGAGATGCACCGAGGTAAGAAATTCTACGATCAATTGATCGCGCATGTGACATCAGGCCCAATCGTAGCCATGGTTGTTGAGGGGCCTTATGCTATACAAGCGGTCAGGAAGATGATTGGAGCGACGAACCCAGTTGAAGCTGAACCCGGGTCCGTCAGAGGAGATTACGCACTTGTGACGACATGCAATATTATTCATGCCTCTGACAGCCGAGAGAACGCTGAGAGAGAGATCAAGATATTCTTTAGAGGAGACGAAATCTTATCATACGAGAAACCTACTGAAAAGAGCTACCTCTTTAGCCGATGAGTACAACCCGCCCAGAGTGAAGCAGGTTTTCCGCTAGTCTAGCTGTCTAGCGATCCGCCAAAAATACTTATAGCGGATTGCTCGTCTTAATAGCGAGACCTCACTAGAACCAGCGAACCCGATCCACTTCAAGGTGAATCGAATGTCACTCAGGCAACCGATCGTCGTCGTTCTCGGACACGTCGACCATGGGAAGACCTCACTCCTCGACAAGATTAGAGGAACATCCGTGGCGGCGAGAGAACCTGGAGCGATAACACAGTGGATCGGAGCAAGTCTCCTTCCAGCCGAGGTGTTAAAGAAGATCTGCGGCCCTCTGCTAGAAAGATTCAGGTTTGAGATAAATGTTCCAGGTCTGCTATTCATCGACACGCCTGGGCATGAGACGTTCTCCAATCTCCGAAGAAGAGGCGGCTCTGCAGCTGACATCGCGATACTTGTTATAGATGTCACGAAAGGTGTAGAACCTCAGACGACCGAGTCTATAAGCATACTCAGAGCGAGAAAGACGCCCTTCGTGATCGCAGCCAACAAGATCGATCTCATCCCGGGATGGAAACCTACGGGAAAGGGCTCATTTCTAGAATCGATTCAAATGCAACCGCCTGAGGTCAGAACAGAACTTGACAATCGACTGTATACAACTATGGGTGCGCTATCTCGGCTAGGATTCCGATCTGACAGATTCGACAAGATCGCCGATTTCAAGACGGTCCTTTCCATCGTTCCGACAAGCGCGCGAACTGGCGAGGGGATGCCTGAACTCATGGCGGTTCTTGTCGGCCTCACTCAATCATACATGAGAGAAGAGCTTTTGACAACATCCGGTCCAGCGAAGGGAACTGTACTGGAGGTCAAAGAAGAGCCCGGCTTAGGTGTCACGATAAACGCGATAATCTATGACGGTATTCTGAAAGTTGATGATACGATAGCCCTAGGCGGTAGAGAAAAACCCATCGTTACCAATATACGAGCCCTTCTACTACCTAAGCCACTGGACGAGATCAGAGATCCAAGAGATAGATTTACGACCGTTCCTAAGGTCAAAGCAGCCTCGGGCGTAAAGATCGCCGCGCCTAACCTCGCTCAAGCGTTATCAGGCTCATCATTATACGCAGTGCCCCCTGGAGCGGAAACCCAGAAATATGTCGATCTTGTGAACGAGGAAGTTGAAAAGCTCAAGATCGATACCGATAGAGTAGGCGTTATTCTGAAAACGGATACTCTCGGATCACTCGAAGCTCTAACTACTTCCCTAATGAACGCAGCAATTCCCGTAAGGTTCGCAGATATCGGTGACATCTCGAAGCGGGAAGTTGTCGAAGCAGAGATTGTGAGGCAGAAGGACCCTCTCTTAGGAGTTGTTCTGGGCTTTAACGTGAAGATTCTTTCAGATGCTGAAGAGGAGGCGATGGAGGCAGATATCCCGGTCTTCCGAGCAGATATCATCTACCATCTCCTCGAAGACTATACTAGGTGGGTTGAGAGGGAGAGAGCAGCTGGCATAAAAGCTGAACTTGATCGATTGATCAGGCCTGGCAGGATCAAGATTCTCCCAGGCTGCATATTCAGGAGGAGCAAGCCGGCTATCGTCGGCGTCGAAGTTACTTCGGGAAGGGTTAAACCGAGATACCCCTTGATTCTAGAAGGCGGAAGGCATGTAGGCGAGATACTGAGAATTCAAGACAAGGGCAAAGATATAGGCGAGGCTTCTGCAGGGATGCAAGTTGCTATATCTATCGAGAAAGCGATCGTTGGAAGACATATCTCAGAAGGCGATATCCTCATAGTTTCAGTTCCTGAGAAGCATGTGAAGCTTCTGCTAACAAAGTTCAAGGAGCAGATGTCTCCTGATGAGATTGAACTTCTCAACACACTCACCCAAATAATGAGGAAAGAAAGCCCTCTCTGGGCTATGTAGTAGCGACGACTCCCGCCGAAAAGCAGCTTCTACACAGAACGCCGTTCGATTCCTTCCACCACTCGCCGCTATTGCATATCTTTCCTTCTAACAGATGAATTCCAATATCGATTCTCCGATTTCAATCCGGTTAAACGTCACTAGTAAGGATAAAGTATAAGTGTGCGGAAGGGAGAGTCTTTCAGACTTGCTCTAGACAAGGTGCAGCATAGTGGCAAAATTCAAACTCATAATCTCAGATCCAGCATCACGGAAGGTCACTATAACTGAGCTTGAAGGACCTAAAGCCCAACCGTTGATCAGTAGAGAACTGGGCGAAACCATCGACGGATCTCTTCTGGGCTTAGGTGGGAAGAGGCTTAAGATAGCAGGTGGTAGCGATAAAGATGGAATACCGATGAGATCGGATATTCATGGCGGAGCTAAGAAATACGTTGTTCTGGCAGGCGGAACAGGTTTCAAACCGAAAAGCTCTGGGGAGCGCCGCCGCAAACTCGTCAGAGGAAGAATGATAACAGAAGAGACCTATCAATTGAATTTAGTCGTCGAGAAACATGTTAAGGAGAAAATTGAAAAGAAGACTCCGCCGATAAAGCCAGAGCCTCGAGATGCGGTTAAAGGGGTGAAGTCGAGTGGAGATTAAGGTACTCGGTCAAGTTTACAATCCGCTCTTGAAACGTAAAGAAGTGAAGGTTGAGATAACTCATTCTGGCTCAGGCACTCCTGATAGATTCATGATCAGAAAGGAGTTGGCTTCACGACTCAACGTCAAGCTTGACAACCTATACGTAGTCGACATCGAAACCAAGACTGGGATGGAAAAGACTCGATGCGATGCTGAGGTATACGATACGCCTGAAAGAGCAAGAGAAATCGTTCCAAACTATATAATTGCCCGCAACAAGCCTCCGGAAGAGCGGAAGAAGGAAGTCAAGCCTGCTGAAGCGCCCAAGAAGGCTGAGAAGAAAGAAGAAAAGAAGCCGCCTGAACTGAAGAAGAAGTGATTTTAGATGAGCGAGGCTCCTAGCAAGAAGCCTAAGAAGAAAGCCAGATCGAGTTCCCTTTACGAATATGACTATGAGAAATCTACCGTGAAGCTTAAGAATAGAAAATGCCCCAGATGCGGAAGCATCATGGCTTACCATAAGATGCCTGTCCAAAGATGGACTTGTGGCTCGTGCAGTTACACTGACTATGTGAAGCCGAGCAAGGAGTCTTAACCCGAAGCTCACTCAGATGAGCTTCCATTCGAACTACTCTTTCAGCATCCCACCGATTATAGCATCTATCTCCCGTTTCTTCTTATCGTCAACTCTAACGACAACGATTCCTTCCTCAGGCTGACCATAAATCACCATCGACGTATCCGGCGCCTCAACTATGGCTGCCAAGGTCAACAAATCCTCCTCCCCATCCACGACTATCAGGCTATCTCCACGTTCAATAGCTTCGCTTAGAGCTTGCCAAGCGATAAAGTCCAGAATGCCCGGAGGATTCTTCACATATATCGTTCTTTTCGCTTCAAGCTCCATAGGCTCAGCCTTCTTACGCATAATCTTATTGTCTACAACTCTAACGTCGACTGGAATACCTGCCTTAGTAGCATTCTTCGATACAACGTCTCCTACGCAAACGATGCGTCTAGGCTTCTCTTTTTCGACAGCTTCTCGAAGTCTGCGCATATTTTGGTCAGGGGTTCCTTTGATAAGTTCGCCTAGAGGAAACTTCAGCCTGGCTCGCAGCTCATTCGTGAGCTTCAACCTCGGCAATTATTTTCACTCATTTCTCTATTCTGAATATTCAGTAGATATGATTTGAGTATCGAATACGCGTCAAAGCACATAGTCCGTGTACGTTTGGTTGTTCAGGTCTTGCGATTTCAGGCGCGGATCTTGATGCATGATAATCGTGAAATCCGCATACGCTAGGAGGTTAAAATTGTGAATCAAGGAACTGCGAAAACAAGATGATCGAATGGGCAGATCTATCTTACGCGAATCGCGTATCTCCCTGGAACTTTGATCCCCATCTTCTCAGCGATTTCAGAGTTCTTCGGGTCCATCACAATGACTATTCCCGTCCAATCGTCGCTTAGATTTGACAATTTGCAATTGGGGCATATTGGGCCGTTGCTTATCAAGCGGCAATTCTTACAAGCCTTCTCATTCAACCCTTCTTCTCTCCTTTCTCGCCTCGTGATCTCTTGACATCGTCTTCTATCCATTCAAGCCTGCCCAGGAATGGTTGGCGCATCGTTACTCCAATCTTACCCCCAGCGCCACCTCTCGGAAAACTGATCGCTATTATTCGCGCTCTGACAAGATTGCCTTTTCCAATGCTTCGCCGAGTCTCCTTCCCCGCAAGCACGCCATGCTTCTCATCGTAGGTGATAAAGTCATCCATAATCTGCGACACATGTAAAAGCGCGTCCTCCGGACCTATTCTGACGAAAGCTCCGAAGTCAGTGACTTCAACAACCTCGCCCTCGACTACTTCATGCATCTCTGGGTAGAAAGTCAGCAGCTTGAAGGTAGCCTTATGATAGGTGGACCCATCCGCTGGAAGTATCTTTCCAATAGGTTCAACATCTACATCTACGACAAGTATCACATAGCCGAGCTCTTGATCGACAATGTTCTCATATTTCATTTTGATCTGCTCATGGGCAACTTTCTCTATAGGGTTTCCAAATTTCTCCGGGGGGATTCTAACAATATCTTCAACTGTTAAGACTCTAAACATAGTCGAAACTCCATCATTTCTCGTAAGTACTGAAGTTAACGTGGCTAAACATATTCAGGTTCAATGCCTTCGACTTCGAGGCGAGATCGTTCTCTTAGATAGATTACAGGCAGATTAATATTCCTTAGCCTTGCCTTGAGCTCGAGATCTGTTGTGGCAACTATTGTACCAATATCCTTTGCGACTCTGGCGATCGCGTCATCTATCGACTCACTCGCTTTCATTTCTACATCCACTATCCTACACCGCTTAGCAAGCCCTAATGCATAAGCTGCTTGACGACCAACTTTTGACCCTCTCCTCGACAGTCTCCACAATTCATCGTATACCGGCTTGATCAGCATGAACTCAACTCTCTTCCCGAGAAGATTCTGAACCTCTTCGAAGACGTCGATATTAAATTCCATTGGAATCATTAGAAAGTTAGAGTCGAGAAGAACTCTTACAGGCAATATTGATCACATATTGAAGAGGTAACTTGCGTCAAATAGCAGATTTCAATCCGGCTGAATAGGTTGTCAACAAGAGAGCAATTCAACTCTTGCATTGCTTTGCTTGGAAACTTGACAGTTCGATCCAGCTACTTTACTGTCCCGTAGCCGATTAGCCGCCAACTATCTCCAATTCTTCTACTTAACGCGATTCTCGATCCAGGTTCAGCGCATATCGGTTTCTTCAAGGAGACCTCTACTAAGTGCTCTCTCGCGGATACGACTAACCCAGAAGTCACAGTTGTTCCGATGTTCAGAACGAGAGGTTCGTTCATCTTGACTCTATCGACCGCTACCAGCTGCTCAGTACCAACAGCTCTCTCAAACAATTGAACATCCAAAGTCAGCCTATCCGAGCTTTCAGGAAGCACCCCAACCCTACCTACGACGCTGCCCACTAGACCGTCCGACTTAGTAACGGATGGATCTAGATTCGTTCCTATTCCGATTAGACCTCCGGGCCTAGCTTCTTTAACCGGGCCCGCAGCGAGGTGTAAACTCACGATCGGCGTCGTTAAGGGTTCGTAATGGACTTTCCCCGCGGCTTCCACGCGAAGTCCAGGGCGTATCTCTATCTCGTCTCCAACGCGGAATATCCCTTGAACTATCGATCCGCCTATAACTCCTCCTACAAGATCTTCAGCCTCTGTTCCCGGCTTGTTCACATCGAATGAACGTAGAACGTACATCCGAGGCGGTGCATCGGGATCTCTCTTGGGCGTAGGGATGTTTCTCTCAATGGCCCAGATCAACATGTCTATGTTGAGCTTATGTTGCGCTGAGACGGGAATAATAGGAGCTTTCTCCGCTCGAGTTGATTTACCGAAACTCTTTATCTCCTTGAAGTTCTCCATTGCTCTCTGCTTATCAACAACATCTATCTTATTCTGCACCAAGATGAAATTCTTTATCCCAACCATTTCAGCCGCTGCCAAGTGCTCACGATCTTGAGGCTGAGGGCATTTCGCATTCGCTGCCAATACGAATAGGGCACCATCCATAAGTGCCGCTCCTGAAAGCATAGTTACCATTAGGCTGTGATGTCCAGGACAATCGACGAAGCTGACGGCTCTCAGGAATACGGCTTCAGAACCGCATACCGGACATTTCTTCTTGGTCGTATAGGCTGCTGCACCCTCGCATTTTGGACACTTATAGAAGATGGCGTCCGCGTATCCCACCCTTATCGTTATACCTCTACGCAACTCCTCTGAGTGTCTCGCCGTCCAAATGCCTGTCAAGGCTTGAACTAAGGTGCTTTTCCCATTGTCTACATGCCCTAGAGTGCCGATGTTGACTTCCGGCTGAATAGGCACCGGGTTCTTCGACACTCTCGGTTCTCCTCAAAACCGCCGCAAGGTACGACTTAATCATCATAGTCCTTCCTTTAACCTTTTCCAAAGACTCCACAAACTATTTTCCTACCCCGCATGATTATTCACTGAAAGGAAGCGCTCATGAAGGCAAATTCGTACTGCTTGGGCATAGAATCGACTGCTCACACTTTTGGGGCAAGCATCGTTTCAAGCGACGGTACTGTACTGTCCGATGTGAGAGAAGTCTATTCACCTGAAGTTGGCAAAGGAATTCATCCTAGGGAAGCAGCTCAACATCACAGTCAAGTTGCACCCGAGGTTTTGCAGAGAGCTTTCAGAGAAGCAAGAGTGAAGCCGAACCATCTGAGCTCGATCGCATTCTCAGCGGGTCCGGGCTTAGGTCCAGCTTTGAGAACAGGCGCTACTATAGCGAGAGCGCTCGCCGTCTTTCTTCGAAAGCCTATCGTTCCAGTGCATCATGCGATAGGGCACATTGAGATAGGTGCCTTAACGGCGGGCGCAAGAGATCCCCTCGTAGTTCTTGTCTCCGGCGGCCATACAGCAATAACCGCGTGTGCTGATCGTAAATGGAGAATCTTCGGTGAGACTGAAGACATAACGCTTGGAAACGTAGTGGACAGCTTTGCTAGAGAAGCCAAGCTTCCATCTCCAGGCGGCTCCGCCGTAGAGAAGCTAGCCCTTGAAGGGAAGAAATTCATCGATTTGCCTTACACTGTGAAAGGAAATGATGTCGCGTACTCAGGCCTACTAACCGCTGCCTTAAAGAAGATGCGCGACCACAATCTTGAGGATCTATGTTACTCACTTCAAGAGATCGCATTCTCCATGCTCACTGAAGCTGTCGAGAGGTCGCTCGCTCACACCGAGAAGAAGGAGGTTCTGCTCACTGGTGGCGTAGCAGCTAACAAGCGCCTTCAAAGCGCACTTGAAGTGATAACTGAGGAGCACGGGGCTATATTCTACGTGGTTGATCCTAAGTATAGCGGTGACTGCGGGGCGCAGATAGCGTGGGCTGGACTCCTAGCTTTCAAATGCGGACTGAACGTGAAAGTTGAAGATACTATTGTCAGGCCGAAGTGGCGTCTGGACGAGGTTGAGATTCCTTGGCGCCCCTAAACACCGCAAGCTTTACTTTGATTAGGAAGGGGGCTGAGGCAAACCTCTACTTAGGAGAGTGGTACGGCAGAAAAGTCATTGTCAAGAAGAGGGTTGAGAAAAAGTATAGAGTGGAGCCGCTCGACAAGAAGATTAGAGCATATAGGACGATTCACGAAGCGCAGATTATGCATGAAGCTAAGAAGTCCGGAGTTCCAACTCCCACTATATACCTTATCGATATTTCAGACTTCACTATAGTGATGGAGTACATTGAGGGCATCAGGCTTAGAGATTCTTTGAACGATTTCTCACTGGAGAAAAGGCTGAGGACATGCAGAAACGTTGGAAACCTAATCGGCAGACTCCATGAACGGTCAATAATTCACGGAGACTTGACCACTTCGAATATGATTGAGACGCTGGATGAGAAGATATTCTTCATAGACTTCGGATTGAGCCTCTACTCGATTGAAGTTGAGGACCGAGGCGTAGACCTGCACCTCATGAAGAGAGCTCTAAACAGCACACATTACAGGTATGTGGATCAATGTTTCGATGCGGTGATAGAAGGCTATAAGGCCGAGGTAGGGAACGAGAAAACTGGGAGAGTTCTCGCAAAAGTGCGCGAGATTGAGAAGAGAGGAAGATACTTCCCTGAACGAGTTTGAGTAAGCGTATTCGATTCAGATCGCTTATGGATGAGACTAAAATTTCAAATACCATTTCGCAAATTTCTCAAGCGCTCTTCTTCTGTGTGAGATCCTATCCTTTTCAACCGGCCCCATTTCAGCATAAGTCTTGCCTCCTTTTCGGTTTGGAATGAATATCGGGTCGAACGCCCAAACCTTCCCCTTCTCATCATAAGATATCTTCCCTCGGACCTCACCTGTGAAAGACAATGGCTTTCTCTTCTCGTCGCAGTATGCGACAACCGACCTGAAAGAGGCGTCTCTGTCATCTATCCCTCCCATCAATTTCAAGATGCCCCTATTGCCAATAGTCTTCTGAACGTATGACGAAAATGGACCGGGAAAACCGTCAAGGCTCTTGATGAACAATCCTGAGTCCTCCACGATCACGGGCTTACCAACCAGACCCGTTGCTTCAAGTGCGCTTGCCTTCGCTATCTCTTCCAGACTGTCAGATTGGATTTCAGTGAGCGTCAGATTGACATGTTCAACATCTATTCTAAAGTTTCTCAGAATTTCCGCGACCTCCCTAGCCTTGTTCAAATTACCTGTGACAAAGACGATTTTCAGCAAGCTCATTTCCCCGAATCGAAGCAAATTGATGTTTTCGAAGCTATATCGCTCTCTCTTAACAAGAATGTTGCGGTGTAACGCTTAAATAGAGACCTTGTCTCTCATAAGAAGAAGAATCGCTGTCTCGCTACACATTTGAAGTTTGAGGTGATTGAATCTTGGCTAGACTTTATGCGAGCAAACGTGGGCGTTCAGGTTCGACTAGGCCTGTAAGCAAGAAGCCTCCGATATGGTGCAAGTATAAGCCTGAGGAGATCGAGGCTTTGGTTGTTAAGCTGGCTAGAGAGGGGAATCCTCCCGATATGATAGGTGTAGTTCTTAGAGATCGTTACGGAATCGCTCTTGTCAAGCCTATTGTGGGAAAGACGATCACTCAAATACTGCAAAGTTCCGGAGTTGAATTGAAGATGCCGGAGGACTTGGAGTTGCTTTTGAGGAAAGCGGATAAGTTGAGAAAACATCTCGAGAAGAATAGAGTGGACTACTCCAGCAAGAGAGCTCTAGCTCTCGTTGAGTCTAAGATTCACAGGCTCGTGAAGTACTATAGGGGCTTACGTGTAATATCGCCTGATTGGAAGTATAAGCCGTTGGCAGCCTCTGTGGCGTAGCCATGTCCGACTTTCAAGGTCTACTGTCGAGAGTGAGTGAGGCAGCGAATCTAATTCTGAAAGAAGCCCGTGGAGAATCGAACTTCCTAGTAGTTTCTCACTTTGATGCTGACGGTTTAGCTGCTGCTGGAATTATGGGGAGGACTCTAGCTAGGCTAGATGCGCCGATGCACTTGAGGGTAGTGAAACAACTTGACGGTGAAGTTATCTCAGAATGCCGTTCAGAAGATTCTGATGTGACGATCTTCACCGAGATCGGCAGCGGCTACTTGGATACCATACAGAACAGCTTTGCGGGGAAGAAGACGATAATCCTCGATCATCACCAACCCTCGGGGAGATTGGATCCGGAGATCATTCATGTCAATCCTCATCAATTCGGCTTCGACGGAGCGACGGAAGTCAGTGGAGCTGGTATCGCCTATTTCGTGGCTCGGAGCATAGCTGATGTAAACGTTGACTTATCGACGTTAGCTGTGGTTGGAGCTCTAGGGGATATGCAAGACAAAGGGGCGAGGCGCTCTCTACACGGACTCAATGAGAAGATTGTTGAAGATGGGTTGAAGAAAGGTCTTCTCGAAACTGCAACCGACTTGATCTTCTACGGAAGGGAAACGAGGCCAATCCATAGAGCTCTCGCCTACACAACCAGCCCGTTCCTTCCAGGAATAAGCGGTGAAGAAGATAATTGTTTGGCTCTCCTCGCCTCGATCGGAATACAAGTTAAACAGGAAGATAGATGGAGGACGGTGAAAGATCTCTCTAACGATGAGAAGCAGAGGGTTCTCTCAAAAATAATAGAAGTCGTCTCATCGAAAGGGTTGCCAAGTCGAGCAGCTCTCGAACTCATAGGAACGGTATATACGCTTGTTGAAGAGGAGTCTTCGACCCCTACAAGAGATGCACGTGAATACGCCTCTCTTCTCAACGCATGCGGGAGGATGGACAGACCAGGCTTGGCTATTTCGATCTGTCTTGGTGATAGAGGAATGGTAACGGAAGAGGTTCAACAGGTTCTAGCTGAATACCGCAAGACGCTTGCACAGTACATGGAATGGGTGACTCAGAAACCTGATACAATAACTGAACTTCGAAGTACATACTATATCCGAGGAGACGATTTCTTGGATGAGAAGATGACCGGCGCACTGTCCTCTATTCTATCAAACTCAGGACTGTTCAAAATGGAGAAGGCAATAATTGTTGCGACAAGAACGAAGAAAGGTGAGGTCAAGGTCTCGGCGAGGGCTTCAGACTGGTTGGTTGAAAGAGGCGTAAACCTAGGAGCTGCTCTTCAAGCTATCGCTGAAAAATGCTCTGGAATGGGAGGCGGCCACAATGTCGCAGCAGGAGCGCAGATCCCTGAAGAGAAACGAGAAGATTTCATTAAGCTGGTAGACGCAGCGATATGCAACCAGATAAAGGCAGGATGAAGGGTGAGGGCTAAGATACGAATTTCTTTCTCAAACGTAAAGGAAGCGGAGGCTGTAAGCAAGGCTCTCCAACCCGACGATGAGGAGACACCCAGCTATCTTAAAGTATCAACCGTTTCCAAAGGAAAGTACATAGAATCGGATATAATCTGCCAAGACAAGCTTGAGACTCTAATCTCAACGATCGACGATATACTCAACAATGTTGTAATGGCGAAGAAGGCGCTGTCTGCCATGAGAGCCTCGATGAAGCGTTAGACGCGTATCCCAGAGAGATACGGCTCAAGACTACTTTCTTCCTATGAACTCCATTCCACCCATGTATTGCGTTAAGGCTTCTGGAATTCTAACAGAACCATCCTGTTGCTGAAAGTTTTCGAAGATTGCCACTAGAGCTCTGCCCATAGCTATAGCTGTGCTGTTTAGGGTATGTACGAACCTCGGCTTCTCACTGCTCTTCTTTCTACATCTAATGTTAAGTCTTCTCGCTTGATAATCGGTGCAGTTGCTGCAGGAGACTATCTCCCGATACTTTCCCTGCCCCGGCAGCCAAACTTCTATATCGTACTTCTTAGCTGCGGTCACGCCTAATTCTCCAGAGCATATGACAACAACTCTGTAGTGTAAGCCTAACTTCTGATAGATCTTCTCGGCTGTTGCAATCATTTTTTCATGTTCTTCCCAAGAGGTTTCTGGAGTAGTGAATTTGAACATCTCGATCTTGTCGAATTGGTGGACTCTGAAGATACCTTTCGTATCTCTACCGTGAGCTCCAGCTTCGGTTCTGAAGCATGTGGAGAAACCTAAGTAGTAAAGTGGGAGAGTATTCTCATCCAATATCTCGTTCATATGCAAAGCCGCTAGAGGGATTTCAGATGTACCTGCAAGGCAGAGGTCTTCATCCTTTATTTGATATATGTCCTCCTCCCCGAGAGGCAGGAAGCCAGCTCCATACATCGCCTCTTTCTTAACGAGAACTGGCGGTATAACCGGGGTGAACCCCTCCTTTCTGAGAAGATCGAGAGCAAATTGAACGATCGCGAATTCAAGTAGTACAGCTTCGTTCTTCAAATAGTGGAATCTGGCTCCAGCTGTCTTCGCAGCTCTCTCTATGTCGATGAGGTCTAGAGCTAAGCCTATGTCTATATGGTCCTTGGCTTCGAAATCGAATTCAGGTTTAGTTCCCCATGTCCTTAGGACAACGTTGTCGTTCTCGTCTTTGCCTATTGGGACAGATTCATGCATTGTGTTCGGAAGCCTGAGTAGAATATAGTTGACTTTTTCGTCGTAATCCTTCATCTGTTCTTCTAGTTTCTTAATTTTCAGTGGGATTGCTTTGGCTTCTCTCATTTTGGCGGTAACATCTTTACCATCCTTCTGCATTTCAGCTATCGCTGTTGTGATAACGTTCCTCCTGTGTCGGAGATCGTTTATTTCGACCAATAGTCCTCTGCGTATCCTATCATATTCAAGAAGATCGTCTACGCATGAGGCCTTGTCTCCAGCTCCTCTCTTCTCCAAATCTCTCTTCACGAACAACGGGTTCTCTCTGATAAGTTTCAGATCGAGCATTCGAGGTCTTTCTCCGTGTGAGTTATTGAAGCTATTAAGTTATTCAAGCTATTAATAACAATGAGGATCGTTGTAGATTAGGCTGACTCAAAATCACTCTTGCTTTTTATAGGTAATGGTCAAGGATGTTGAGCTCTCTTTAAGGGAGGTGTTTAAGCTGGTTGTGCTTCCTCAGACGGCGGGGCTGGGAAGGCTGATAATGCCTGAACGGAAATGGACACGCTCTAATTCAGTTCAACGAAACCGCAAAGCCGGGCTGAGAGAATCAGCTCTTAAACTGAACCATTGTTTCAGTGTCGCAGCATCGCAAGTCCCCGTTGCATTCTCCTCCCTCAGAATTGGAATGGGCATTCGCAATGCTCGGAGCACTGCCTTACTAGGCGTTCACTTATAACATATAGATCTGTGCTGAAATACCTCTCTGTTCTGTCAGGGAGTATCGTGACGACCTTCTTGTCCTGACCGATGTCGTCTAAGAGCTGAATCGACGCTAATACATTTGCCCCTGATGATATCCCTACCAAGAGCCCAAGTTGTCGGGATAGTTCTTTCGCCATTTCAATGGCATCTTCGCTCTTGACTGCAATAACTTGGTCTATCATACCCTTGTCCACGATCTGCGGAACAAAGCCGTCGCCGATCCCAGCAATCTTGTGGTCTTTGATGTCTTTTCGACCGGAGAGGACGGCTGCTTCTTCCGGCTCGACTGCGACCAGTCGTACAGCTGGATTTCTTTCTCTTAAAGCCTTGCCTACGCCCATTAATGTGCCGCCTGTGCCTACGCCAGCCACAAATGCGTCAACGTCATATCCGACCTGCTGAATTATCTCCTTGGCGGTCGTATGGTAGTGAGCCATCGCATTATCAGGATTTCTGAACTGGTTCGCCAAGAAGTATTGGTCGTTGCTCTTGGCAATTTTGTCAGCCTTCTCCACCGCTCCCTCGAAACCTTCATCCTTCGGTGTCAAACAGACATTTGCGCCGAGAGCAGTTATTATCTTGATTCTTTCTCCAGTCATGTGTTCAGGCATTACAACTAGCATCTTGTAGCCTTTGGCCGCTGCGACCATCGACAAAGAGATGCCGGTGTTTCCACTTGTGGCCTCAACTATGGTATAGCCTGGCTTCAGAAGCCTTTTCAGTTCCGCCTGCTCGACAATGTATTTTGCTATTCGATCCTTGACACTGCCGCTTGGGTTCATGAACTCTAGCTTCGCATACATGTGATAGGCTTGACCTTGGAATCCTGTATTCAACTTCAGCATAGGCGTGTTTCCGATACAGTCCAAAATAGAGTCAGGAGACACCGTGATTCCTCTCAAGGCATTCGGCTGCCAGGGTTCCATTACTCATGTGCAATATAAGGCACTTAAAAGTGAGTATAACCTAAGCTAGGGCTCAATTTTACGAGAAGTTGGTGGACCGGCTCTGTTTTCAACAGCTTGTGAAGCGCTAATGGCGGTTGCTGAAGCGTTAAAGTCAAAGAATCCCGACTTTTAAATCATAGCAGTTGACTCAATAGGATTGAAATTTGAAGCTAAGGAGATGACGGAGTACTTATCAGTAAAAAAGCATAGAAAGGAAGGATAGGAGACGGTTTTACCCTCGTGATCGTCAGTCTATACAAAATCGATGAATGTGTACAAGCCTACGATGAAGAGGCTGTAGGGATGATGAAAAGCTTGACTCGAGGAAAGAGGTTGTTCGCGGGTATATGCTCAAGAGCAAATGTAATTGCCCCTTTGGAGATAGCTGAAATTTGGGGAATGAAAAAATTGTCGTTACAGCGCTACCGGATAGCGCATACAGATAGATATTACAGCACCCTATTTAGAGACGGATTTGTGTGAACTATTATGTCGAATGGTTTTTCCATAAATCATCCACTTGTCACACTTGAAATCAAGCTTGAAATTGAAAAGTTGTACATCCATGAGGAGACTATCGTAGAAATTGTTGAGCGTTTATCTGATGAGATCGAGCGGGATGCCCACGTTAAGCACCCGGTGATCGTCGATAAGGAAACGCTTGTGGTTTTGGATGGAATGCACAGGGTAGCCGCCCTCCAGCATCTTGGATGTAAGCTAATCCCTGTCTGTATGGTAGACTATGGCAACCCGAATATAACGGTGGGAAGCTGGTTTAGAGTCATAGGAAACGACCGGGAAAAGAGCGAAGAACTAAGGGAAGACCTAGAGCAGTTGGGTTACACTCTTCAGGAGGTTGCGGATAGTGAGCTGGAGAGAAAAATGTATGACGCGGAAATAATGTTAGGGATAGTTACTTCGAGGAAGTGCTATGGAATCCTCGGGAAGACCGAGAGCGTGAAGAAAACCTATGAACATCTTAAGCGGCTTGAAGCGGACTTGAGGAGGGTTGGTTACAATATTGGTTACGAAACGGAAAGCGACTCTATGAACAAAGTCAAGTCGGGTGAAGCGTCAGCCGCCATTATTGCACCGAGGATCACAAAAGTGGATGTCGTGACCGCTGCTCTTAAAGGAGAGGTTTTCGTGCACAAGTCAACACGCCATGTGATCCCAGCCCGCCCCCTCTTCGTGAACGTACCTTTAGACTGGCTTAACATGAATTCGGAAGAAGCTAACAAGCTCCTTCTCGAATACCTCTCAAAGAAAAAACTAACACGCTTACCGCGTGGACAAACGCTTGATCGGCGATATGAAGAGGAGCTTTACGTTTTCAGTGACAAATAACCTAACGAGCCTCAAGAACTCCTGAGTGATTTGATCAGTTTCTTTGCAATCGTTATTCCTGCTGCTTTCTGGCTTTCAAGTGTCTGACTCCCGATGTGAGGCGTGCAAACAACGTTGGGTAACCTTATCAGTGCTAAATCGCTTGGTGGTTCAACCTCGTAGACGTCTAAGGCAGCTCCTCCCAGCTTTCCGGATTGAAGTGCCTCTAGGAGGGCTTTTTCATCCACTATTTCACCTCTCGAACTATTGATGAGGAAGGCTTTGTCTTTCATGAGTTGGATCTCCTTTTTCGCGATCATGTGGCGGGTTTGGGGTGTTAATGGAACGTGTATGGTAATCACGTCGCTATTCTGGAGGAATTTGGAGAAATCTTTAGGGGGAATGTATTCCGCTCGAAGTTCTTCTAGCAATTCAGGAGTTGGGACGATTATGTCCGTGACGAGTATGTTCATTCCCAACGCTTTGGCGATTCTCGCCACCTTCTGACCGATATTGCCCAATCCGATTATGCCAAGGGTCTTGCCTCTTAACTGCCAGCCCATCAAATCCCTCTTGATCCACTTCCCCTCTTTCATAGTTCTGTCAGCGAGAGGGATGCTGCGCGCCAAGGAGAGAATCAACCCTATCGTTAACTCAGCTACAGCATCAGCAAGCGCCTCAGGTGTGTTTAGGACAGCTATTCCTCTCTTTTGAGCGGCTTCCACATCGATATTGTCTAGGCCCACTCCAGCTCGACCTATCGCCTTTAACCTATCCCCTGCTTCAATGGTTTCCCTTGTAACTTTGATTCGGCTTCGCACAATCAAAGCGTCATAGTTTGAAACAATCTCTCTCAATTGATCTTTGGATATCGTAAGGTTAACGTCGACCTCAAAACCAGCTTGCTTTAACTCTTCAATCCCCTCATTATCGATGGGGTCGCAGACCAGAACCTTAACTTTCGGTTTCAATCTATCTCCTCACACTTTCCAACCGAGATCGATTAGGACCTCTCCAAGCGCATTTAGCATTGATTCTATGTCTTCAAATTCGATGTAGCCCATATTCCCGATTCTGAAAGTGGTGTCTTTTACGCTTCCATAACCTTTTGCGAGCTCAAATCCTTTTTCGCGCATCTTCTGATATATTTCAGGTCCGGCAATGTTGCTTGGCGCGTTTATGCAAGTTACTGTTGGGCTTTCATAACCTTCTTTTGGGAATAGAGTTAACCCTAGTTTCTGTATTCCCTCTCTGATTCTCCTGTTCCTCTCCCTGTATAAACCAAAGTATTTTTCTTTCCCATGCCAGCTGTCTATTAGCTTCAATATT
>CAYOZM010000002.1:0-40435 GCA_964408475.1 uncultured Candidatus Bathyarchaeia archaeon | reverse complement strand
TGAATACGCAATATGGACCGAGGAACACATAGTCTTCAACATTCGAATATGCGCAGAGATAAACGCCTGTCTGCATCGAAACCCCTCTCCCGATCTTGCAGGATCCGTCGATAACCACATTCGTGCCTATCCGAGAGTTGCCGCCGATTCGTACATTCTCCCTCACCAGAACATTGTGTCCGAACTCCACGTCATCCCCAACAGTTACGTCTGAGTAGATAATGCATCCAGCTCTAATCCTACAGCCCCTCCCAACCTTGAGAATCTTCCCTTCAACGGCTTTCGAATCTACACTTCCGCTCTCCAAGATCTTCGATAATTCCTTCCTCGTAGGATGGCCGAGAATACAATTCGGCCCGATGTAGGTTGATTCTCCGATCTCGGCAGGTCCATAAACAACGACGTTCGAATCGATTCGGACGAACTTATCCGCCTTCACGTAACCGATAAGCCTTGCCCCGGGACCGATAAAGCATTTCTCAGCTATTTCCGCTCTCGAATCCACAGAGGCTGTGGGTTCCAGACTCGCGGTTTTGTTAATCATATACGAGACACCGACGACGTTTCAAAGTTAATGCTAGCTTATCCTTTAAAACATACCGCGGTGAAAAAGCCTATTTCCAGCCCGTCCCTGCCATTTGGAGAATTCTATCCGGCAAGCGTCCAGGAAGCCGCTCTCGCACCTAGTTCAGCTTTCTCTTCCGTCTCTGCACCGCCTACTATAATGACATCATTCTCTTCAGGTTGAAATAGCTCCAAGAGTTGCTTTGCGATCTCTGGCCATTCCTTAGGCTGGGTCTCAGCAGGTGGAGGCATGAAAAGCCTTCCTCGCTGAAAAATAAGTGTAACAGCTCCAGACGCGCCGACTCTGACAGCTGAATCTCTCTGCTCAATCCCGTTCCTAACCTTGCTCGCAGCATTCTTGACAAGAATTCCAAAGTTATGTGCGCCAACTGTTATCGAGCTTGGAGGGGCCTTCATTTTCCTCGGGAATTTAGAGTTCAAGTCTTTCAGAATTGATAGCCCGCTCTTTGTTAATTCACATCCGGCCTTCGATATCTTGATCAGCCGCTCATTCTGAAGCCTATCGATTAAGGTTCGAGTGGCACCTTCGCCTAGCTGCAGCTTCTCTGAGAGCCCAGCCCTACCGACTGGTTTTTCACCAATAACCTCGATAGCCTTTGCCAAGTGAAGCTCTGTGAAAGAGGGAGATGGTCCAGCAGCCCTTTCCCTCGCCATTCGCCTCAAAAGCTCGATGGTCTTCAAGGGGGCTCTACCATGCTTTCTAGAGGGTGCACGGTCTTAAAATCTTATAAGGAATATTCCAAGGTGTCTAGGAACCAGTAACCATCTCGCATGATCGACCTGCTCTCATTTATCGTTATTTTCCTCTTAAACATTGGACCGCCGGTTACGAACGTGTGGTATTCACCATTTTCCCCGCAAATATCAATTTTATTTTCCTTTAAGTATTTTAGAAATTCTCTATCTACCTTCCGTCCAATCCATCCCTCGCTGAATAAATTTGATCTAGCACTGACTATTATTGCTTCAAAACCTCTGTCTATAAAGTCAAGAAAAATCTCTTCGGGTTCCTTGCCCCAAAGAGGTTCAATCGCCTCAATTCCCAATTCCCCGCAAACTCTGTTGACCCAATCTTTATGCTCTTGGAGGTAAATATCGCCAAAAACCATGCCTCTTATACCATTAGGAATTAAACTTCGCACCGCTTCTTTGAACTCTTGCTCATACCCATTCCACGTGGTTTCCTTTTGCAATAGGGGCATGCCTAATGCTTGCGCCTGCAATTGAATCAATTTGGCCTCTGTGCCATGGAAACTCACTCTCCTATACTCTTTAGAAATGAAATTCACCAGATGAGAAATGCTGTATCCGTCGTGTATCGCCTTATAACAGGCAAAGCAGCTGTCTTTACCGCCACTCCAAGATGCTACGTAACTCATGAAACGGCTATCCTCCAATTGTCGAAGATACTTGCAAAGTCGAGCCCTGAATCAAACGTTATGTTTTGGTAAGCCTCGTTCTGTCCTAGTATAGTAAGCTTAATAAAAGCTATGGTTGGATTATCCATCCGGGTGCAATAGAAGATGGCTAGGGCGAAACTCATCCCGTTGGCTCTGCTACTCCTGGGTTTGACAATTTCTTTCGCGCTAGGCTTCTACATCGCTGGTCTCAGGCAGCCGGGAGAGGTGGTGCAAGAGTTGAAGGTCGTTGACGGCTATGGGAGGGCCGTATCTATTTCTCGGACACCTTTGAGAATAATATCTCTCGCCCCAAGCATCACAGAGACTTTGTATGCGGTCGAGGTCGGCGAGAGAGTTGTGGGGGTAGATGATTTCAGCGATTATCCTGAGGAAGTGGGAGCCAAGCCGAGGATTGGAAGTTATTTGAACCCGGATCTAGAGAAGATTGTCGCTCTAAAGCCAGACTTGATACTGGCCTCAGACATAACGCCTTTGGAAATGGTATTAGACCTTGAGCAAAGGGGACTCACGGTATTCGTTTTGGCGCCAAAGACATTACGCGAGGTTATCCACGACATTAGGCTTGTTGGGCTGATAACAGGCAACGCTGATAAAGCAAATGCGGTAGCGGGGAAACTGGAGCAAAGGATTAATGCTGTAACATCGAAGATCAGCAACAGCAGTGCCTACAGACCTAAGGTTTACCTCGAATATTACCCGTACTGGACTTTCGGCCCTGGATCATTTGGCCATGACCTGATATTGATGGCTGGAGGGAGAAATTTAGCCGAAGGCGCCGTAGCTGCGTATCCCCAGGTAAGTGATGAATTTATTGTAGGGAGCAACCCTGAGATAATAATCTTCACAGTTGGTCCTCACGCAAAGACTACTATCGAAGACATCGAGGACAGGCCTGGATGGCGGAATACGGAAGCCGTTAGGAGCGGTAGAATATACACAATCGACGATGACATCCTAAGCCGACCTGGACCGAGGTTGGTCGATGCCCTTGAACAATTGGCTAAGACGTTTCACCCGGAGCTGTTCGAGTAGATGATTGGGGAAGAGACTATTGTTAGCCTTTTTGAGAGAAAGCGTCACAGATGGAGATTGACGATAGCTGCTTTATCGATCGCTCTAACGCTGGCCATATTCTTTATGACTCTAGTCGGCTCGATGGGTCCTATCGGCCCTAGCGGTGGCGAGAGGATTCCATTGCAAGCGGCCCTAGATATTTTGTTTGGAGAGAGTGAGAATTGGCCTGAGAACTTTAGAGCTATCATCATGGATATAAGATTGCCAAGAATCCTGCTGGGTGTCTTGGTTGGATGCTCTCTAGCAGTCTCAGGGGCGGTAATGCAGGGTGTATTCAAGAACCCAATGGCAGATCCTTACATCATCGGCCTATCGGCAGGTGCAGCTGTAGGCGCATCCGCATCGACCTTCCTGCCGTTGAAGCAAGACATCGGTATGTATGCGCTTCCTCTTATGGCATTCATCGGCGCTACTTCAACAGTGTTCTTGGTTTATCAGATTGCCAAGTCGCGGGGGAGAACTCGAGTTGAAACCTTGCTGCTCTCAGGTATAGCGGTCGGGTCATTCCTAGCTGCGGTCACATCCTTCCTGCTATACTTGTCAGGACAGCAGTTTCGGTTTCTCTTCTTTTGGTTACTCGGCGGCCTATGGATGGCGAGCTGGAAGGTCGTCTGGATCGTATTTCCCGTAATTTCTATCGGCACAGTACTGCTTCAACTCTTTGCTCGAGACCTGAACGCTATGCTCTTGGGCGAGGAGCAGGCGACCCACCTTGGAATAGACGTTAAGAAAGTAGAGAAGATCCTTCTGGCGCTCACCTCGTTGGTCGCTGGAACAGCTGTAGCCTTCAGCGGTATCATAGGCTTCGTAGGCCTTATCATCCCCCATATGATGAGAATAAGAGTCGGCCCAAACCATACACTGCTTCTTCCAGCCTCAACCTTAGCGGGAGGCCTCTTTCTAGCATCTGTAGACACTGTGGCTAGGACCATCATTGCACCAACAGAGATTCCGGTCGGTGTGCTTACAGCTCTTTGCGGTGCTCCCTTCTTCGCATATCTCCTACGGAAGAGCAGAAGAGTTTGGCTGTGATGTGATTGAGACTTGAGATTAGAGGTCTAAGCTTCTCTTATGAGAGCACCCCTATTCTAAAGAATGTTGCCTTCAGCGTTGGGCAGGGTGAGTTTCTGGGCGTCATGGGCCCAAACGGCTCAGGGAAGACTACCCTGCTTAGATGTATGTGCAAAGTCTTGGAACCTCGAGTGGGAACTGTACTTATTGACGGGAGAGATCTAAGGAGATTTACGAGGGATGAGATCGCCAAGACTGTAGGTGTCGTTCCGCAAATTCCGACGGTTGACGCTGCCTTTACTGTCTTTGAAATAGTCTTGATGGGTCGCGCATCTCACATAGGACGGTTCGGAGCCGAATCCGCAAGAGATCTCGAAGTCGTGGAGGAAGCATTGAAGATGACTGACACTTTACATCTTGCCGACCGGACCTTCGACGAGCTAAGTGGGGGTGAAAGGCAGAGGGTTATCATAGCGCGCGCTCTTGCGCAGGAGCCTAGGGTCCTTCTCTTAGACGAGCCGACGGTACATCTCGACATCAAGTATCAACTCGAGCTCTTGGAGCTGATCGAGAGGTTGAATAAGCAGATAGGGATAGTGATAGTCGCCGTCTTCCACGACCTTAATCTAGCCTCTCAGCACTGTGACAGCATAATTCTTCTCCATAACGGAAGGATCGAGGCGATCGGTGCGCCCGAGCGAGTCTTAACACCTGAAAGTATCCGAAGGATATACGGCGTTGATGTCGTGGTAAAGAGGCATCCCGTAACGAACGCTTTACATGTGGCTCCCTATCTGTCCAAGAAGAGCGACCGCCTCAAGAGTAGAGCTACTGTCCATCTGGTTTGCGGCGGAGGGTCAGGCAGTGTGTTGATGAATCTCCTGCTGGAAAGGGGTATGACGGTCACTGCGGGTGTCCTAAACGTCCTCGATACAGACTATGAGACTGCGCGAAGCCTCGGACTATCTGTTGTCGGAGAGATTCCCTTCTCAATGATAACCGATGAGTCCTTCGCGGCGAACCTTGCTCTGACCGAGCAGTCAAACATACTCGTTCTCACAGATTTTCCTATAGGACCTGGAAACCTGAGAAACCTCCAAGCCGTTGAAGAAGCATTAAAGAAAGGCATACCCGTTTTCGTCATAGAGTCCACACCCGATCAACAAAGAGACTTTACAGGCGGCATAGCGTTGGAGTATATGGCTAGACTAAAGAAGCAGGCTATAGTTGTTAGAAGCACTAAGGAATGCCTACAAGCCATCATAGATCTCCAAGAGCAAGCATGCTCGTTGAAGCCCAAGGAATTGAACACATCTGCTCCTAAAAACACAGAGAACATCGAGGCGAGCGAGCTGGTTAACGAATGAGCAACCAGTTCGACATCATCTTGGCTCATAATGCTTCTAGAGGCGAAGAGCTTGTAGAGCAACTGGTAGAGAAGAACCCGCTCTTCGTCTGTGTAATAGGCACAACTGAGACCGCGAAGATCCCAGGCTTATCAGCTGCGGGGAGGAATCCTGAACTGACCGACTATACGCCTCCCGCGGATGTGGAACTTCTTCTGCGAGGTATGTGCAAATGCATTCAAGGCGTCCCAGTTACACCTGAAGGGATACCCACACCCGCTCTCATCACAAGATCAGCCCTCAAACTCGCAAGCATACCTATGCTCATAGTGAGCGGTGGACTGAGAATTAGACCTCATGTGCCTTTCATCGATCTCGGGGGAAGTCCTGGAGGAGACATAAGAACAGGAAGAGCAGTCGCGAATGTTGAAGAGGTTATGGAAAGGGCGAGGATAGCTGGAGAAAACTTCGCTAAGGTAGCGGACTATCTGGTGATAGGGGAGAGTATTCCCGGTGGAACGACGACCGCCCTCGGCACTCTCCTTGCAATGGGTGTAGATGCCAAGGGCAAGGTCAGCAGTAGCATGCCACATAACCCACACGACCTTAAAATCAAGGTTGTCGAAGATGGTTTGAAGGCTTCAGGTATTGAGTTTGGCGCTTTATCAGATATTCCAGCCAGAGCAATTTCATGTATAGGAGATCCTGTGATTCCTGCTTTTGCAGGGCTGGTTCTTGGAGCAGCGGATAGGGTCCCCGTCCTTATAGCTGGTGGAACACAGATGGGCGCGGTTCTAGTTGTGCTCAAGGCCTTGAAGCCTGCGTTACTAGAAAACTTGGCTGTCGGAACGACCAGATGGATCTTAGCTGATGGGACATCCGACTTGAAGGGGATATTGGCTCAGATAGCTGATATTCCTATACTGGCTGCAGATCTAGACTTCACATCTTCAAAGTTCAACGGCTTAAGAGCCTATGAGGCAGGCGTCGTGAAGGAAGGGGTTGGCGCTGGAGGAGCAGCTGTAGCTGCTATGCTCAAGTCAAAGGGCTCTGTAACAAAGCATACTCTGCTCAAGGAGGTTGAGAGAAATTATGAACAGCTCGTCGGAACATAAGACGAGAGGTCATTCTTTCATCCTATTTGCCGATCGCAATCTATGAATAGGGAAGGCTCGACTTGATTAAAGAAGTGAAGAATCTGGTAGCCTTCCTCACAATTCTGCCTGTAGACATGGACCCTGAGTGCTTTAGGGATGCTGCGAAATTCATGCATCTATTCCCTCTGGTGGGCGCTTTCATCGGACTGATCGCAGGACTCTTTGCATTCTCTGTTCTCCTGATATTTGAAGGCCTTGTAGTTGGAATATTAACGCTAGGTTTTCTTCTCCTAGTCACAGGGTTACACCATACTGATGGCCTACTGGATTTCGGCGACGGATTAATGTGTCAAGGATCGCCAGAGAAGAAGATCGAGGTTATGCATGATCAGCGGACAGGCGCCGGCGGGTTGGCCCTTGGTCTCGTAACATTGCTGACCACAGCCTCTTCTATTAGTGCGATCGGCTCAAGCATCATTCTTCAAGCGTTAGTTGTGTCTGAAGTGTCGGCGAAGCTTGCGATGGTATGCGAGGCTTGGCTTGGTAAGTCAGCTCATACGGGCATGAACATCCACTTTATTGAAGCCATGCATGGTAGGCATAGGTATCTTCGATTAGCAGTAGCGCTCATAATTTCGGTGATCATTGTGATTCCTTTACTGTGGGTTCTCGGGCTTCTCGGCTTAGCCGTAGGCATAGTTACATCTTCATTGATGGTGTGGGTATCGAACAGGCACTTCAAAGGGATTACAGGCGACGTCTTCGGAGCGACGAACGAGCTCGCCCGAATGTTTTCTTTACTAGCAATCTTGGCGGTATCCAGATGGGCCTAGTAGCACTGGTCATGGCTGGCGGCGCGGGCTCACGCATGAAGCTTCGATTTGAGAAGCCGCTTCTTGATGTTGGAGGAAAGCCTATGATAGAGCATATAGTAGACGCCTTGAAGAATGCTGAGGAAGTTGACAGAATCATAGTTGCTGTTAGTAGATACACGCCTAGAACAGCGAGTAGGGCTAGAGAGCTATCAGTTGAGGTTTTAGAGACACCGGGCTTAGATTTCATTTCAGACGTAAAGTACGCGGTCAAGAATCTAGGATTGAAGACTGTGCTAATAGTTTCCGCTGATCTTCCATTGATCACGAACAGGATTGTCAATGAGATCGTAGAGAACTATTACCGTTGCAGGAAACCAGCTCTATCAGTTATGGTTCCTACAGTGCTTTGCGACAGATTGGGTCTGAAAGCAGATTCAACTTTTGACGTAAATGGGAGAGATTTGGTTCCTGTCGGTATCAACGTCATAGACGGGACACGAGTAGACGAAGCTGAATTGGAGCAGGAAACCTTGGTAGTAGAAAATGAGCAACTGGCTGTCAACGTCAATACAGAAGAAGACTTGCATATAGCTAGAATTTTGTTCTATAAGATTAGGCAGGGCAATCCAAGCCCGAATCTCGGATGCGCGGTTGTACCCTCATGAGAAATCAATATGTCTAGAGGTTTTTCCGGCGCTTAGACCGACGTTGGCTAAGTCTCTTCGCTCATACCGCAATCAATAATACTTCTATGCTGTCAAATCAAGATTCTGAAATGTTGTTTGGGAGGGAACCTGTTTGGCTAAGCCTCATCCGTACTTGCCTACCGGTGTTGAAGAAATACGGAGAGAGATGATGAAGGAAATCGGCATAGGTGACATAGGTGAACTCTTTAAAGATGTTCCGAACGAGGTGAAGCTCAAGAGGCGCCTTCAGATACCAGGCCCCTACTCTGAACTGGAGGTAAGACAACAGATCGCGAAAACATTGGAGAAGAACACTTCGAGCGCTGATATTCCCGTCTTCCTCGGCGCTGGTGTGTGGCCTCACTACGTGCCTGCTGTTGTTGAAGAGATCGTTCAAAGAGGCGAGTTCCTAACTTCATACACGCCCTATCAGCCTGAGGCATCTCAAGGGATGCTGCAAGCACTATTCGAGTATCAAAGCATGATCTGCGCGCTAACTGAGATGGATTTCGCTAACTGCTCATTATACGATTGGGCTTCAGCTCTTGGAGAAGCTGCGAGAATGGCTTCAAGAGTTACAGGGAAGAATGAGATTATCGTACCGCACTACTTGCATCCTGAGAGGTTGGCTACTCTAAGGGCTTACTCTGAGCCTGTTGGAATAGAGATAGTTGAAGTTCAGCAGGATGCGGAGACAGGGCAGATTATTCTAGAGGATTTGGAGAAGAAGATCTCAAGCAAGACCGCTGGAGTCTACGTTGAGAATCCCTCATACTTAGGCCATATAGAGACTGAGGTTGAAGCGATCGGGGAAGTAGCGCATGGAAAAGAGGCTCTGTTCATCGTTGGGGTTGATCCGATCTCTCTAGGAATCTTGAAGCCTCCGGGAGAATACGGCGCTGACATAGCGATCGGGGAAGGACAACCGCTTGGAAATAGGATGAACTTTGGAGGTCCACTTCTAGGGATATTTGCGTGCCACGGCGAGCGTTTGCTTCGACAGATGCCTGGGAGAATAATCGGGATGACCACGACAGTCGATGGTTCACAGAGGGCGTACTGTATGGTTCTTCAAACTAGAGAGCAGCATATCAGAAGGGAGAAGGCTACATCAAATATCTGCTCGAACGAAGCTTTGTGCGCTGTTGCTGCAGCAGTCTACCTTGCGCTACTGGGACCCAGAGGCCTAAACAGCTTGTGCAAAACGATTCTAACGAAGTCTCAGTATGCGATGAAGCGGTTCTCAGAGATCAAAGGGCTGAGAACTCCAGTCTTCGATGCACCGCACTTCAAAGAGTTCACAGTGAACTTTGAACGATCAGGCAAGACTGTTCAAGAAATCCATCAGCAGCTCCTGAGGAAAGGAATTCACGGCGGAAAGATAGTCAGCCATGAATTTCCAGAGCTCAGAGAGACAACTCTCTATTGCGTAACGGAGATTCACGCAAGGCGAGACATCGACATGCTGGCGGAATCGCTTGCGGAGATTTTGGAGGGATAGATGTTGAATTTCAAGCAAGCTAGATGGAATGAGCCTCTGATCTTCGAGAGATCACGTCGAGGAAAGGTAGGGCATCTTCCTTTACAGCCGGACCCGGAGGAGGCGCGGATAGTTGGGGGTTTGGATTTAATCATACCGAAGAAAATGTTGAGAGGGGAGGACGCTGGCCTCCCTGAGGTTTCTGAAGTGGAGGTTGTTAGACATTACACTCGTCTCTCGCAACAGAACTATGGCGTTGACTTGGGGATATATCCGCTAGGAAGCTGCACCATGAAGTACACTCCAAAGATCTGTGAAGTTGCTGCGGCTTCGACCAAGATTCAAGATCTCCACCCCTATCAAGATGGAAGCCTCACTCAAGGCATACTGGAGGTTCTCTACAAACTTGAGGGGTATCTCTCTGAAATAACTGGGATGGATAAGTTCTCTCTACAAGCATCGGCTGGAGCGCACGGGGAACTCGTCGGCGCATTGATTATGCGGGCTTACCACAAATCTACGGGCCAGCTCGAAAAGAGGACTGAGATGATAGTTCCAGACTCAGCTCACGGAACGAACCCGGCAAGCGCTACCATGGCGGGGTTCAAGGTCGTCGTAGTTCCTTCAGACAGTGAAGGTTGCGTAGATATAGAGGCGCTGAAGGCGGCTGTGGGCGAACAGACGGCGGGCTTGATGCTGACGAGTCCGAACACGATTGGAGTATTCGAGAAGAATATCTTGGAGATATCGAAGATAGTCCACTCGGCTGGAGGGCTGCTCTACTATGATGGAGCAAACCTCAACGCGATTCTGGGCAAGACGAGGCCAGGAGATATGGGTTTCGATATAGTTCACATCAATATACACAAAACGTTCGCAACGCCTCACGGAGGTGGAGGCCCAGGTTCAGGACCTATAGGAGTGGTAAAGAAGCTAGAAGATTTTCTTCCCGTCCCAACTTTGGAGTTCGATGGCGAAAGATATCGTTTCAACTACGATAAGCCATTGAGCATTGGGAAGGTTAGAGGCTTCTACGGGAATGTCAACGTACTAATGAAAGCATACGCCTACATTCTCTCTATGGGAGCTGAAGGTCTTGAAGAAGTGGCTGAACTTTCGGTTCTCAACGCGAACTATGTAGCTAGAATGGTCTTAAAGGCTAAAGGATATGAACTCCTCTACTCTCCAGAGAAACCTAGAAAACATGAGTTTGTCATAAGCGCATCGAAACTAAACAAAGAGACTGGAGTCCGTGCTCTGAACATTTCCAAAAGACTTCTTGATTATGGTGTGCATGCGCCAACCATGTACTTCCCGTTAATCGTAGACGAAGCGTTGATGGTCGAGCCGACTGAGACAGAGAGTAAAGAAGACTTGGACAACTTCATCAAGGCTATGACTAGTATAAGTGAAGAAGCCTATGACAATCCGAAAGCAGTCTTGGAAGCACCTCAAAACACGACTGTAGCTAGAGTAGATGATGTTAAAGCATCGCATCCGAAATCTATGTGTCTAACTTGGAGAATCAAGCGTTGACCTACATACTTATTAACACCGAAAAGTACAATTCAAGGAAAACTGTAAGACTAGCCGAAGATCAAGTGTAATCTTCTCGGAAGGCGGTAGTGATGAAGGTTAATGCAAAGTTCTTCGCTTCGGTTAGAGAGATTACGGGAAAGAAAGAGGAACTGGTAGAGCTGAAGGACGGCGCGACTGTAGAGGACCTCCTTAAGATTCTAGTTGAGAAATACGGGAAGAAGTTCAGGGAATACGTATTCGATGAGAAGACAAATTCCCCTAGAGACAGTCTGCAATTCCTGATGGACGGGAGAAGCGTTACTACGATGAACGGGTTGAAGACAAAACTCTATGAAGGTTGTCAGTTCGCAATGATCCCCCCAGTCGGCGGGGGATAGCAGTGACCTCGCGTCCCGGCCATGGTTGATAAAGGAATACTCGATGGAGTGCGCAAACTCAGAGCCTCAAGAATCTAGCCCTCTGATACAGCGACCTGCGCGCGAAGAAGTTTCCAGTATAGGTAGCGGAGGCAAACTCGTTTACGTCGAGAACTACGGATGCGCCTCCAACAAGCACGACCTCGAAATAATGCTAGCCCTACTATCGAATGCCGGGTACATACAGCACTCGGACGTATCTACGTCAGATATTATACTCATCAATACGTGCGCCGTCAAGAAGCCAACTGAAGATAGAATAATTTCTAGACTCGGTCTCCTGAGCCGTTTGAACAAGCCGATCGTAATATCAGGCTGCTTGCCAAAGATAAATTTTGAAGCAGTCAAGAATGCTGTGCCGAACTACTCAGTAACAATAGATCCATTCTCTATCTCGCAGATAGTTGAAGCGGCTCGAGCTGCAGAAAGGGGTGAGAAATGGAAGAGATACTTTTCAGATCGGCCAGCGATCAAGCCGGCCCTGCCTCATCTAAGACTCAACAGGTTCATCGAGATCGTTGAAGTGGCTGAAGGTTGCGCTGGAGTCTGCGCCTACTGCTGTGTAAGATTCGCCAGAGGCAAGCTACAGTCTTACCCACAAGACCTCATTCTCAATAGAATTCGAAATGCAATTCAAAATGGAGTTATGGAAATCTGGTTGACGGGCCAAGATATAGCCGCTTACGGGAAGGACGTTGGAGCCAAACTTACGGATCTAGTTCGAAGAGTGATCGAGATTCCAGGAGATTTCCGCGTCAGGCTCGGGATGATGAATCCGAATTGGGTTAGAGAGATGCCCGAAGGGATCTTGGACCTGTACAAGAGCCCGAAGCTCTACAAGTTTTCTCACCTGCCGGTACAATCAGGCTCAGACACAGTTCTGGAGACGATGCTTAGGCCGTATCAGGTTCAAGACTTCATAGAAATCGTCGAGGCACTCAGGGAGAATATCCCTCAGATAACCATAGCCACCGATATGATCGTGGGATTCCCCACGGAGACGGATCAGGATTTCGCCCTATCATCCGAATTGGTGAAGAAAACCAGACCAGATATAGTCAACATATCGAAGTTCGCCCCTCGTACTGGCACAGCTGCATCCAGAATGAAAGAGTTGCCTGTCTCAGTCGTAAGCGAAAGGTCGAAGATAATGGCTAGCATCTGTGCCCAACTAAGTCTTGAAAGCAATCTGAGGATGGTCGGCCTCGAAGAATATGTTTATGTCACAGCAAAGAATTCGAAAGGGAAACCAATCGGCAGGACAAGCAACTACAAGATCGTTATTCTTCAAGATCCCAGCCTTCTCGGCAAGAGAGTTCTTACAAAGATTACTGGAGCATATTCACGATATCTAGAAGGCACAGTTCTACGGTCCAATCACAGATCTTCTATCCGACGATTTGACGAGACAACATAAACACGATGAGTCCGAAAACAGAGAAGGCATTTTACCGGAATTCGCAGGTCCTTGTATAGATTAGGAAAGCCTCTGTGGAGTGGGCGCGGAGAATCGATGGCGTTCGTAATGCAGTTGTATTACATCTGAATTACGCAACGCTATATAGGCTCCGACAGAGTGTATGCTACTTACCGCGAACCTGGACCAACACAGTCTTTTGCGAGGAACAAACTTGCGGCGATCATCTAAGGTGTATCAAGTGACTTCCCACAAGCCTTCGATACCGACGATCCGTCAACCCGACCTTGCGAGAATTCTTGTACTTGGAATTGGCGGTGCGGGCAGCAATACTGTCAATAGATTGATGGAGTCAGGGATTACAGGCGTCGAGTGTGTCGCTGTGAACACGGATAAGCAACATTTGGATTCGACACGTGCTCATATCAAGATTCTGGTTGATAGTGGTGTCGCGAAAAGCTACGGCGCAGAAGAAAGCTTCCAGACGTATAGAGAAGCTGTTCAAGAATCTATTATTGAGATATCGCCGCTACTCGATAACGTTGATGTAGTCTTCATTACAGCAGGGATGGGTGGAGAAACGGGGACAACTGTAGCGCCAGCACTAGCAAAACTTGCGAGAGAGAACGGCGCAGTTGTAGTCGGCGCGGTTACAATGCCGTCAAGAGTTCAGTTCGAGAGGCATTCGCTTGCGGTTAGAGGATTGAAAGAGCTGGGGGATGCATGCGATACCGTAGCGGTCGTGGAAAACGATAGGGTTACGGAGTTGTTTCCGATTCCCACAAACGATTACGCTTTCTCTGTGGCTGACAGAATCGTCGCGAATATGATCAAAGGAATCTCTGAATCTCTCGCTTCACCGAGCCTGATCAATATAGATTTCGCAGAGTTCAAAACTGTGATGAAGACAGGTGGTATAGCGATCACTGCCATCGGGGAATCAAGTTCACCATTTAGAGCAGAACAAGCCGCTAGAAATGCACTGAGTTCTCCACTTCTGAGAGCCGACTTTAGTGAGGCTACCGGAGCTCTCATTCATGTGTCTGGCGATGAGATGTTAACTCTCGCAGAAGCTTCTAGAGTAGCTGAAATCATTACTGAGAGCTTGAAGCCTGGGGCCTTCATTACATGGGGCGCGACAGTAGATTCTTCGATCTACGATTCTCTTCGCGTTACGCTTCTTTTGACCGGCGTGAAGCCTTTTCAATTGTTCAATGGGTTTGGGGTGATACCTGTGGAGATGTATAATCTGGAGCCTGATGTCGGAACAGATCAGAATCTTGGCTTAGACTTAGACCTATATCAACTGGAGAACACCTAGATCTTTCTCTTATCATCTTTTTTATAACTATGAGAATATCTAATTCGGAAGCTATTTTTGCTCTCTTGATTCGACAAAGACGGACTGCTTCCAAAGAGATTGGATAAATTCTTCCAAGACACTTAAATGAAATCATGAGCATAATCTCTTCATATTTGGTTTACGGAAAATGTGTTTAGGTAAACTCAAAAGACCGCTATGCGCATCATTTGGAGTGCATAGCCTTAATATCATCAGTCCCTGCGATCATCTTGTTGGAAGGGACTCGGGGTGCAGATTTATGTCGAATTGCACGATAGGGGCTAAGATCATCTCACGTGGAAATGAGTTTCTGCTCTTCAAAAATAAGGACTTTCGCAGAAAGAATTTCAACGATCAGCTGGTCATCCGAGATGGGGTTTTTGCGATAGCGGGCACAGAATCTTGGAGTGAAAGGTCGGCAAATAGCGATGTTTTTTCCGGATTTTCGATTGCAGTCAACTCGTCAGGCCTAGCCTGTTGTGACTCGAACGTAAGAATGAAACCTAGTGCAGTAAACTATGATATCCTAACGCAGAAAATAGCTGAGGAGTGCAGTACTATTGATGACGCAGTAGACGTTGTAGAGAAGGCTGTTCATGCTCAACGATGTTCTTGGGGAAATATAGTGGTGGCGACGAAGAATGAAGTGGCTGCATTTCAAGTGGCAAATCATTTGAAGGTTTTTCGTCACTCGACCCAGACCGTGCGAACAAACCATCATATTAGACAAGGTCGACGCCCAATCGTCTACGACGGAGCGGTGGGAACGATCAAACGGTATGAGGTCGCTAGACGCCTACTGGGAAAGGTCGAAAATATCGATGGCGTTTTCAGCCTTTTGAGATCGCACGAGTATGGTTTAAACCCATTTTCAATCTGCAGCCATGGTAGGCTCAATACGGTGTATGGATATGTCGTCCACATAAAGAATAATGAAGTTTCATTTCATGTTTGTAGAGGAAATCCTTGTACCGGCAATTTTACTGCCCTACACCTCGACTTCGAAGACGAAGAGTCACTTCAC
The DNA here is from genome assembly GCA_964408475.1 of uncultured Candidatus Bathyarchaeia archaeon. GTDB lineage: Archaea > Thermoproteota > Bathyarchaeia > 40CM-2-53-6 > CAYOZM01 > CAYOZM01. Next base: position 25,182 of record CAYOZM010000002.1, on the reverse strand, counting down.
ATGGTTGCGCAAGCCTACCCGTCACGGCGTAGGACTCAAATTCAAATGAAAAAACAAAGAAGATAGGTCAGACAAAGAACGGCTTAAATTTGCAGGTTGAAATGAAGTCTTCAAACTCCAGATGAATCTTGTTGTTATTCGCAAAGATGTGGAGATCTTCGGCTTTCTTATATTCTTCTCTTAATATCTAGTGTTGATTTTCGCAGTCTATTCCAGAAAGATGTCGGTTTACCGTAAGGCTTGACTCTTCCTTCCTTGACAGCTAGGAGGACGTCTTCGATCGAGGTTGAATCTGAATCCACTATCGTATATGCGTCCCCGATAGTTTCGGGTATGTGTGAATCGCTCCCGCCGACCGTTGCGAAGCCAAGCTCTTCGGCTATTCTCTCCGCCTTATGCTTTGCTGTCTCGAAGAAGACAATTGAAGCGTTAATCGTTTCGATCGTGTCAGGTTTCACTCTCAGTTTAGCAGGATCTATGCTAGGGCTGAAATAATCGTATGGGTGAGGGATTATAGTGACCCCTCCCAGCCGCCTTACCTCGAGGATAACTTCATTTGCCGGCGAACCTCTGCTTATCTGATGGCTTACTCCTAGCACTATCAAGTGGCCATCGACGGTGCTGACCTCTATTCCAGGAATAATCAGGGCGTCTTCAACGTCAAATCTAGGAAGAATATCATGCTCTGCTAGCGCTACGCCATCAAGTCCACGCCTACTAATAATCTCAGGAAGCATTTCAAGTCTTGTGTGGGCATCGTATGAGAATCGTGTGTGAACATGAAAGTCGATCTTCAGTTTCATGGAAGCCGCCAGATTCATTTGACTTGAACGGGTTGCGCTCTCCTCTTCTTCTCGATCTCCTTTGCGTCAACTTTGTGGAATATAGGCTTCGGCTCTCCCATCCTATGCCCTACAGCAAGCTGAATTTTTCCAGCCTCCTCCCATCTCTGCGAGTGGACACTGCCGGGTATGTTAAGAAGGCTCCAGATCTTCTCAGCTGTAGATGGCATGAACGGTTCAAGTAGTATCGCTAACGCGTAAACCAGTTGAGCAGATATGAAAAGGGCTGTAGCGGCCTTCTCTCTATCTTTCTTGATCAAATGCCAAGGTTCTTTTGTACTTAGGTACTGGTTGCCCTTTCTAGTTAAATCTACGATCGCTGACAGAGCATCTCTCAGCTTGAACTGCTCGAATAGGCCTCCAATATGTTTAGGAGAGTTTTCTATCTCTTGTAAGATACTTTTATCAAGGTCATCCAATATCCCTGCCGAAGGAAGAGAGTTTTCGAAGTAGGTATTGAGAAAGGTCAATGTTCTATGGATGAAGTTTCCTACGACATCATTCAATTCAGAGTTTATCCTTGCTTCAAATTCGCTCCATGTGAAATTGGCATCTTTCAACTCCGGCCTTATCGCCATCAGTACAAACCTCCAGTAATCCGGTTCAGCCAGCTCGACCGCCTCATCCATCCAGACGCCTATTCTTCTGCTTCTGGAAAACCTCTGGCCTTCATACATTATGAATTCAGTCGATGAAACTTGCCAAGGGAGCAAGTAGTTTTCTCTCATCGCCATCAATAGAGCTGGAAATATTATCGTGTGGAAAGGGATGTTGTCTTTGCCGATAAAGTGAACATTCTTCGTATTCTTATCGAACCAGTATCTCTTCCACGACTCAGGTTGAGCGTTCTTCTCAGCCCACTCAATGGATGCTGAAACGTATCCTAAGACCGCTTCCATCCAAACGTATATGGTCTTCCCTTCAGCGCTAGGAAACGGGGCTGGAATGCCCCACTTATTGTCACGTGTAAGCGCTCTAGGTCTCAAACCCTCTTCTATCCATCTATAAGAGAAGTTCCTGGCGTTATCGGGCAGTTGCGGATTAGAATCTATGTAGGCTCTAAGCCGTTCGCCGAACTTGGGCAGATCGAAAAACCAATGTTTGGAAGACCTAATATCAGGAGCCGTCCCGCAGAAGACGCATCTCGGGCGCCTAAGATCCACAGGATCTAGCACTCTCCCACAAGCGTCACATTGGTCTCCTCGCGCCAGATTCGAGCCGCAATACGGACATTCGCCTTCAACGAACCTGTCCGGTAGAAAACGTTCACACTTCGGGCAGAAGGGAAGTTCCACTGTCTGGCTGAAGATGAAATCGTTTTCATATATTCTCCTATAGAACTCTTGGACAAATTTGATGTGGATAGGGTTCTCCGTTCTCGTGTAGTTGTTGAAGCGAATTGCAAACTTATCCAGTAGACTGCATATGATCGCGTGCTGTCTATCGGTCAAGTCTTTCGGTGAAACCCCTGCTTTGATCGCCTCAACCTCTATTGGCGTGCCATGCTCATCCGAGCCGGTAACAGAAATTACATCCTCCCCTCTCAAACGCAAATATCGAGTGAAAACATCTGCCGAGAGAAGATGTATGAAGGTCCCTAAATGCGGAACCATGTGAACGTAGGGCCACGCAGCGCAGACTATCCATTTTCCCATCTTATCGATAACCTCAGGAATGTTCATCTTAGGAAAACGTCTTTGCTTCGAAAGCCGTTATTGATCTAAATAACGGTTCGGTAGATGAAATCCCTCCAAGATTAAAGCTACAACGGGAGCTTGATACTCATTAATCTTTCCCAAAAGTCTACCCATTGAGCTTGGAATGCATTTAATACAGCCACAGTAATCTATTGATGAACAGTTGGTATCGAAGTTTGAGCCAAGACTACATGAAGATGCTGAATAGGGCCTTTGAAAAGATTCCGAAGAAGCCTACTACTGGAGAAAGGTTTGAGATGCCGAAGCCCAATACTATTCGTGTCGGAGGTCGAACGATCGTCCAAAACTTTGGAGAGGTCTGCACTCAACTCAACAGAGACCCCCGTCATGTTCTGAAGTTCTTCTCAAAGGAGATGGCTACTGCAGCGATATTCGATGGAACTCGAGTCATCTTCCAAGGTAAGTTTCAGTCTCAATCGATAGTGCGACTACTTGAGATATATGTCAATAGATATGTGATATGCCCGATTTGTAGAAGACCAGATACCAAGGTTGAGAAACAGGGCAGATTCTTCTTCCTTGTATGCGAAGCTTGCGGAGCGAGGTCCTCGGTTCTTCCAACGTAGTCTGGAGGCTGATGATTGGATAAAGCTTGCTTGAAGATATTTCGCCAAAAGAAATGTGTACTAGTTGCAGTTTGTGATCGCGACCTTCTCGGCAAGACATTCCGCGACGGAAAGTTGAAACTCGAGGTTGATAGAAAGTTCTATGGCGAAGATCTGTCAACGATTGAGGAAGCTATGGCTGCTATCGAGAAGGCTGACGTAGCCAACCTCGTCGGTGTTAGAGTAGTAGAGGCAGCGGTTAAGAGAGGACTCGTGGACAGGCAAGCCATTATTACGATAGCTGGAATCCCTCACGTTCAGGTTATAAAGATCTAGAGAGGTAGCTCCCGCGTTACGTTTAAGCACTCTTACTAAAGGAAATACTGTTCGAGTATGAAAACTGTTTTTCTTTTTCCTGAGCAGTCGACACAGAAACTATATCTAGGTAGACCCGGTTCTATATGAACCGCGCATAATCGAGGTTTCAACATGGGAAAGAAGAAGGTGCTCAGTGAAAGTCAACTTAAGGAGATGGTTCTTCCTGACACCGGTCAGTTACTGGGTATTGTATCCCAAATGTTAGGGTACGATAGGCTTCTCGTTAAATGTACTGACGGCCATGAAAGGGTCTGTAGGATTAGAGGTAAGATGAAGAGGAGGGTCTGGATAAAGGTCGGCGACGTGGTCTTAGTCGCCCCTTGGGACTTCCAAGCTGAGAGCCGTGGAGACGTCTTATGGAGATATACTGAAAGTCAGGCCCAATGGCTTAGAGGTCATGGTTACCTAGCTGCATGATGAGGAGACTACCAGGTGAAAGGATGGGAGACAAGGGTCGAGAAGAAGGTTAGACTCAAAGAAAGAAGATATGAAATCGACCAGCTGATGAAAGAGAAAAGAAGCGAAGAGATGGAAGCTCTCGAAGAAGTTTTCGACAAATCAACACTCATGATAATTTATCACATGCTTAATACTGGAGAATTGAAGAAGATCCACGGAGTTGTCAAGGCTGGGAAAGAGGCTCGCATATATTGGGGTATAGGACCTAGGGGAAAGGAAGTAGCTGTCAAAATATACCTAACCTCGTCCACTGAATTCAGGAAAGGTAGACTCGTATACATCGAAGGCGATCCGAGATTCAGTAGAGCGAAAAGAGATACTAGAGCGCTTGTTTACCTCTGGGCGCAGAAGGAATTCAAGAATCTAGAAGCAGCTCAAGAAGGCGGAGTTAAGGTTCCAAAACCTTTAGCGGTTAATCGGAACGTTCTATTAATGGAGTTTATCGGTAGAAATGGCATTCCTGCACCTTTACTTAGAGAAGCAGAATTGAAGAACTCATTGAGAGTCTACAGAAAATTGTTGAGGTGTCTACGGCTACTTTATGCACGATCGAAACTGGTTCATGGAGACTTGAGCGAGTATAATATCATGATCTGGAGAGACCAACCTGTACTTTTTGATCTCTCTCAAGCTGTTCCTTTGGATCATCCTCTCGCAAATATCTTGCTTAAACGAGACATAGAGAACCTAAACAACTACTTTGGCAGCATAGGGGTTGAAGTCGAACCTGTAGACAAGTTATTCAGCTGGGTGGTGGGTCAAGGTGGAAACTAAGATCAATACCGTCATACCTCGCGACAGGATCGGCGCCCTGATCGGTCCAGAAGGAACGGTGAAGAACAGGATTGAGCGCGCCTTTAATGTCAAAATGACCGTGAACAGCGAGAGCGGAGTCATAGAACTAGTGCCGAATGAAGGCAACAATGACCCGGTTAGCTTACTTAAAGCGAAGGATGTGGTTACCGCAATTGGGAAGGGTTTTGCTCCTGAGAAAGCTTTCATCCTTTTCGAAGACGACAAGGTCTTGGACGTACTCGATCTTAGGGATCTATTTGGTCGGAGCGAGACCGACATACAGAGGATCAAAGGGAGAATAATAGGGCGTGAAGGAAAGACGAGGAGGATGATCGAAGAGATGACTGACGCTAGCATCTCCGTTTACGGCCACACCATCGGGATGATAGGTGGATATGATGCTGTTTCCACAGCTCGAGAGGCTGTAGAGATGCTGATCAAAGGAAAACAGCACTCAACATTGTATAAATTCCTAAGAATCAAGAGAAGAGAAGCAAAAAAGAAAATGACGTTAGAATTATGGGAGAAACCGCCTGAATGAGAAGGAAAAACGATCCCGGCATTGAAGCGTTCGTTGAAATTGCACCAATTTGCCGAGACAACGATTGCCGTCAAGAATACTCGATACCAAAATTAGAAGAACATACATACTCTAGTCGAAAGACGATCGACACGCAACTGGCGGATAGTCCATGACCGAGGTCTTCGAGGAGATCAGTCCAGCAGACTTCTTCTACAGAAACCGAGACATAGCAGGATTCACCAACCCCTCACGCGCTATCTATTCCACAGTTCGAGAGCTCGTAGAAAACTCTCTGGATGCATGCGAGATCAACAGCATCCCGCCTGACATCTACATCCGGGTTTCACATGAGTCCGGGCCGACAGAAGGTTCAGGAGTTTACAGGATAAGAGTCGAAGATAACGGATCTGGCTTGCCTGAAGAGATAATCCCTTCAGCTTTCGGTCAAGTCCTCTTCGGTTCAAAATACAAGCTTAGACAAACCCGCGGAACTTTCGGTTTGGGAGGGAAGATGGCTATTCTGTACGGCCAGATCACAACCCATTCAGAAGCCTACGTGATGTCAAGTACAGGGACCTCTAGAATATTCGAGTATCGTTTGATGATGGACATTCAGAAGAACAAGCCGATAGTTATCAAACGTAAGATCTACCCTAATAAAGGAAAGTGGCATGGAACAGTAATAGAATTCTCAACAGAAGCTGACTATGTTAGAGCGATGTCGAAGATCCTGGAATATTTGAAGCAGACGGCGATAGTCGCGCCATATTCCGACATTACCTTCGTCGACCCAAAAGGGAGGCTCTACAGATTCGAAAGAGCAACACGTGAAATGCCTAAGCCTCCAGATGAGACTACACCGCACCCTCATGGAGTCGATGTTGAAACAATAAAGAGATTGATCTCAATCACAAACTCACGGACAATGCATGAATTTATGAAGAAGCATTTTCAAAGAGTCGGAGACAAAATAGCTAGACGTTTTCTAAACTTCGCAGATATCGGAGGCAAGAAGAACCCGAAGAAGCTTGGGCCTGACGAGATCGTCAAACTCGTTACCGCTATGAAGAACTTCAATGAGTTCCTATCTCCAGATGCTAGTTGTCTATCTCCACTGGGAGACAAATTGCTGGAGACAGGAATAAGGAAAGAACTGAGCCCTGAATTTGTAGCGGTGTATCAACGTAAGCCAGCTGCCTACTCAGGATTCCCATTCATCGTCGAGGTTGGTGCTGCGTGCGGCGGAAGCATTCCTACATCTAGCGGGATTCTTCTTTATCGTTTTGCGAACAAGATCCCTCTATTATTCGATGAGGCGAGCGATGTCTCTTGGAAAGTTGTGAACACCTTGATGAATTGGAGGCATTACAGGGTTATGCCGGAAACTCCCTTGGCAGTATTCGTGCATATCTGCAGCCTCAAGATTCCGTACAAGACTGTTGGTAAAGAGTTCATAGCTGACAGACCCGAGGTTGAACATGAGATACTGAACGCGTTAAGGGAGGTCGGAAGGCAACTTTCCATCTTCCTCTCTAGGAAGGAGCATATGGAGAGAGAGAAGAGAAGGCTCGACGTATTCTCCAAGTATCTTCCAAAGATCGCTTCATTCTCAACCAAGCTAGCTCATAAACCTAGAGAACCAAGCGTTAAGCCACTTCTTAAGAGTATAATGAAGTATGGAGCGGAAGAAGAAACGGAAGTTTCTGAAAAAGGTGAAGAGTGATGCCGAAGAAGAAGCCTACAGGCTCGATAAAACTGAGAAAAGAGAAAGTTTTGACGGGTCTCCAGAATTTCGGTCTAGGGATATACGATCAGATAGTGCAGAGAGAGTTTCCTTCGATCAAGATGCCGAGCCGATCTATTCATAATATCTTTTACGACCCAAAACTTAGGCAATACATTCTAGGAGACAGAGGCGTAAGAAGAAGTTCGAGAAACGTTAGACATATTAGACCTTTCACTCAACTCGTCTGGACAGCATCGTTCGTCGATGAGCTAACTAGATTGAATAAGACGAGTACATTGAGAGATGTCTTCTACTCAGCTCAAGCGTATGAGATGAATTTCGTCGATCAAGCTGAGTCTGACAACATCATTACAGATCTTGAGACCGTAGTCGCTTCTCCGAGAGAAGACTTCAACGTCTTCCCGGAAGAAAGATCAGCGATCTTCGGCGACCTGACGATAGAGTATACCGTTCCAGGCTATGAGGGAAGAAGGCTGAACCTTGCAAGCCATCCTGACGGAATGATGATAGGACCGGCGCTGACAAACGCAGAGTTCGTCGCATGTAAGGCAGACAAGATCATAGCCATAGAGAAAGGCGCGCTCTTCACGAGGTTCGTTGAGGAGAAGGTGCATAAGAAGTTCAAAGCGATTCTGATACAAACGGCTGGGCAAGCTCCGAGAGCAACAAGAGCTCTGATGAGAAGATTGAACAAGGAACTTGGGCTTCCAGTTGTGATTCTAACCGATGGCGACCCATGGGGTATGCACATAGCGATGGTCATAATCAGCGGATCAGCGAATGCAGCTCACCTTCGAGAACTCAATACACCTGACGCGAAATGGTCAGGAGTATGGGCTACAGATATAGTTGATTACAAGCTTCCAAGCGAGAGGCTCAGCGACCTTGATATCAAAAGGCTATACGAGCTTCAGAAAGACCCTCGATACGAAGGCGAACTCTGGAAGAGAGAGATAGAAACCTTCCTGAGAGTCAGAAGGAAGGCTGAGCAGGAAGCCTTCAGTAGGTACGGGTTGACTTACATAGTTGACGAGTATCTACCTGCCAAACTTGAGGCCATGGAGAGCTACTGATCGCTATACTAACCGAGAAGTTTCTCTGTAACCTCGGAACTTCTATAACTATTGTATTTCGAATCTGGATCGATCACTCCCCCAACAGAAGAGTGCTCTCAATGGGAAACAGAGAGATGAGAAGAGCGATAGGAATTTTATCTCTTCTGCTGGTTACCGCAGTTTCAACGGGTTTCAGAACATTGCAATGCAAAGCTCAAGCAACACAGAACATAGTCATCAATGAGGTTGAACAGAATCCCCCTGGAGATGATAATGCGCCCGGGGCCGAGTGGGTTGAACTCTTCAACCCCCTAGCTAGATCGGTCAATCTGAGCGGTTGGAATGTTATAGCAACTCGTGGAACGCCCAGAACTATAGGTCTCACTGCGAATCAGTCTATCACCGCTGGCGGTTATCTCATTGTAAGCCATACAGCCCAGTGGTTGAATAATGAATATGAGGTTGTAGTTCTCACAAATTCTCTTGGAGTCGAAATTGATAGAACTCTGAATATGACTGATGCCGGCGATGATGCTAGAGCATGGGCTCGCGTTCCCAATGGACGGGATTCTGATAAAGATTCAGACTGGAATCTCCAAGAGTCCACGAAGGGTTTCTCCAACAATCTTATTCGCGTTGGTACAGTTGAATCTTGGCATATCAAGACTCAAATTTGGATTCTGAATACAGCTTATAGCCTCCTGCCTAAGGAGGTTCAACGTGTATGGCAGTACTATCCGATCGAATTGGCTGATGGAGTGGTGTATCCAATTAAGCATTCTTGGAATTCTACATTACATTTCTATCATCCGAACACGGGTTGGGGTGGAGCTCTAAATGAGATCTTGAGATGGTACAGCTACTTCATGGACAATCAGACTGCAGGAAATATGCATGATGCGATCTTCAGCGCGGGCGTGATGGCTCACTACGTAATCGATATATCGAATCCGTTGAACACCAATCAATCCTTGGCTGAAGAAAATATCCACACAGGATATAAGTCATATGTGGAACGAGATCTGCCGTATTTCCAAATTACAATCTCTGAGCCGGACAATGTTAAGAATGTCAGCGCTTACCTGATAGCCTTAGCCTACTTCTCTCAGACTTACTATTCCAGTTTGATTGAGAGTTTCACTCCAATCGCTAGCGAACCCTATAGGTGGAGTGGAGAAGCCTATAGAATAACTTCTATATGCCTGAATGCGGCTGTGAGAGCTGTAGTATCACTTTGGCTCACTGCTATCGAGAAAGGATATTTGGTTATGACTGAATTCAGTTTTGCGAAAAGGGCCTTCTTAATCGTATCCCTGATTGTCATGATGGCTATCTTAGCGATCAAGAGAACGCCGATAATAAAAGCATGATTTGCCGTTCGACTCTAGCCTACCAGTATACAGTACTCGTAGGAGTCCCTTTCAGAACCGCCTCGGTCTCATCGGGATTCAAAGTCTTCCTTGCACCTTTGGTGTAGTGCCAATCGAAGCAGCACCATCGAATAAGTTTCACTTCTTTATCTCTCAAGCTTTCAGGCAGCGGCTCGTCGGGCGTCCTCTTCGAGAAGCCCACCAGTCTAACAGTGAAGATGCACTTCTTCCATACATTATCATACTCATCCTTCTTCGTCTCAGACATCTCTTGAATATCTATCGTTGTTCCTTGCAACCTCCTAGCCTTGTCAACAGTAGACTGAATTCTAGCCATCCTTCTTACCTTACTCAGAATCTCCTTCTTTCAGTGAATATTAGGATTAGGAGTAGATACGTCATATATCAGGTTTAGCAATCGAATCGATTAGCCTCTTTCTTCCCCCGCTCATCTCTTTCCTTTTCTACACTGCGATAAAATCTGGCGGACCAGTGCTCTCCCATTTCTACTCGCTAAGTCAGGCGGAGCCCAATCTTCTTCAAGACGTGTTCTCGTGATCTTCCCGACCCTAGGCCGGTATTTCACAGAAGTTTTCCTGTAGAGCAATATGCCTTTTCTCTGCCATATCGGCTTCTCCGATAGATCGACTCCGTGCTTAGCGATCAGTTTCGCTATCTCAGTCGCATCCAATCCTTTGAGTTTGTCTGCAGCGGTTCTAGGATTCAGTCCTTCTCTAATTAGAGTCCAGTATCCGTACGCGTTAAGGTAGTTTCCATTCAACTCTCTTTGCCTCCACGTGAGATACTCGAAGATGAGTTCAGCCGGTGTGAGGATGACTCTTGAATCGAACTCGGCAGCCGTCTTCTTTCCGAAGATTTCGTTGATCGCTAATGTAAATCCACATGAGATGATGCTTGCAAGAACGGAATCCAGTTTCTCTACACGACCGTTAAATGGCGGAGGAGGTAGGAACAGTAGATTCACCTCGTCGCTACAAAGATAGCATAGTGAAGGTGCGAAGCCTGAAGAGTAGACCGCTCTGGCCGCGTGGACTAAGCATCTAGCAATTCTTACGTCAAAAGGCTTTTCTACATCAAGCGATTTGCAAAGTCTATTGAATCTCCAGCCGTCTAAGCGGATGAAGAACTCATTTTTCTGCGGGATTCGAAGGTCGGAGAAGACCTCATTTTCTCTAGACTTGATCAAGGCCATTTCTTCATCGAAGAAGCATCGTCAAAACGTATTGATTGGACTTTCGGAGTCTATAGATCAAGAGGTGTTTCAAGGAAACTATTTAGGACCCAGCATTCTGACCGCTTAGATCTTCTAGGATTATTCGAGCATCCACGACGGTAGCTCCTTTCTCATAAACAATGATAGGGTTCAAGTCCATCTGATTGATCTCTGGGTTCTCCATAATCAAGTCCGATGCTCGCAGAAGTATCTTTACGATAGCTTCTTCATCGACAGGCGGCTGGTTCCTATAGCCCTTCAGCATTGGGTAGGCCTTGGTCTCCTTTATCATCTCCCTAGCTTCCTCTTCCTCTATAGGGGCTATTCGAAATGTAACGTCCTTCAGAATCTCAACGAAGATCCCTCCGAGGCCGAACATCAAAGTCTGCCCGAATTGAGGGTCCTTGAGCCCACCTACTATAACTTCCGTGGAGGGCGGAGCCATCTTCTGCACCAATACACCGAGTAGTTTCGCTGAGGGTCTGTAGCTCTTCGCGCTTTCCAAGATCTTCCTGTAGCCAGCCTCGACTTCTGCAGTATTATTCAATCCAACGAGAACTCCGCCGGCCTCGGTCTTGTGAAGTATGTCGGGAGAAACTATCTTAAGGACGATTGGGTAGCCGAACTTCTCCGCGTACTCGACGGCTTCGTGCACAGTGAGAGCAACCGCGAACTCGGGTGTCGGTATTCCATATTCAAGGCATATGGTCTTGGCTTCAGGTTCTAGAAGATTCTTCCTTCCTTCTTTAAGAGCTCTCCTAATAACTTCTGTCGACTTTCGATTCATCGCCAATCCGCTTCCGCAGCTTCTCGCTCGCAAAGTTGTAACATTTAACTCTGACTACCCTAATTGTTCGTATCGAATATTAAGTGTTAAGCCAATGTCAATCGTCTCGATCGGCCGCTTGATTATGGTTGGAACTGTCCACGTGCAGAAATCTAGTGTAGAGAATGTGAAGAAGATAATCTTTGAAAAGAAACCTTCCGTCGTTGCTCTAGAACTTTGCGAAGACAGATACCACCTCCTGAAGACTCGAGTTGAGACACCTCTGATGCCCACATTCAGGTTTGGAGTTATCCCTTGGCTGCTTGCGATCCTCGAAAGAACTGCTGGAGAGAAGACCGGAGTCTTTCCTGGTGCTGAGATGGTTGAGGCGACAGATGCTGCTGCAAGGATCGGTGCGAGGATCGAGTTCATAGATATGCCTATCCAAGAGATTATCCAGAGGATTCGATCCATACCGTTCCGAGAGAAATCTCGACTGGTTTTGGATAGCATTCTCGCGCTTGTAACGATCCTCGTCGGCGTAAAAGTCGAAAAGAACATTCCTAGGTCGCCGGATGAACTTGTGTTGAAATTCAAGAATCGCTACCCAAGCCTTTATAGATGCTTGGTTGAAGAACGGAATAGATACATAGTTCAACGGCTGGCTTCGATTCTAGCTTCAACTTTGGGAACGATCGTTGCAGTTGTGGGCTTAGGTCATCTCAACGATCTGGCGAAGGAGCTTTCGATGGTCAAGATTCCTGAGTCTTACTATAGTGTTTCTCTTAAATGGACGATCTAGTTCCGAGCGCTCTCCCTAAAAGTGAATGCAGCAGACAGCGCCCCCCTAAGTGCTCGCCACCATTCCTCAGCAAAACTGACTAGGACCACATCGCCCTCTGATAATGAGAATTCTCTCAAGAGTCTTCTGGAGTCTTCAGGGCTCAAAGTGCACACGTCTTCAGAGGTACCTGGGATCCTCAGAGTTCCTTCCTCATAACTCAAAATCAAAGTTCCCTTCGCACCAGCCTTCACAGCAGCATCCCTTTGATCAACCCCTGATCTGACCTTGTCCGCTACGGCTTGAACTTGAAGGGCGACGTTGATCGGGCCAACGCCGAAAACATCGAAATCGTATATCTTCATGCTCCTGATATTGGCACTCTTAAAGATCGCGTCTATTCTAGCCTCCCCAGTCTTCGCTAAGAAAGTTCCAACCTTCGGTCTGCTCTTAGTATATCCCTCTCTCTCGTAAGATCTCATTATCCCACGAACGACCCCTTCAGGCATCTCGAGCATAGAGCTGAGGCGGTAGCGTCCAACAGTAGCTTCCTTCTGGACGATTAGGAGGAAGAATAGCTCGTTGAGCTCAGAGAGCCTCTTCGACAAATGTTATACCCATCAAGTATTTTCCTTAAACTCTCTTATGGTGGTTCTGGTAGAGGAGGAGGCCAACTGGAATAGGCTGTGAAAGACCAAATCAGCAAATCTCCATCAGCAACCAGATATTTGTCGCAACCGGTCTCTCCGAGGATCCATATCTTCTCAGTCGAATCCCATCTGTACCAAAGCCAACCATGAGTACTATTGCCTTTGACTCCGTTAATCGATACTACGAATGCACCTAAGCCTCCCATAGTATAATTCAATTCGGCAAGTCTGCTCGTCACACTCAGTAGAGATTCTCCAGATACAGAAGCGACATCATGATGCCAAGTTCTATACGTGGTTCCATTTCCATAGTCCAATACAATCTCGAGGGTTAGAACAGATTTGCCAACTCTATCTTCAAGCATACTGTACTGCCCATAGTAGAAAGCTGCAAGCGATGTTGTAACTATAGCCCAACACAAGAAACTGACAGCTGCCAACCTCCATACTCTAACTTCTCTACTTGAGTTTTGAGTAGCCATGTTCTCTCAACTCCTTCAAAGCTAACAATAACGGAACAGCTCCGAAGAAGAACAACACCGCATTACTAAACTCGTGGATCAGAGCGAAAGGCACTCCTGAAACCATTATGCCAGCTACAATCGGCCACTTGACTGAACCGAAGTAAAGCCATGAGAAAGAGATGCCGCTAGCGAGGTTAGTTAAGAGGTCGTATACAAAAGTAGCTAGAAGCCCTGCTAGAGCGACTTCATAGCTGAATAATAGTCGTCTTTTCCCCAGAGACTTCTCGAAGATGCTTGGGTTGAACCTTCTCAAAGAGCCGCCGACTATACCGTAAATCGACTCGCAAATCATCGCAGCTATCCATATCAAGAAGTCGAATCCATAAGGGTTCAAGCTGCCGTAGACAGCCCAGATCAAAGCTCCAGTGCATATGCCGACGAAGGTCCCGAAGTAGAAGCCGCTTGAGAAGACGATCAAATCCATGATCTTCACGTTGGGCAGCCAAATCAACAAGTAGTTTGTAGCCAAAGATAAGGCGACCATGGAAGCGACTGCACAGATATCGATTATTCCCAGCTTCCTTCTAACCATGAACAACCCTAGGATGGATATCCAAAGTGCCGCTGCGATTACGCCCAATAACGGGATACCTGCAAAGTTTTGGGAGAGGAGCGCTTCGAGCCAGTTGGATATGCGGGTTGCCTTCTAGGTTATTTGACCTAGCGCCAACTAGGCTAATTCACCTACTTAACATTATCGATGAAGCTGAGTCAAGGTTTCAGTTCTTCGCCGCCGGTCAATACCCGAGTTAACGCAGCGTTGACCTCCGCGAACCCTGCCTTCTCTTTCGAAGAGACAGGTATCGGTTCGAAATTCAAGCCTGTTCGAGTAATCGAACGAGCTAGATCTATGCTGATAAGCGAAGCCGTTCTCCCTAAACGTACCTCTAGAGCATGTTCAAGCCGCTCAATCTCCTCAGACCAACTCACCATTTGATCGAGCTCATCAGATGTAACGAGATCAGTCTTCGTCAACATGTAGATTTGAGGTTGTAGAAGCCTATTGTAGACAGCCGCGGCCATAAACATGTTAGAAACATAATTCAATGGGCTTCTACAGAAAGGTGCGTCGAAGAGATATAGAACCGCACTCGAATCATCCGTTAGCGCATGCGAGATGTAGGGGCCGCTCTCTCTAAAAGCGAAGAGCTCTATCTGTCCAGGTGTATCGACCAAAACGATATCTGGCCCAGAATCCTCAACGCTCTCCTTTATCTCTTCGATATGATCGCCGACCAAGTCAGCAGCCATCAAGAGCGCGCCATTAGGTCCAAGCTGGTACTCCTCCATTAACGCATCAAGATCGACGTATGCTCTAACATCAACATCAGGGTTATAAGGGAGAGCCGCAGCTCCCGGGTCAAGGTTCAAGCTGACGACGTTCTGGTCACTCATCCTAAGCCAATCGAGAAAGCTCGCAGTGAAGACCGACTTCCCAGAGCCAGCCATCCCAACAATGAAGACCGCATACAAAATAGAGGCCTCACGCTGAAAAGAAAAAACCGCGAGTTTGAATTAAGTTTTATCGGTACGTAGGATTTGCGAAGAACTGATCTGGGCGACTTTCACGCGGCAGTCGAATAGCTTATATCCAAAAAACTATGAACTTTGCCTAGGCTGCGATGAGGAGCAGGCTAGAAACTGAAGGGTGATGGACAACCTGGGTTCCGAGGCGGCCCTGATCTTGTCTTTCCGAGGATTCTAGCCATATCGATTATGGCTTTGATCACTCGTTCTCTCGCTTTTTCCCGGTCTTTCTCTGTCGATGAGAAGTGAAGTTCAATGAGGGCGCCTCCTCTTCCCTCCCCCCCTTTCGGATGGGACTTGACGTATACCCCTCGGTTCCTCCGCATCACTCTATCGATAAGCGGGGAGAGAGCTGACTCAACTATACCTCTAACGACCATGCTCGATTCGTAGAATGCGACGCCTCCCGACTTTCTTCTTATCATTTCGGCAATGATCCTCTCAAATATAGCTTTCAATTCCTTCGGGACGCCGGGGAGGGAGATCAGCCTCGCCCCTCTATATTCAACAAGAACTCCAGGTGCTGTTCCAACGGGATTCGGTATAGGACTAGACCCTTCCGGAAGAATAGCCATCTTAACTCTTGGTTTGGTTAACCTCAATCTCTTCGGAGGGCTCATCTCCTTGTACCTGTCTCTTACGAGTCTCAAAGCTTCTGGATTCAACTTCAACCTCTTACCAGTTGCTTTGGAAATGCCTTGCAAAGTCTTATCGTCAAAGGTGGGTCCGAGGCCGCCGGATGTGATTACGAAGTCAACCTCTCTCCTTACAGCTTCCTTTACTACAGAGGCGATTTCTTGAACGTCGTCCCCGACCTCTATTATTCGAGTGACTTTGCCGCCGAGTCGGGTTATTTGATCCGCGAGCCATTGAGCATTAGTATTCAATGTCTTCCCGATTAGAAGTTCATTCCCGACGCAGATTATCTCTACTGAGCAAGCCAATTCTGATTTCACCGAAGCCAGCTTGCATACTCAATCTACTCCTTCTTCGAGAGCCACCATTTCAAGTACTCTTTCTGCCTCCTCTTCCGTTGTTCTTCACTAGTCTCTCTACCTCCATACATTTCGTCTTTTCCTTCCATCAATTGCTGGAATGTAAACGTCAGGCCGCAGCTCTTGCATGCGTATTGTTTCAACTTGGAATCGTATGAGAGATCTCCTCCGCATTCCAAGCAGTAGTACGGCATCTAGAGTTTGATCCTCCTCGCTATGCTAGAACAACCGTTCTGTTAGTTAAATCTTGGTCTTCAAGAATCGATAGGCAACTTTCCAGATTAAACAAGGGAACACCAAGATTGGAGATAGGAGAGAAAGAACTATCGTCAAGATTGAGAGGACAGAAAAGCTATTCTCTAGTGGAGTTCGGGAACCCACATATGCTTTCCAAATTTTTGCATCGACCTCACATCGGCCACATAATAGTGGGTAGGAAGCTTCCTTGCGATTCGCTTGAATTCGCCTTAACAGAACTTTTCCTATAGCAAATATGTTAGATAGAGTGCTTACTACAGTCAGATAGAATGTAGGCAAAGACAATGAAGGAAGATTATTACTCATATACGAAGAAGTGGTTTGGAAGATTGGCTCCTTTCTATGACATGGTGGAGTTGTTTGTTTCTGGAGTAAGGGATAAAGTTGTAGAATTCACTTACGCGAGAGAGGGTTCAATAATATTAGATGTATGCACTGGAACTGGAGAACAAGCATTTGCATTCGCAAGAAGAGGGTATGATGTCGTTGGGATTGACCTATCTGAAGATATGCTTGAAGTAGCCAGCGAGAAAAACAAGTATGGGAACGTGGAATTTGAGGTGGCTGACGCCACGAATATGCCTTTTAATGATAACCGTTTCGATGTTTCTTCTGTATCCTTTGCTTTGCATGATATGCCCTCAACCATTAGGGTGAAAGTGTTAAAGGAAATGGTCAGAGTTAGCAGGCCGAAAGGTATTCTAATAATTGTCGATTATGCTCTGCCAAAGAACAAGATCGGTAGATATTTGATACGTCACCTCGCTAAGCTTTACGAGAGTAAATATTATTCAGAATTTTTGAAGACCGATATAAGGTCCTTGCTCGGGAAGTTAGGGATTGAGATAGAAGAAGAGCTCCCGATAATGCTTGGTGCGGCTAAGGTTTTAAAGTGTTTAAAAGAAGCTATGTCAACAACACGTTAAAGCGTTCTGGAGACTAAATTTTATATATTGATTTGATGCATCAACTTTGGTAAACTCTGGGCTAGGAGAAGCTTCCAGATGTATAGGTGTTCCATGCTGAGGACTATTCTTATGATCACCAAGTCCAGCATGGGCTTTAGACACCTATGAGCTGGGAGAAGAACGCTCTAGCCCGTTGTTCTGCTTCCAGGAGGTTTTTGAAATGAGTAGAAAACATAAACAGCAAATATTTTCTGTTGAGACGCCTCGTGAAAGGAGTCTCGCAGTAGAGGATCACATACTGGAGACTGTTGAGACGGTACGGCGACAACTGCAGGTTGAAAGGAACTATCGAACAGCTCTTCTCTTTGCACTGTGCATCGTTGAGAAGCTGGAAGAAATCGTTCGTCAGAATGATGGAGCTGAATAGAGGAGGGGAATGGTCCGAGATGGAGGAACTGAATCTGATAAGGAAGGCATTTGAGCTCGCCGGGTCGAAGAGAGCTTTCTGGCGTGAATGCCTCTTCCATATGGGTCAAAGCCCAAATACAACTTTTATCGAGGATGTTCTCGACGGCAAGAGAAGACTCTCGAGGCATGATCTTGAGCTGGTTTTAGACTATCTGAAGAAACACAGACTGCTCCATGCGCGCTGAAGATGGCATATTGGCAAAACAAAACTGGAAAGAATGGTCCGAGTATGCTGGGTTTCAACTTGTGCCCTGTATAGATTTCTACAGGTTCTAGAAAGGGGTCGCTTAGGGTCCCTTTCGAATGATGCTAGAAGATAAGCAGTGCTTGTGCCTAAATTTCAGTCGATTCTTCTTCAGGAATGTAATAGTACTCGCCCTTCTCCTTCTGCATTCGATCTATCTTACTCTCGGGTTTGTTAACTCTAGGTCTACCTGTCACTGGGTCTCTTCTGAAGGTGATCTTCATATCGGTTAGGAAAGAGTTCATCCCGTCTCTTAGAGAAACTGGGCTCTCCGCATGCCCTTCAGCTCCAGGTTTACCAGTGAAGATCATCAGTCTATCGGCGATGAAGTCTTGAGCTACAATGTCATGTTCTACGACGAAGCCGAATGCTTCAAGTCCTTCCACCACTTTCCTAATAGCTCGTGCAGCCGCAAGTCTCTCCTCAACATCTAGGTATGCGCTTGGTTCATCTATCAAGTATAGGTGGGCCTCCTTAACGAGGCAAGCTGCTATCGCTACGCGTTGGAGTTCTCCTCCACTTAAATCTTCAACATCTCTATCGAGAAATTTCTTCAAGGCCAAAGGTCTTACCAATTCGTCCTCAAAGAAGTCAGTTCCGTATCTTTCTCCCCCTACATCTCTCAAAAGTGAATAGACAGAACCCTCGTATTGAGCGGAGATGTACTGCGGCTTGTAGCTGACCGTCAATCCTTCTAGTGGGGGTGCCTCTCCCTTGTCAGGTTTCTCTAGCTTCGCTAGAAGCTTTATGAAAGTCGTCTTACCTATGCCGTTCGGCCCGAGGATTCCTATGGTTTCACCTTGCCTTACCTCGCCTGCATCAACTCTCAATCTGAAGCTTCCGAAAGATTTCTCCATAGAAGACCAGTTTAGTTTCCAAGCTTCCATCTGCTTCAGTTCTCTCGGAGGTTTCACATGGAACTTTATCGGCTGTGATCTGAACCTCATATTTTCGTCCGGAATGAAGCCCTCCAAGTAGATGTTTATTCCAACTCTAACCCCATGCACATTAGAGATAATCCCATACGCCGCGGGCTCGCCGTAGAGTACACAGACTTGATCGGATAGGTAGTCGAGCATCGCTAGGTCGTGTTCAGCTATCAAGACTGTCTTCCCTTCATCAACAAGACTCCTTATAGCTTTCGCAGCTCTCAACCTCTGACTGACATCGAGATGGCTCGACGGCTCGTCGAAAATATATACATCAGCCTCACGGCAGATCGCTGCGGCGATCGCTACCCTTTGGAGCTCCCCGCCGCTCAATACGCCGATAGATCTGTTCAAGATGCTCTTCAATTGAAGATCTGCGACGAGTTTAGCCAGTTTTCCTGTTCGGTCAGTCTTCTGCAAGAGAGTTGAGACTCTGCCTTTAACGTATCTTGGAATAACATCAACGTACTGCGGTTTATGAACGACCTTAAGCTTACTTTTCGACAGCTTCTCAAAATAGTCTTGAAGGATTGAACCTCTATAATGTCTTATCACTGTCTCCCAGTCAGGGGGGGAATCGTATTCCCCAAGGTTGGGTCTTATCTCTCCAGAGAGTATTCTTAGAGCGGTCGTCTTTCCAGTTCCGTTTCTGCCAATAAGCCCTGTGATGACGCCTTCCTTGGGGATCGGCAATCGGAAGAGCTTGAACATGTTTGGGCCGTATCTATGGCTACACTCTTCTTTCAGCTCTTCAGGCAAGTTTATTATCGTTATGACTTTGTAAGGGCATTTCTTGACACATATCCCGCAGCCGGTGCAGAGAGATTCGACTATTGTAGGCGGTTTATCCTCGCCATCAGAGAAGACCACTGCATCGATTCTGTTCCGAACTTCTGGGCAGAAGTTTCTGCACTCATGCTGACAGTCCTTCGGTTTACATCTTTCTCTGTCGAGAACCGCGACCCTAACCATATTGTTTCAACCAGATCAGCAGGTAATGCGCCGCTTTATAGAAGACAAAACATAGATCGATTGTAAAAAGAGAGAAGTTCACGCAGGGGCTACCATTCTTCTTCTTCCCAGCCCTCTTCCTCGCTCCATTCTTCCTCTTCGCCCCACTCCTCTTCCTCGCCCCACTCCTCTTCTTCTCCCTTCGTGATTTTCATTACTTTTGCCTCCGTACGCTACGGAGCTAATTGTTGCCTCTCGTGCCTCGTTTTTAAAGTTTTTGGTTAAAATTCTCATTTAGACGAAAACTTTTTCGGATCTGAAAGTACTCGGCCTTCATCTTAGCATCCGGCTTCCTCAGGCCCTTTCTCATGAAGGCCCAACAAATATTCGGTGTGCTATGAGCTGCTCCAACGTTTCCCTTCCTGTCTAAGGTTATTATTCCAATCGGTAAGCCGATTCTCCTATTCTCGAGTTCAACAGCTCGTTCCGCAGCTTTCTGAGCAGCAGCTCCCTCTGACATGAGGTCACAAGCGGTCTTTGCGAGGACCGATCTTATCGCTCCTTCACCAACTCCTGTCGCTGAAGCAGCGCCAGATTCATCGTCAGCGTATGTCCCGCATCCGATTAAGGGTGTGTCACCTATTCTCCCTGGAAACTTCAAGGCGATTCCCCCGGTCGAAGTGGCTGCAGCAACATCTTCATTCATGTCTATCGCTATCGCCCCCACTGTTCCAACCTCTATCTCGGGATGTTTTCGAAGAAGTTGCAGTGTCTTCGGCATATCTCCAATCTTTCCGGAAAGTAGCCGAAGCTTAAGCTTCTTCCATTCTTCAAGTCTGGCTCCGTTCACCGGTGCTGCTCTTTGCAAGGCGTAGAGCTCGCCCAGCCTCTGAGCCCCTATACCCGCCAAGAGGACGTGGTCGGTCTTCTCCATTACCAGTCTAGCTAGACTCACTGGGTTCTTGAAGGATTTGACGAGAGCCACTGCGCCCGCGCGTAATGTTCTTCCATCCATGATAGATGCATCCATCTCCTCCTCGCCCTTCAAGTT
Organism: uncultured Candidatus Bathyarchaeia archaeon; assembly: GCA_964408475.1. Lineage (GTDB taxonomy): Archaea > Thermoproteota > Bathyarchaeia > 40CM-2-53-6 > CAYOZM01 > CAYOZM01. The sequence goes on along the minus strand of CAYOZM010000002.1, from coordinate 4,464 downwards.
CAAGTTTGATCCTACTCCAGCATTGAATACTGAACTGTCCTCCATCGAAATCGTTGCTTCCTCAACAGCTTTCAACGCAGTTCCGCCCTTCGCCAAGACAGAGTAACCTCTCATCGCGGCATCTTCAACCCCTTTCAACGCTAGCCTATGCTTTCTCAGCGGCCAGAAACCAGCCCCGCCATGAACAGCTATCACCGGGCGCAATTCCAATCTCCTATCAGGGCGTTAGCTAGTCTCTTACGGATCTTGCTAAAAACGCTTGTTGAGTCAGCTAAGACTCTCAAAGGCTGGTTAGGATCTTCGGGAGTCTCCTTAAACTCCTTAGCGTTACATCAGCCTGCAATATCTTCCTTTTGTATCGTCGCCTCCTATCGATAAGGATGGTCTTCATTCCTATGGATTTCGCGCCGATTATATCATGTTTAATAGAGTCTCCAACAAAGGCAGTATCTTCCGCTTCTGCACCTAATTCTCTCAATGCATAACAGAAGATTCCTTGATATGGCTTCCTAATCCCCAATTCAGCTGATCTAGCGACGACACTGAAGTAGTCTCGCAGTTTCAGTTGAGATAAGACTCGGTCTGGCACTTCGCTGGATGAAGTATTTGTCACGATGCCGAGTCGATATTTCCTTGCCAAGAGACTTAGAATCTTCGGCACCTCTGGAAAAGACACTACGCCAGAGGATCTCGCTTCGACGAATATATCCACAGCCCGCCTGAGCAGTCGCTCATCGATCCTGCGGGAAGAAACATGAGATAGAAGATTGCCCAGCCACCATCTCATCGGAACCTCGACTAGGAATCTCTCTCTAAGCTCGTCGAATCTCCTATAATTCTCGAGGAAGAGAGAGGTCAAAGGCTCTCTGCCTATTCCGTAGCCGCTCCTATTTGCGAACGTGACAAGCCTATACAAAGCGACTATGTCTACAGCTCTGTCTTCTACCTCACGAGTGACAAGAGTCTCACCCAAATCGAAGAGGACGCACTCGAGGGGCAAGTTTCACCCAATTCTCCAACACGATGAAGCTTTCCGCTCATCTATGATCCAGAAGCTTGACGCCTCTACTTCATGAGCTCCTTCAAGGCAGATCGAACCTGCTGGTCTATTGCCTTCTCTATATCCTTGTCGAGAGCTTCAGGCTGGTGAGATTTCAGGATCTCTTCAACCCTTTGATGAGCTCTAGCCAACATATCTTTAGCGCCTTTCTCACACCACTTGTCCCAACTACTTCGATCGCATAGTGTAGGGTACCAGAACTCGCTTCGCAGATGCTGTAAAGTATGCCTCTGCGTCAAGAATGACCCCCCTGGCCCAACATTTTCGGCAACATCGACAGCCAAGTCTTCCTGCTCAGTTCGAAAGTCACTTAGCATTCGCTTCAAGTAAGAAACAATCTCGTCATCTATTACTAACTGTTCAAAAGAAACGCCTTGATCAGCGCCTAGAATCCCAAGATGACCGTAGAGTTCAGCTCCAGCCAAACCGCCCATGAGGAGAGTCATACCCTTCTCAAAGGCCGATTGCGCATCAGGAACCTTAGAGTCGGTCAGGCCGGTGTTCACATGCACTGGGAAACCGTAGAAGCGTCCAACTTGGGTTATTGCAGCCGCCATAACGCCCTGCTCAGGAGAGCCAAAAGCGATCATACCTGATCTTTGATCGAATATGTGAGGGATGCCCCCGTACTCGACTGGGACCCCCGGATTCAAGATCTGGGTTATAACAGCACCGGCAATGATCTCAGCATTCTCAACAGCTAGAGTTCCCGCAAGAGTAGCTGGACCGGTGGCGGAAGCCATAACCATAGGGCCGAATGTCACAGGTAAGCCGTATCGAGCGAAGAGCTTCAAAACACCTAAAGCATTCGTTGCGAAGGTAAGGGGGCTAGTTGGTTCACAGAAGTACCAGAGCATAGGCTTCTTTCTAAGAACTTCTTCGCCGCCAGCCAGTATCTCGAAGATCTTCAGTACATACCTAGCTGTCTTCTCATTGTAGATCCAAGTGAAGACTATCTTAGAGGAACCTCTGATCAACTGAGCGTATGCGTATACGTCAAGGGCTTCTATTGGAATATCATGAGCTGGAAGAATCAATGGGCCAACAATAGTGATATTCTCTAAAGCGTCTCCGATTTTGATTCCCTTTTCAAGGTCTTCAGTAGTTCCTATTCGTCTGGTCTTGGTCATCGGATCTATTAGGTTGATATGGCCGCCACTCGACAGAGTTCTCATCTCGCCGTAGCCGACTTTCATATTACTCTCAGGATTTCGAGCATAGATAGTCCATTGATTAGGGATTCTCCCTACGAACTCCATGACGAGCTCTTGAGGGAACTTTGCTATGCAAGACTTGTAGTTGACGATCGCCCCGGTCTCTTCTAAAGTCTTCAGCAGATCTGAATCCGGAAGTTTTACACCTATCTTCTCAAGTATCTGCATAGAAGCCATATGAATCTGGTATACCTGATCTTTACTGAGAATCTTTAGCATCTCTTTAACCTTGACCATCTTCAACTCCTTCTTCTAAGATATGACAACGGGACGCTTGGGCAAGCTGCTACTCAACAGTCTAATGGTCAAACTGGCGCCACGGATTAAAGCTTTTAATCGTAATCGAGCAAATAGACGGCGGATTGGTTAGCAATCTATTTCGAGATGAGTTCTCTTGCCGAAAGCCAAAACCGGTTTGATAACCGTTTCGCTTCCGAGAGAAAGAGTTGATTTGGCTAAACATTGGAATACGCTCGCCAAAGAAGAGTTGGAGAAAGCTGGGCTGGAGGTTCTATATCGGGAAGAACTTGCATTTACAGTTGATGAAACTGTGAATGCAGCAAAATCCGTGGAGAGAAACGGAGCCGATAGTATAGTCTATCTGTTAGGAACGTGGATATATGCGCCTCAGGTCGTCACTGCTGCTCAAGAGGTTACACTACCGACGATCTTATGGAGTCCACGCGACGCAGCCGCCTTCTCACTTACTGGAGCAGGTGTGACTCACGGTTCAATGGACGAAGTTGGGATAAAGCACAAGTTCGTGTACGGCTCGCCGAAAGACGTTGAAGTAATCAGGGACATTACCTCGTTCGCCAAGGCCGCCATGGTAGTGAACAGAATGAAGAGACGAAAGCTAGGGTTGATAGGAGGGCGTGTCGCAGGGATGTATACTACCATGGTGGACATGGCTCAAGTGAAGTCCACCTTTCAGGTTGAGATAGAGCATGTGGACCAGTATCGAGTGATACTTGAAGCTGAGAGAGTTCCGCGCGAAACTGTTGAGGAAACGATGGAGAAGATTCGTAAGGAATTCGGCAAGATCTACCCACCTGAGGAGAAGCTACTCCGCTCATCGCGACTATATCATGCTGTAAAAAAGATAGTGGATGAAGACGGATACGACTTTATCGCTATAAAATGCCAAGACGAGGTGATCGGCAACTACGTGTCATACTGTCTTCCCGTATGCATGCTCAACGATGATGGGATAGTCACTGCATGTGAATCCGATCTCAACGCTGCATTGACGATGCAGATGCTTCACCTTTTGACGGATCAAGCTGTAATGTTCGCTGATGTGAATGATGTAGACTTCGAAGAGAAAATATTGAGGTTGGTCAATTGCGGATCGATAGCCAGCAGTCTAGCGACCTCAAGAAAAGACGTGGACTTGGGACTCCAGTACGAGTACCTAGGAAGGCAGCAGGGATGCACCACGATATTCTGCTGTAAACCCGGCAGAGTCACCTTGGCTAGGCTCAGCAGAGTCAAAGGCAAATACGTTATGCTGATAGCCACGGGTGAAGCGTTCCAGCAGCCTAAGGAAAGATTCAAAGAAGTTCGCTATGTCTGGCCTCATGCATTCGTCAGACTTGACGGCGACCCAAGGATGCTCGTTCAGAATGTCCGTTCAAACCATATGCATATGGCTTATGGAGAGGTTAAGGAAGAACTTCTGGAAATTTGCGATCTGCTAGGCATAGAAGCCATCTTGGTCTAGGAGGAGGAAATGGCTTTTACGTTGAGCAAACGTATTATCCGAGCATCATTCAACTTGAGAAGAGGGGAATGTCATTGAGCAAGGAACAGATTCTGAAAGAGATCATGGAGAGCGTAGTCTCGCTCGATATAGATAAGATCAAACTGCTGGCAGAGAAGGCTGTTCAAACTGGAATCCCGGCCTATACGGTCGTCATGGAAGGCCTAGCGAAGGGGATGGACATAGTCGGCCAGAAGTATGAAGCTGGCGAGTACTTTCTAGCTGAGCTTCTAATGGCCGGCGAGACTATGAAAGAAGGGATGAAGGTTCTAGAACCATACCTTAAGGACGCTAAGAGAGAACCTCTAGGAAGAGTTGTTATCGGCACAGTTAGAGGCGACCTCCACGATATTGGAAAGAATATTGTTGCCATATTGCTGGAAGGATCTGGATTCGAGGTATACGACCTCGGCGTAGACAGCCCACCT
>CAYOZM010000001.1:0-55916 GCA_964408475.1 uncultured Candidatus Bathyarchaeia archaeon | reverse complement strand
TCCATTCGGTGCCACTTTCACAAAAGTTAAAGCTTTCGAGACTGGTCTTGCAATTTCGGATGGAGCTGACGAGGTTGATATGGTGATGAATATTGGCGCATTAAGGTCAAGGGACTATGACCATGTGAGGAGTGATATTGAAGCAGTTGTTAGGGCGGCCGAAGGGGCTGTTGTCAAAGTTATTATTGAGGCAGGTTATTTGACGGATAAGGAGAAGGTAAAGGCATGCCTTATCGCAAAGGATGCAGGGGCACACTTCGTCAAGACTTCAACTGGCTATGGGCCTTCAGGGGCTTCAGTTCGCGATGTTAAGCTCATGCGGCGAACCGTGGGCAGCGAAATGGGTGTCAAGGCAGCAGGAGGAATAAGGCATTTCAATCAGGCTTGCCAGCTGATTAAGGCTGGAGCAAATCGCTTAGGCACAAGTAGAAGTATCGCGATCCTAAAAGAACTTACGTCGATCTCTTGATCGTTCCGAAATCTATTATTACTTCCACAGCGTTCAGCTCTTTGATCTCGACAAGCTCTGAGTGATCGGTAACAGAGCTCTGGGTTAAATCAAAGTACTGAATATCTGCTGATAACATATGCGTTTACTTTTTCATCTTGATGGCTCTCTTTGAGGCTTCGATGATATCTGGAGCGGTCAACCCATACTTCATAAGTAGTTCACTTGTGGTCCCTGATTCTCCGAAGGCGTCTCTGATTCCTACCCGGATCATGGGCACCTGAGCGTTCTCGACCAGAACCTCCGCCACAGCGCCGCCTAGGCCGCCGAGGATGCTATGCTCTTCAGCTGTAACGACCGCTCCTGTCTCCTTGGCTGTCTTCACTATTGCGGACTCATCTAGCGGTTTAATTGTATGAACATTCATTATAGCCGCGCTAATACCTTCCTTCTCCAAGCTGGCCGCCGCTGTCAAAGCTTCACTCACCATTATCCCCGTAGCTACTATTGTTACATCCTTGCCTTCCATAAGTTTCACAGCATCGCCGACCTTGTATCTGAGAGGTCTCCCGTTAAGCTTGTAGCCTTCTTCATAGATCAAAGGCGTCGCTGGGCGACTAAGCCTCATGTATACCGGCCCAGGCCACTCGATAATCGCTTTCACCGCCTCCTTGGTTTCGATGCCGTCCGCGGGGACGATCACATTTGTGTGCGGCAAAGCCCTCATCATAGCTATATCTTCGACGCATTGATGCGTAACCCCATCCTCTCCAACACTTATACCACCATGCGTCGCAACCACCTTCACATTAAGCTGAGGGTACGCGATGGAGGTTCTGAACTGGTTATACGCTCTCCCAGACGCAAAGACTGCGAATGTACTGGCGAAAACTACCTTACCGCAAGAGGCAAGCCCAGCGGCTACGCACATCATATTCGCTTCCGCTATACCGAAGTTGAAGAATCTGTCTGGAAACTCCTTAGCGAAGAGAATTGTTCTGGTTGAAGTTGAGAGATCAGCGTCCAACACGACAATCCGGTTATCGACTCTTCCCAGTTCAACTAGGGCTTCTCCATAAGCTTCCCTAGTGGCGGCCTTCCTAATCAATTCTCAGCCTCCAACTTCAATTCTTCCAGCGCTTTAACCAACTGTTCCTCGGTGAGAGCGGTACCGTGAAACTTAACCTGACCTTCCATGAATGAGACACCCTTACCCTTAACCGTGTGGGCGATTATTATTGTGGGCATGTACTTCACGTGTTCAGCTCTATCCAAGGCATCAAGGATCTCCCTCATATTGTGGCCATCGATCTCTATAACATGCCAGCCAAACGCTCGCCACTTGTCAGCAACAGGCTCCAAAGACATAATGTCCTTCGTCAACCCGTCTAATTGTATCCCGTTCAAATCAAGAATCGCCGTAAGGTTGTCAACCTTATAGTGAGCAGCAGCCATTGCCGCTTCCCAGATCTGACCTTCATCTATTTCCCCATCGCCCAACAAGGCGAATACACGATACTTCTTACGATCGATCCGCCCGGCTAGAGCTATGCCAAGCGCAACAGAGAGTCCTTGACCCAGATTTCCAGTGGACGCTTCAACACCAGGAGTCTTATTCATATCTGGATGCCCTTGAAGGATACTGCCCATCTTTCTAAGAGTCCAAAGCGTATCTTCTGGGAAGTAACCCGATTCAGCCAAAGCTGCGTAAAGTGCCGGGCAACCGTGACCCTTGGATAGCACGAATCGGTCCCTATCCTCCCATTTCGGGTTTTCTGGGTCATGTCTAAGGTGATGGAAGTAAAGCGCGGTCACAATGTCCGCTGAAGAAAGCGAACCGCCCGGGTGACCAGAGCCAGCCTTAGTCGTCATAATCAAAATATTCCGTCTAAGCTTTAGGGCAATTCTATTCAATTTGGCGACGACTTCATCGTCGTGCGGTCTCCTCTTATCGTCAAAAATAGTCATGATCTCAATCCTCGAGGTTCAATTCTGTTACCTGAAGCTAATTCCGCTTTTCTTCCAATCGTCCGAAAATCTCTGTATGCCAATATCTGTCAGCGGATGCTTCAGCATTTGTTCAACAACGCTGAACGGTATCGTCGCCACGTCAGCTCCCGCCTTTGCTGCCTCGATGACGTGAATCGGATTCCTTATGCTAGCAGCTATCACCTGCGTCTTTATCTCATCGTAATTTCTGAATATCCGCACTATGTCCCTGAGGATCTGCATACCTTCGTTCCCAATGTCATCAAGCCTGCCTAAGAACGGGCTGACATATGCGGCCCCTGCCCTAGCTGCTAGTAGAGCTTGGTTCGCAGAAAAGCTGAGCGTGCAATTGACTCTTATCCCGAGTTGGCTCAGCGCGCGAATAGCTTTCAAACCTTCTTTCGTGATAGGTATCTTGACGACTACGTGAGGGGAGAGAGATGAAAGCTCCTTAGCCTCTCTTACCATCCCATCTGCATCTAGGCTGACAACCTCAGCGCTCACAGGACCGTTGACTATGTCGCATATCATCTTGACGACACTTTTGAACGGAACCTCGAAACCCTCCTTGGCAACCAATGACGGGTTCGTCGTTACGCCAGATATCACGCCCCAACTGACAGCTGTCTTAATGTCATCAATATTCGCTGTATCCAGCCAGAGCCTCATAGATTATTATCGCCTTCCATATAACACTGAAATTGACGTTTATATATCATAGGGCTATGAAGTTGACACCTTCGAGCTATCTGCCGATTACACACACTATTCGGTTCTCCTTGTCATACAAATAGTTGAATCGATTTGAACACTGAACACCATAACAGCAAACACTCTATTGGAAGAGTTTCCAAAGTGAGTCCTGCGAGGCTCAAGTTTAACATGGTTCCGCGCAAACTTTTTCAGTCCCTTGCGTATCCATGTAGGGGAAGGGGCTGCGAGAGATGGGCTTCGTTACAAATGCTTTTCTTTTGAATAAAGCTCAAGAAAGAAGGTACGCTGTCGGAGCGTTCAATATGAACAATATGGAGATCGTCCAGGCGATCGTTGAGACCGCTGAGGAGGAGAGGTCGCCAGTCATTCTTCAAGCTAGTCAGGGTGCGATCAAGTATGCTGGACTCGACTACATACTAGGAATATCGAGAGTAGCTTCCGAGATGGCGACGGTTCCTATGTCGCTTCACTTAGACCACGGTACAGACATTGTTCAAGTGGTTAAGTGCATAAGGTCGGGGTTTTCAAGCGTCATGTATGACGGATCGAAGCTCCCGCTGGAACAGAACATGGCCAACACGAAGAAGATCTCAGAGATTGCACATATGGTAGGTATCTCTATAGAGGGGGAGTTAGGTCGGATAAGTGGGGTTGAGGACCAGATCTCAGTTGCGGAGCGAGAGGCTATGATGACTGACCCGGATGAGGCTGAAAGATTTGTGAACGAGACTCAGGTGGATGCTCTCGCGGTGTCTGTTGGTACCGTTCATGGGATGAGGAAAAGGGAAGCCGCACTGAATATACCATTGATAGAAGAGATTAGAAAGCGTGTGAAGATCCCCCTCGTCCTACATGGTGCTTCAGGAGCCCCAGACGACATGGTTCGAGAAGCCGTCAAGGCCGGGATCTGTAAGATAAACATCGATACGGAGCTACGGAAAGCGTTCACCCGAGGAATCAGTATCGTTCTAAAGGAGAAGCCTGATGAGATAGATCCACGCAAGATACTTGCCAGAGCCAAGCTTGAGATGAAGGAAGCTGTAAGAGAGAAGATGCGTCTCTTCGGTTGTGCTGGGAAAGCTTGGGGGGAACGTGGTAAGTGTTGAGGATTGGAGTACTCACTGGAGGCGGAGACTGCCCGGGATTGAATGCGGTCATCAGGGCTATAGTGAAGCGATCGGAGAAGTATGGGTTCGAGGTGGTTGGAGTGAAGCATGGATGGGCAGGAATGCTCGAACGCGAGGCTGTGCCACTTAGATATGATGATGTCGCCGACCTCTTGAAGACGGGAGGAACTATTCTGAAGACTTCTAGAACGAACCCTATGAAGAGGGCTGGTGGGCCGGAAACGATTCTTGAAAATATGAAGAAGATGGGGTTGGATGCTTTAATCGCAATCGGGGGTGAAGATACTCTAGGCGCAGCGAATCAACTTGCGAAGAGAGGCCTCAAGGTAGTAGGCGTTCCGAAGACGATTGACAACGATCTATCCGCCACAGATGTAACCTTTGGGTTTGATACGGCCGTGAACATCGCTACAGAAGCCATAGATAGGATTGTGGACACCGCCAGGTCCCATGATAGAGTCATGGTTGTAGAAGTTATGGGGCGACACGCAGGGTGGATCACAATCTATGCAGGCATGGCTGGTGGAGCCGACTTGATATTGATCCCCGAGGAACCTTTCGACATAGAAGAAGTCGCTGATTTCGTTAAGAGGAGGACGGCGGAAGGAAAGGCTACGGTCATCGTGGTCGCTGAGGGAGCTTCACTGAAGAACGTGAAGGGCCTAATCGCTCAAGACAAACGCTTGGACGAATTCGGCCACGTCAGACTGGGAGGAATAGGCCAGTTCCTAGCTGAAGAGATAGAGAAGCGGACTGGAGCTCAAACGAGAGCAACCGTCCTAGGCTACATATTGAGAGGGGGCTCACCTTCAACATACGATCGCGTACTCGCAACAAGATTCGGCGTGTCAGCGGTGGACTTAGTCAAGGATGGAAAGTTTGGAATGATGGTAAGCCTCAGAGGAACGAAGATAGTTCCGGTCGAGTTGGAGAAGGCTGTGGCCGAAATAAAGACAGTCGACTCAGAGTTGCTAGATGCGGCGAAGACTTTCTTCGGATGAAGATGGCTAGTTTCTTCCAGGCTAGAGGTCTCTAGTCTTTGCTCGTGACAGCATGTCATAAGCATAAGCTAGGAGAGAAGTGAAAGACTCCGCGCATCTCTTGCGATTTCATCCGCATCCAAGCAAACTGCTTCAGTCCCAAGAGCCACTGCCGCGAACGCAAGGATTCAGCGGCTCTGATACTCTACAGCCATGATCTTGTACGGCTTGATCGTACGATAGACTAAATTGCTTCTATACTCTGCCTCAAGCTTTGAATAACCCGCTTAATGTCTGTGTGGCCGAAGACGGCTGTTCCAGCTATAAGGACAGTTGCTCCCATCCTTACGGCAAGTGGTGCCGTCTCCTCATTGATGCCTCCGTCAACGCCTAAATCTATCTTGAAGTCCTCCTCATCAATCATCTGTCTCGCTCTCTTAATCTTGGGGAGCATCATTCTGATGAACTCCTGCCCTCCAAAACCGGGGTTAACCGTCATAATTAAGATCATGTCCAAATCGCCTAACACATACTCTAACGTATCCAAGGGAGTCGCAGGGTTCAGCGCCACCCCAACTCCGACTTTTTGATCCTTGATATGCTGGATCGTACGTTGCAGGTGCTTGCAGGCTTCAACATGAACTATCAAGAGGTTAGCTCCGGCCTCTACAAAGCGCTCAATATACTCGTCAGGCTTCTCTATCATCAGATGCACATAGAAAGGCAAACTCGTCTTATCTCTCAACGCCTCTATAATCATAGGTCCAAAGGTTATGTTCGGAACGAAGTGGCCGTCCATTATATCGAAGTGCAGTAGATCTGCACCTCCCTCCTCTGCTTTCTTAACTTCAACCCCTAGCTGGCTGAAGTCTGCTGACAGGAGCGATGGTGCAATCTTTACCGCTGGCCTCGCACGATTCAAACTCGTTAAGCCTCAGATCCGGCACCGTATTTTACCCGAATCTATGTATTAGATGTTTTGTATAGCAGTAGTTCCAAAACAGTTTCCTGAAAGGAAGGCTCAAACACAGCCAATGCAGAGGCCTCATGCTTTCGATCAGAGCAAGCTCTAAAGGTTTCCTGCATAATCAACTGAGCGTGACGATCCTGCTACGAAAGAGACTTAAACCATTCTTGCCAAAGATAGGTCTGTACGGCGGCCGAAAGGGGCTGTATACAAGTGAAGATTGTTTTCGGCGGAACCTGCTCCAACTCCATAAACGTAGCGGAAGAGCTGGCGAGAGCGCTCGGGGCAGATCTGGGAGGGCTGGAGGTTAAAAGGTTCCCAGATGAGGAGACCTACGTCAGAATCTTGGACGATGTTAAAGGAAAACATGTCATCTACGTGCAGTCGACAGCTCCACCTCAAGACACATGCCTCGTAGAACTCTTCATAACTTTAGACACTTTCAGAAGGTTGAAGGCCAAACGAATCGATGTGATCATTCCATACCTGGCTTACGCTAGGCAAGACAAGGAGTTTAAAAGAGGCGAGGCGATAAGCGCTCGCACAGTTGCGAAGATTCTGAATGCTATTCGTGTGGATAGACTCTACACGTTAGATGTTCACCTGTACAGACGACTCGGCCCATTCTCTCTTTACGGAGTTAAGGCCTACAATCTTTCAGCGGGTAGAGCGCTCGCCCGTTACGTGAAGAGCAATTTGGGTATAGAAGCTCCGGCAACAATAATTCCGGACAGAGGTCACACACCACTTGCGGATATGATTAGAGATATAGTCGGAGATCACTTTGTCTTCCTAAGGAAGAGGAGGAAGACTGGGTGGGAATACCCTAAGATCTACGAGAAGACAGCTGATCTTCAGGGGAAGGATGTCGTTATATTCGACGACATACTTGGCACAGGTGGAACAATTCTCAAAGCAACTCAATTTGCTCTGGCGAAGGGTGCTAGGAGAGTTGTGGTAGCTGTGACGCACGCTCTCTTCATCGACAATGCAAGAGAGAGGCTACGTGAGGCAGGTGTCAGCCAGATAGTTACAACTGATTCTATCTTACAGCCCGAGAGCGTTATTCCGATAGCGCCGATCATGGCAGAATATTTGAAGTCAAGGATATGACTAACACTTCTCGCTTTTCAGTTGGCTACGTACTTCGCTAAGTCGTTTGCTATATCATGTAGACCCAGTGAGTCTAGTTTCTCCTTTGTGGGGATGCCATTGGGGGTCCACCCTCTCAACTTATAATACTGCGGAAGCATTTTGTCTAGTTCGACTATTTGACCTTTGGACCCGCCGTTTCTCAGCGGTTCAGATAAGAGTCTCCTCGGCAATGTATCATCCCTCGCGGTAACGCCACATTTGATATTGAATGCTCTCTTGACGTTCCAGCTTCTTTCTCCAGCTTCCATAAGTTCTTGATGCCTCACCGTCCAACCCGTTACCATAGAGAATATAGCTGCAACCGAGCCTGGCGGGAGAAAGGCGAATTTGCACATTATCAGGCTGTCCAGTACTTCGTGCCAGTTCTGCATCGTTATCACGATTCGAGCTTTTCCCTCGACTGGAAATCTCTCCACTCGCTCATGTATTCCCAAGTCCGGAATTCTGCCGCCCTGTTCTATTTCGTAAACCAGTCCTCTCAAATGGCATGCCCCCCTATGCGATGTCGCGTATTGGAGGCCCATCCCCTTGAAGGCTCTCGGATCGTGCATAGGTATCTCCAACCCCTTCACATGCATTGCAAACTCATCGGCGCGGTGTCCTATGATCTCCGCTGCTCTCTTGACTCCCTCTGCAAGTGTAGCTCCGAATCCTTCCCTTCTTGCAATCTTATGTATCATTTCGATCATAGCCAGATGGTTACCCCACCTTAAGTCCACTCCATCTATGTCGTGGTCAGTTATCAAACCTCTTTGGCGGCATTCCATCGCGAATGCCATCACGCTCCCCGTCGATATCGTGTCTATGCCATATCTATTGCACAACTCGTTTGCCTTGGCGATAGATTCGAGATTGTCGTTAAGACATAGAGCGCCGAGCGAAGCAGCGCTCTCATACTCAGGGCCCTCACCCTCAACAGTCTGATACTGCCCTTCACTTACTTTCACGTATCTTCGGCAAGCTATTGGGCATCTGTAGCAAGCATTCTGTTTGACAAGTATTCTCCTTGCCATAGCTTCTCCACTAATTTTGTCCACACCCTCCGGCCAGTATCCCTCGGTCCAGTACTTTATCGGTACATCTCCGTACTCATGCATCATATTCATTATTCCATCGGTTCCGAAAGAAGCGTAGATTTGAACCGTGGGATGGCTTCTGATAGTGATGTGTATCTTCTTCACATACTCTTTCAGTAGCTCGTCTCTTGCAGCAGGAAGGACAGAGTATCGAGTTCCCAGAACCGCTATCGCCTTCAGGTTCTTTGAACCCATGACGGCTCCAGTTCCGCATCTTCCAGCTGTCCGCGCCGTTCCCTCTGCAAGGTCATTCATTACATTAGCAATTTTAACAAGTCGCTCTCCGGCAGGACCTATGCAAGCAACTCTAAGTCTCTCTTCCCCCAATTCTTTCTTGATCAATGTTTCAGTTTCAAAGGTATCTCTTCCCCAGATGCACTCCGCGGATTTGATTTCTACTTCTCCATCCTTGATCCAAAGGTAGACTGGAAATTCAGCTTTCCCTTGTATAACTATCCCATCGAAGTTTGCAAACTTCAGTTCGGGCCCCCAGAAACCTGCGGAATGGGCTTCAGCCCATATTCCTGTCAAAGGAGACCGCGTACAGACGACGTATCGGCCGAAGGCCGGCGCTATTGTTCCAGTTATCGGTCCGGTCATGAAGACAAGTCGGTTATCGGGATCGAACGGCGAGACCTCTGGCGGTGCTTCATCGTAGATTATCCTCCCTGACAGACCGCTACCGCCTAGGTACTTCTTAGCTAGGTCAAGATCCAAAGCCTCAGTTTTCAAGGTGTTCGTTGAAAGATCTACTCGCAGCAGCTGCCCTACGTAGCCGTTAACCATGCATCTTTCTCCACTTAGATCCTGTAGAGTTTCTTTATCAGTTCTATATCGTGCGGAGGAATCACAGCCGGCTCTCGAAAGTGGCTCGCTACCAGCATCATGGTTGCGCATTCTTCGAGTATCTCGACGGCTGAGACTGCCTCTATCAGATCGTAGCCCGCGGCTATGACTCCATGGTTCTGTAGCAGCAACAGTCTATTGCCTAACACGTGTTCCCCTACGGCTTCACCCAGCTCCTTCGTTCCAGGATAAACGAATGGGATTATCGGAACTCTAGCCAACATTAGAGCTGCCTCTAGTGTTATCGGCTTGATGGTTACTCCAGCTAGCGCCAAACCCGTGGCGACGGGATTATGTGTATGGACGACAGCATTTACATCGCTTCTCTTCTTGTAAATGGCTACGTGAAAGTACCACTCCATCGAAGGCTTGAATACGCCCTCAACAATGTTTCCTTGAAGATCTATCTTAACCAAGTCTTCAACTCGAAGTCTAGGCTTGTAAAGCCCGCTTGGAGTTATCCATATCTCATCTGAACCAGGAATTCTTGCGCTTGCATTCCCGCCTACACCTGTCATTAGACCTCTTTGATGGAGGGAGATCATGCACTTTATCAAATCGGTCTTAAGCTCTTCCTCAATCTGCTTCTCTTCATTCATCGTCCTTTCGGCCTCACGGATAGTTATTCAGATTCAAAATTTAAGATATCTTTCGTACCGAGAAGAGTTTTGAATCCGGAAATACCGAGTGAAAGCGACTTTCTAGTCCATACCGCTTCTTCAACGACGCCTCTTGAGCCAAGTCCTTCCTGAACGAATTCTCGAGCACACTGTTTGCACGTACTCCTTGCTTCTTCGTACCTCACCAAACGGGTCGACAAGCGGGAAGAGGTCGAACATGAGGTATCCTCTGTAATTGACCATCCTCAACGCTTCGAACAACTGAGAAAAGTCATGAACGTAGCCGGGAGGTAGGTCATCATCCCAGTCGCCGTAGTTGTCGTCCAAGTGAACGTGAAAAAGCCACTTAGCCAGTTTGTTAACAACTGATGGAAGATGCTCCCGGCATTGAATAGCATGCCCAGTGTCTAGACATGCTCCGAGTTTCGACGATCTAATCGACTCAGCCAGCCTCATGAAGGTGTCTGAGTTGTTCAGGATCTGGAATTCGGCTGGATCTCTCAGCTTGTATTCCACTGTGACCTTTAAACCCTCATCCGATGCGTTGTCAACACATTCGGCTACGGATTTCACGAATCTATCCCAGATAGTCCAGTATGACTCGCCCTTAGGAGAGATCATGCTATCAGACCCAGGCCATACGTTGAGCAGTTTTGCGCCCAGTTGTTTGCCTATTGCAGCGGTCTCCTTAACATGTCTTACTACGCGCAATCTTTCCTTTCTACTCGGATTGACAAGTGATCCGAAAGGCCAAGAGGACCATATATCTGGAGAAACAGAGATCACCTCAAGTCCTGCAGACTTGACGAGATTTCGGGTCTCTGCAATCCTTTGTCCGTTCCAATCGTTTGCGTCGGTTACCAGAAAGTCGATGCCGTCTAGGCCTATTTCTGAGATCCGTCTGACGATTTCCTTAAGCGCAAATTGTTCCTCAAAACTGAAGAAACGAGTTCTCTTCGACGCGAAAACCCAATCGCCGACTGACAGTTTCCAAAAACTCATGGCGCCATCCTAGGTTTTCAATACTGCTCGTTAGTGATTTAAGATTAGCCGTTATTGCGGAGTGATCAGTCTCTTGCCTTAACTGTTTTAAATTGTTTAGTACGTTTAATTTACGATGGATGGTTAAGTCCAAGGGTATAACGTATGAGTCGTTTGATTGCAATCGGCGAAATAATAGTCGATTTCGTTTCGACTGAACCAGTGCCTTACACAAGAGCTAGAACATTTGAGAAGTGCTTCGGGGGAGCGCCAATGAATACAGCGGTCGGCGTCTCTAGGCTAGGCATAAGCGCAGGCGTAATAACTGCCGTAGGAGAAGACCCATTCGGCGATTTCTTGGTCGGAATCCTCCGTGAAAACGAGGTCGACGTGTCAAACGTCAAGCGGAAAAAAGAGAGGCGAACCTCAATAACATTCGTGGCGAATGAGCCCACTACAGGCGAGCGAACATTTCTTTTCTATCGAAGACCTTGGACTGGAGAGACAGCTGATAGCTCGCTTGAACGCGGCGATATCGATCCGAACTACATATCGAGAGCTGAGGTTCTTCATGTTTCGGGTTTTGCCCTTTCGCAACAGCCGTCTCGAGGAGCGGTTTTTCATGCTATGAGAATCGCCCGAAGGTCAGGGGTAGCCGTTTCTTTCGATCCCACCCTTCGGTCAGATGTCTGGGATAACGAGGAGATCCTGAGGAGAACATATCGAAAAGCCTTAGAGCTTTCAGATATTGCAACTTTCTCTAAAGAAGAAGCTCAATTTGTTCTGGGAACCGCGGAGCCTAATAAGGCGGCATCGAGGGCTCTGAAGCTCGGTCCTAGAACGGTTGGAATAAAGCTCGGTGCGCAGGGGTCTTTTGTGAACACCGCGGAAAGGAGAGTGATCAGGAAGCCAGCATTCAGTGTCAAGCCAGTTGACACCACTGGTGCTGGCGACGGATGGAATGCCGGCCTGTTAGTCGGAGTATGCGAAGGATGGGACTTAGAGAAGTCTGTAACGGTAGCCAATGCAGTCGGTGCGTTAGTAGTCACGAAACGAGGTGCGATAACGGCGATGCCCTATAGAGCTGAGCTGAACGCGTTCCTTAAGCAAGCCGGTGTCCAGCTGAGCATTTAGCATCAATTCTGTCCGATAAGGCTCAACGGCCCTGCAAATTCGAACTTCAAATGATCATGGTTAACCTTTAGGAAAACTTAAGAAGAATGAAGAGGAAAACAGCTAATGCAGTGGTATGGATGCCGTTCATAGGTCCTTGGGAGATAGCTCTAATTCTGGTTATAGTCCTTATCCTCTTTGGGGGCAGAAAGCTTCCTCAACTTGCGAAGGCAATTGGGGAAACAATCAGGGAGTACCGAAAAGCCTCTTCCGAACCTATCGCAGAAGAACCCCCAAAGCCCAAGACTGAGAGTGAAAAGCAGATCCTACAGGAAACTGCTCGAAAACTTGGAATAGATGTTCAAGGAAAGACTGCTGAACAACTCTCCGAGGAAATTGTGAAGCGTTCTTCTGGCCAAGAGAAAGGAAAGTGATCTCGGAACTATCTGCGCTTCGCTCTCGGACGCGGCCGTAGTCCTAGCGGCAACCCTTCAGTCAGATTACAAAAATCAATTTCTCCCGTAGCATAAGGTGCAGTAACGTTGGCGACCCTGTTCGCGGTCCATGTAATCTTGAGACCTATATCGCTAGCGTACCCTCTAATGCAGACTGTTGGAAATATGGCATCCTCGCACTATAACGCGGCTACCGCATCCGCCTCTATCAGTATGCCCTCTAGAGGTAGATTTGCTTGCACCGTCGTCCTAGCAGGTGGGTCTCGTTTGAACAACGTGGCGTAAACCTCGTTCATCATCTTGTAGTCGCTGATATTCTTTAGGAAAACGCTAACTTTGACGACGTGCTCAAGCGTCAAACCCGCAGTCTTCAAAATTGCTTCTATATTCCTAAACGTCTGCTGCGTTTGCTCCTTAATGCCTCCGTTTACGATTTCGCCAGTTTTGGGATCGATTGCTGCTTGACCCGCGACAAATATCAGATTTCCAACTTTGATTGCTTGAGAGTATGGGCCAACAGGCCTAGGCGCCTTGTCAGAGATAATCACTTCCTTCATAAGTCACCACTTCTTCCGTTTGAAGATTATGGATTTGAAGGAACTGTTTCTTAAGAGTTAGCATTTGGAGTAGTCTGTTACAATTGGCGTACGAGAAGACCTGTACATCAAATCAAGCCCAAGCTTGTGTAGTTCAAAGAGATATAGTAATTAGGAATCTTCTGTAGTGATGCCAGAACAACTTGTAAGAATCTCAGAAGAGGCTGAGATCGTGCGCCTAGTATGCTCTTATTGTGATGGCTGTAGAGCTCATTCGCGTGAAAGGCACGAGCTTCGTTTTCTAGAGGGCCGATCGGGTTAGCGGAAAGAGCGCTTCCAACTTGTTCTATGGCTGACACGCTAGACGCCTATAGGGGTGGGATATACGGGATTAGGCCTAAAGTTAACGATAGTTCTTCATCTAAGATTTTCAGGCGATACCCGCGAATCGCGTTCTCAAGGAACATGTCAATATCTTCAATTCTGCAATAGCCTTCTTACGCTTGGAAACAAATCGATGTTCTTGTGGGGCAGATAGGTCGCGTTGAGAAAATCGTTTTGAAAGTTTGGATCAGCACCGAGTTCTATGTAGTCGACTTTCTTTGAAATCTCATCCGCTTTTCTCCTCATTTCAATCGACATTAGAGCCATTCTAGCACCCGAGCCAGCGGCATTGCCCACGAATTGAACTCGGCTCAGTGGGATGTCGGGATACATCCCAATAACTCGTGCGCTTTGAGGATCCACGTATGTGCCGAATGCGCCGGCGAGAAATATTTTTGAGATATCTGCGGCTGAAATTCCGAGTCGCCTCATCAAGATTGAGATCCCAGAGTAGATAGCGGCTTTAGCAAGTTGTATCTGTCTAATATCTTCTTGGGTTATCACTATCTCATTGCCACTCCCTGTTTCGCTCGCGCCAGCGAGGACGAGTTCTGGTATCCTATCCTTCACCCTTATGTTAGGCAAGCCTAGCTCCGTCTTGATCCTACCTGAGGAATCAATAATTCTTCTCATTAACATCTCAGCCACAGCATCAACGACGCCGGAGCCGCAGACGCCTGAAGGTTTAGCATTGTCGACGGTTTCGTATCCGACTTGGAACGTATCGGGGTCTATGTAGACCCGTTCTATAGCTCCTGTCGCCGCTCTCATACCGTTCTTGATGTGAGCACCTTCAAAGGCGGGGCCCGAAGCGCAAGAGCAGGCAGTTAGCTTATTCTTATCACCAATGACAATCTCAGTGTTCGTTCCAATATCTATCATCATCGCAATATCATCCAAAGCGTACATTTGGGTCGCGAGGATGTCCGCCACAGCATCAGCTCCAACGAATCCGGCTATCAGCGGCAGTCCATGAATGTTGCCGCATGGATTGATGTCTACTCCAAGCTCACTAGCTTTTACGTCAATTGGATCTCGCAGAACTGTGGGGTATGGTGCGAGAGCAACGTATCCTGGATATATGCCGAAGAAGATATGGTGCATCGCGCTGTTGCCGACTACTGTGACTTCATGCACTTGATCGGGTGTAACATGAGCGTGTTTACATGCCTCAAGGATAAGCTTGTCTACTTCCTTGATGATCAAAGTCTGTAGTTGGCTTAACCCTTTCAGGTCCTTCATGATGAAAGACATTCTTGAAATTACGTCTTCTCCGTATGGTATTTGAGGGTTCGTAGAGGACACTGCTGCGACGATCGTTCCGAGGTCTAGGTCCACAAGATATCCAGCCAACTTCGTAGTGCCGACATCGACGGCGAAGCCGTATAGCTTTGTCTGCTTGTTTCCCGCTTCAACCGAAATTACTTCCTTGTTGTTCCAGACGGTGATCGTGACGTTAGGCTCCGCACTCCTGACCGCATGAGGTGCGCGTCTCAAAGCGCCCAAGCAGATCCTTTCAATACGTATTTCTCTACGTCTAGACAACGCATCCAATAGCCTATCCATGTCTGACCTCGGCTCCTCAAGAGTCGGTCTTCTAACTTCAACCATATATTTTCGCACAGCAGGTTCGAACTCAACTCTCGTCTCGACACCGGACACCAATAGTCGCTGTAGACCCGCTCTGCTCTCAGGAGGAACCTCAACTGTGATCGTTCCCGATTTTCCGATGATCGCTCTACAGGCCAACCTGTAACCTTTCTCTAATTCGTCATCTGAGAAGACTACTCTTTCAACCCTTGAAGCTTGAGATAGGTACTCCGACCCAGCGCGAACAACTACTCTGCACTTTCCACATATTCCTTTGCCCGCGCATACCGACTGAATGTCAACTCCAGCTTCTTGAGCGATATCAAGAATAGTCTTGCCGACACCAACCTTCAAACGTTTTCCTTCAGGCTGAAGAATTAGAAGACTCTTCGGCATCGTGCCCCAAACTCATTTCTCATAGACTATTATGAGCACATATAAATGAATCTTAGAGCTTAAGACCGTGGCCAACGCTTATCTCACGTTTTCGCAACATTGTGCAAAAACTTTTTGAAGCAGCCAGAGAGTAACACATAGCTTCACTGGTGAGATGTCGATGTCATTGACGATTGCAGATTTTCAAAAGTTGGATATTCGAATAGGGAAGATTGTGAATGCTGAGAAAATACCTCAGTTGAAGAAGATCCTTAAGGTTAATGTCGACATAGGAGGACAGACGATCCAGACCGTGGTAGGGGGCGCTGAATTTTACCCTGCTGAATATTTTCTGGGCAAACTTGTGGTAGTCTTGGTTAACTTGACGCCGAAAGTGATAGCGGGAATAGAGTCAAAAGGCATGCTTTTGGCAGCCGACTTGGCCGGAAAGCCTGTTTGGCTTACAGTTCCGGAAGAAGTTCCGTCAGGAACGAAAGTTCGATAACGAGCGGAAAGCAAATCACTAGTATTAAATAGATAGCTTCGTTTCTGGTTACGACCAATGACTGAACTAGCCCAAAAATGGAAATGGATAAGCTGAGGTCGGCGTTTGAACGTTGAGTAGAATCATTGCGGCAGCTCTTGTGTTGCTTATGATATTTTTCGTGTACGAAATAGCTCCCGCGGAGGCAAGTGAAGTCTCGATTCAGATTCAAACGGATGGCGTGATGGTAAAGATCGAATCTTCAATCTACCAGAACATGACTGATTTCCCTGCGTTAAGCTTGAGCCTGTCAGGCGAAAACTTGACCGACGCCTCGAATAAACTTGAGAGTGCTTTGAGAGCCAAGTGTCAGCAAGCTTCAGTTAAGGAGCTCTCGATGAATGTGACGTCGAACACCGGCTGGATGAACGTGTCAGTCCGACTTGAGGTGGTGGGTGTACAATCCAGAAAGGGGGACGTTCTCGATATCAACTGCACGTGGAAGTCCTTCACAATAGAGCAGGACATTCGAGTTGGCAATGTAAGTCTCAACCTCGTTGGACAGAACTGCATTCTACCTCAGGTGGAGAGGTATGGAAACAGAACGGAAACGATATTCTACAAGCGCGGAACAATGCCTATGACCCTGCCTATGGCCAGAGATGAAGCGGGAAACGCAACTCTGTTTGACTTCAGCAGCTTTGAACTACCTATCGAGAAGTGGAGTAAAACATACAATTTCAGCACCCAATCGACCACATGGAAGTTCAGCGCTCAACCCACGCTGGACCTTCTGGTCAAGTTCAAAGAAGACAATGCAACGAAACACGTTCGCGCTCAGATAGATCCAAGAGCAACAATAACAGCGATAGGCCACGCTACCGCCAAAGGTGATATCATAACATTGGATCTGGGACAAGGCTTCAGTGAAGTCACTATGATCGGCATTGTTATCGCGCTGTTTGCTATTGCAATCTTCGCGCGTATACAAAGGCGCAAGAGTAAATAGCGCTTTTCTACGACCCGATCTGCCAGTAGCGAGAAGAGCCTTTTGAAGGTGTGAGCCGCAAGCAGTGAGCTCCAAGTCTAACGGGTTTCGGAGACTTCGATGCTTTTCCTTGCCATTGTTTCGAGACGGCTCTTGTCGAACAGACCTTTGAAATGTCTGGTTAATAGACCTATGTAGAGTGCTTTTTCCTCTGAGTTCATGTACTGAAACATGTAAGACCCTGCGTAAGGAGAAGGTTCACCCTCTCTAGTTATGAACTCTATATGCATCAGTGGGTCGCCTCTCTTAATCGTTATAGGTTGTCTGTCATTGCTTAGGTTGACGAGCTCCAAAGCCAGCCTGCCGATGAATCCGCTATGGACTTTTGCAGCATTGAGAAATGAAAGGCCCATGCGACCATACCTACTCTTGGCTGTTAGGTGCGCCACCATGTTGGGAGGAGTGAAGACTATCTCGTAGGATACTAGGTTCTTATGTTCAAGGTAGTGGAGGGTAGTCTCCTCCTTGACCGTCAGTACATATCCATCCCCGTCCAATAGTTCGTAGTCGAAAGGGTGTATGCACTTATACTTTTGAATCAACTCAACGAGTTCGCTCTTGCCTACTATGCACATGAAATTTGATCTCCTCCTAAGGTTTGTCACAGCTGTCATTTTTCTGCATTTCGGTCGACGCGAGTTCCTTGGAAGAGCTCTTGTTTCGAGTAACCTGTCCGGAAGATCTACGCTACCGAACGACAGTTGCGTTGACAACCGGCAATAGACGCTTCAGAGTTACGATTTCATGGTAATTACTCTGAAAGTCCAAGAGAACAATCGTTTCTCTGTCTATCCGCAAAGTAAATTCGACGACGATCGTGACGTCTCTCGGAGGCGCTTCTAACTTGACTTCGGTCCCGTTGACTATCGCTGATGCGTTAGTGATTTGGATCTTTATCTTGTCGTATTCTCCAGCGGCTAGGCGAGATTGCACGAACAGTTCAGTCGTATTGGTTAACGCTACCAGCTCGAGTCTTCTGGTCTCATTTGCGACCACTCTCCACCCCGAATCGTTTGCCATGTTTGATGGATGTGCCGTAACAAGCCTGTAGGTGACGTAGATCCGCTCCACTGTCTGTTCGGTTTTAACAGGTGTATTCTTAACCCTCAGCTGTAGAGTTCCGGAGCCTATTGAAGGATAGACTAGAAGGAATAGAATTATGCAGGTTAAGAATACTGCCACTATTTTCTTTGCAGTCATCTAGTTTCCTCAAGAATACCTATTGACTTAGGCTTTTGCTTCTCCGCAAAGTTGAAGCAGATTGCTCCATTCTTCATTCACATGCTGCTGAATTGCGTCTATCTCAGCTCGGAACTCAGGTTCGAAGAGATGAGCGAACCTCCCTTGAGTCTTGAGGAACTCTTCGATCGGTAATGGTTTCGGCACCTTCAAATTCAGTCTGTACTTTCCTTTTTCGATTTCGTATATTGGGAAGTAAGCAGTTTGCACCGCTAGTCTAGCTATCTTTATTGTACTCGCAGGGTCTGAACGCCAGCCAAGCGGGCAGGGTGAAATCACATGGATAACTGCTGGGCCGTCTACCTCTATCGCTTTTCGAACCTTCGATATGTAGTCTAACATGAACGCTGGGGAAGCCGTTGCCACGTAGTCGATTCCATGGGCTGCGCAAATAGCCGCCAAGTTCTTCTTCCATTCAACTTTTCCAGGGATCTTCTTTCCAGCAGGGCTTGTTGTAGTTGATGCACCCCGTGGAGTCGCACCGGATCTTTGAATGCCAGTATTCATGTACGCCTCATTGTCGTAACAGATGTATACGAAGTCGTGCATCCTTTCTAGCGCTCCGGAAAGCGCTTGTATCCCTATGTCGAAGGTTCCGCCGTCCCCGCCGAAAGCTATCACATCAACCTTCTTGCTCCATCCCCCCCTTCTTGCCATCGCCTTGTAAGCCGCTTCTATACCGCTAGCTACAGCAGCAGCGTTCTCAAAGGCTACGTGTACCCAAGGAATTCGCCAAGATGTTAATGGGTAAATAGTAGTCCCTACCTCAAGGCATCCTGTTGCATTTGTTAGTACGGTGGGCCCTCTCAAAGCTTTCATAGCCATTCTTGAGACTATGGCAGGGCCGCAACCGGCACAGAGGCGGTGCCCAGGAGCCCGAGGCTCTTCTGTCGGAAGATCTCTTAATGCTACCATTATTCTCTCACCCCAACGAATCTCACCGGCGTGATTACCCTACCCGTCCTCGCGATCTCGATAACTTCCTCGAAGATAGACTTCAGATCACCTGGAGTAACGTCTCTACCTCCAAGTCCGTAAACAACATTCAGAATTCTGATATCAATATTGGACCGATAGAGTGCGGCTATAGTATCAGCAGCGAGAGCGCTATACGGCGCCCCAAAACTCAAAGCCCGATCGAGCACTGCCAGTGCTTTCACTCCTTTGATCGCAGAAATGATCTCCTCAACAGGAAATGGTCGGTATAGCCAGAGTTTTACAACTCCAACTTTCAAACCCTTTTCACGGAGATCTTTCGCGACGGTTCTTGCTGTTCCAGCGGTGCTACCTGAGCAAAGTATCGCCGCCTCGGCATCCTCCATTCCGTAAGCGTTCAATATGCCGTAATTTCTTCCAGAAACCTTCGCGTAGGACTCTGCAACACGTATAAACGCTTGCGGAACTCTCTTCATTGCATCTTCTTGCTGGGCCTTGAATTCGAAGTAGTAATCTGGCAGGACGAGTGCTCCGACTGTAATCGGCTTGTCTGGGTTCAAAGTGACTTCTGCTTTTCTTGGCGGCAGGAATCTAGCAACATCCTCGTCCTCAAGCACGTGGACCCCTTCCATCGAGTGGCTGATGGTGAACCCGTCCAAGTTGACGCTAACTGGTAGCAGAACTTCAGGCGCTTCGGCTATCTTGAATGCCTGTATCATCCAATCGTAAGCCTCTTGAGCGTTTTCTGCATAGATTTGGATCCAACCGCAGTCTCTAGACCCCATCATGTCCGAGTGATCGCCGTGGATGTTTATAGGTGCGGACAGAGCTCTGTTCGTTACAGCCATAACTACCGGACAGCGGAGGCCTGACGCGATATAGAGCATTTCGTGCATCAATGCAAGCCCCTGACTCGCTGTAGCCGTGAAGACCCGGGCACCTGCGAGACTCGCCCCTAAGCAAGCCGACATCGCTGAGTGCTCCGATTCTACACAGACATACTCGCCGTGAACTTCTCCATCGGCTACGTACCTCGCGAAGAGTTCAACTATTATCGTCTGTGGTGTGATGGGGTATGCTGCTACAACATCTACTCCGCTCTGTTTGGCAGCATATGCGACTACTTCGTCACCATTCAACCCGACAACTTTTTCCATTCTCTACTCCTCCACCATTGCAATCGCCTTCACCGGACATTCCACTGCACATATTCCGCACCCCTTGCAGTACGCGTAATCGATCTCCACACCAGTTTCAGTCCTCAAAATGCAAGGCTCAGGGCAATCGATCCAGCAGATTAAGCATTTCGTGCATTTCTTCAGGTCAATTACGGGCTTGAAGGTTCGCCAATCGCCGGTTTTATATTTCGTCGACGAACCCGGCTCCAGCAAGTTTCCTCCAATCGGAATAGATTTCCATCCTGGTTTTTCTCTCTCCAAGGTTATCCTTTTACCTCCTCATATGCGATTCTCATTACCTTCTCATTCTTGGTGCCTAAGGGTCCTGGAAAACGTTCTAGCATTGCTTTAATCAAACTATCAAGCGATGTCAACGGGGAAACTTTCAGTAGCGCTCCTAGCATAGCTGTATTTGCTACGGGCCTTCCAAGAATATCGAGAGCTATTTTAGTGCCGTTGACGGTGTAGACGCTGGCCTTCATGAGGCCAAGTTCGTTTTTGATCTCTAGCGGTTCCTTTCTTGTATTGATAACAATCTTACCTCCGTGAACAAGTCCTTCCGCTACGTTAACCGTCTTCAAAAGCGTCCCGTCGAGAACTACAACAGTGTCTGGAGTGTAGACTTGACTGTGGATCTCGATAGGCTGATCACTTATCCTAGTGAACCCTCGGATCGGCGCGCCGAGTCGCTCCGGTCCGAACTCAGGAAAAGCTTGGACATACTTACCTTCCATGAGAGCCGCGTATGCTAGAAGTCGACTGACTGTTATCACCCCTTGTCCTGCTCTTCCATGCCATCTAATCTCATTTAACAGAATTCTTTTCCTCCTAACATTGGCAAAACTATGCCACCGCGCTTATATGAAAACCTATCTATAGTCTTCTGGCAGCAATGCTAAGTTCTCCGTGTCCAACATTGCTCAAACCGAAGTGCGGTCCTCCAAAAAACCGTAACAATTACTCATGGTAGAAACGTTTGTGAAAAATCGCTCAAAGAGATCTTCCGCGTCGACCTGTTTCAGCTACGGTCGTCTTGGCCGTCTAAGTCGTTAAGGCATGGAACTATCAAAATGTCGGCTCGAAATGATTAGCAATTGCTACTCCGTTTATCATAAATATTTTATAATTTTTTGCCAACCTATTCGGTGTTCCATGTGGTAAAGTAAATGGTCTCCCAAATAGTGACGAAGTTTACCGTAACCAAGAAGCCCGCTAGGAAGCAGGGAGCCTTCTATAGGTCGCCCAGGATATACTTGTCAACGAAGTTGACTGAGGACTCACTCTTTCCGTTCAAAGAAGGCAATCTTCTTCTAGTTAAGATCGTCGGGAGACGACTGGTTATTCAGAGGATTTCGCCCAGACGCGCGCACTCCCTTTGGGAACCGACCAAAATTGAAGAGGAGGATCCAAATGCGTAGAAAACTGTACCAAATGGAGCCGCATCAAAAGGAACGCCATATAGCGATCCCGGAACTCTTCAGGCTTGAAGACATGGAAGAATAGCGTAGTAGACAACCCTTAAGACTAGAGACCTCTAAGTTGAATGAGGGGTATTGGAGTTTGCTACGAGTCAATGTCTTCATTACTCAGCTTTCCGCAGAGCGGCTATGGGAGGTGGACAGACCGCTACCGGCCCAAGTCCAGATAGCGGTGAACATCAACATCCTTGACCTTGAGAGGAGGTCTGACTCGATATTAGAAGCGCCGTTCGTGTTTGCGGTTGCGTTTACTCCTTCGATCGCCCAGATTAACTTAAGGGGGAGAGCTCAGATCACGGGAGAGAAGGATGAAGTTGGCAGAGTGCTTGAAGAACATAAGCAACAGAAGCCGATTCCGATGATAATCGTTCAAACAATCTCCAATGCCGCAATGGCTGAGTCAATAATTCTATCGCGCACGATAGGAGTACCCCCGCCCCTCCCTCCCTTGCCCACTCCTCCAGGACCTGACCAAACTAAACCAGATACACGATATGCAACTTAGCTCGAAACCGCGCTGTTCGAAAAATTGGAACTATCAGAGATGTTCTAAGAAATCGAAACCGCAAACTCCAGTTCAATTGATAGAAACCTCAGCGGTCCCTATCCAGTTTATCCTTGGATTCTTATCCTTTTCGAATGTCTTTCTCCACGTTTCTTGGCGACCTTAGAAGCGCAGGCTCGTCAACGAAAGGTGAATTTTGGGGTGAAAGGGCCAGGTCGATGTCGCATCTTTGCCGTGTCGTTCAATGTTTTACTGGCTTGGAACGAGTTTCTTTGCGACCAGATAGTTGTCCCAGTATTGAGCCAAATCTCTCAGTCGATTGCTGAACTGGCGACTAACGTATGTCGGGTCATTCCGGTATTTCTTCTCGAGCATTCCGCTCTTGAGCATCGCCTTGTAGGTATCGCTCAACGTCTGAGTGCTGACTTTTATTCGCTCCAGAATTTTGTATTGGAGTTCTCTTAGGTACATGGGTTTCTTATTCTCAACAAACGCTTCTATGATTGCTTTGGCAACGCCCTGCCTCTTGACACTATGAGGAAAGATTATTTGGCAAAAGGTATCGAGGTCAACGATCTGATCTGCGCTCATCTTTCTGTCGATTCGAGGGAAGAGCCAGACCCAACGTCTTTGTCGTTCGTCGTAGTAATCTTCGGCCGGTATCCTTCCAATTCTCGCGCGTTGCATCTGCAGACCTCTATTCTGAAACGTTTCAGGTTTATTCCCTTTTTGAGCGGTTAAAGCTTACTCTGCAAGGTATCAGAATTCAGCCGAATGTGCGTCAAATCATCATGATCTCGCACGAAACTTATCTCGCGACGGCTGAATTCTTAAACGTTTCAGAATTAGTTGCACTATTCGATTCCGTGGCCACATTCGTCTCCGTGCTATTCCTAAATTTGTCCCGAAGAAGGTACGATAAATTGGAGGGTTGCAGGACCTTCCAAAAAATTGGAGCCCCGCACTCATCAACTGTCTGTGTTCAAGTTAGCGTAAAGAGTACACGTCCCTCTTTATTTATTCGGCCCCTGCGGATTCTTGTGGTCGATATCGGTCGAGAATCCTGAGCTGGCACTAGCGTGATTGGAACGATGTTAAGCGGTCTAAGGCTTTTTCGACGTCTCATACGATTAATGAGTTGTGCAGTCGGCACCGTCCTATGGCTAACGACTAGTGCGTCAATCTTGTTCTCTTCTATTGCTGGGCCGTAAGGGTCTTCTAACTTGACAATAATGCTCCTGTTTAGCCAATTCCTTCGCCTAAGAAGCTTCTTCAACTCCCTCTCCCGTATCTCATAATTGTCAACCTTGTGAGGCTTGTGGAGTTTCTTGACAAATCGATCGCTAGTGACGCCGATCATAACTGTCTCTCCAATTTCGAAAGCGGTGTCCAGGAGCTTCCTATGACCTTTGTGAACCAGATCAAAAGTTCCTCCAACTGCGACGACTCGAAATTTCTTGGGTCTCTTCATCGAGACCGAGGTATTTTTTTGGGACGCTCTCGAACTTGTTTGACTCATTTGGCGCCGCTTCGCTCATCACGCGTTGAGGACTTTCCAGATGAAGTATGTTGCTTCGTACTTAACGCTTCTCTAGAGATACTTTCGGGTCTATCAAGATCCCGAATAAGACGAAGTTAAGCGAGGAATTGGCAAATAAATAGGATTGAGTTTTCACCGTTCTCGCGTTTCTAAGGCGGCCGCTAACGCCCTGCTTCGATACAAGGTAAACGTTTGATTACAGATGCCCAGGGACGTATGATTTCTCCAATTTCTTGGATGATTAATTGTCTGAACGTAGGGGGCAGGCACTGTAAACGCGCGGAACGCCCCGGTTTTTTCAGGACGCGGTTTCATCTCGGTCTTCATGGGATTTTCGGTAATTCTTTATTCAAAGAAGAACGATATCTTTCATACATATTCAGGAGAGTCGAGAAGAAAGCAGTCCTCGTAAGTGAAAGATATGAAAGTCGTTGTTGGCGTAACTGGAGCGAGTGGCGCTATCTACGCTTTGAATCTCTTGAAGCTTCTTTCGAGGAAGAATGTAGAGACTTGCGTTATTGTATCGAGACCAGCCGAGACGATCATAAGACACGAATTGGGCTTAAGCAAGGGTGATCTGTTTGAACTTGCGAGTGAGCACTATGAGATCGACGACCTGGCTGCCCCCATCTCTAGCGGATCACAGAGATTCGATGCAGTGGCTGTCGTCCCCTGTTCCATGGGCTCCCTAGCAGCTATAGCTCAGGGATACTCCAACAACCTTCTGCTTCGTGTGGTAGATGTAGCGCTAAAGGAAAGGAGGAAGGTTGTATTGGTGCCCCGAGAAACTCCTTTGAACGCCGTCCACCTGAGGAACATGCTTTGGCTCTCGAAATTGGGGGTTCTGATAGCTCCTGCATGTCCCGGATTCTATCACAGACCCAAGAGCATCGAAGACCTAGTAGACTTCATTGTCGAAAAAATAGCGACGCATATAGGTCTTCAAGAAGAACTGTATGAGCCGTGGAAGGGATTGGCTGGCAAATGAGACTCCCATGAGGGTTTTGGTGAACGCCATGAGTGATCTTAGATGGTTTCTCGAAGAACTGAGAAGGAACAACGAACTTCTTGAGATAAAAAATCCTGTTTCGACGAGATACGAAGCGGCTTTTCTTATGAAAAAGCATGATACTGGTCCCGCGCTCTTATTTGAGAGGGTTCGGGGCCATCGCAACAGACTGGTTTCAGGGATATGTGGTTCGAGGAAGAGAATTTCTATGGCACTGGGAGCTGTAGAAAATGAGATTTTAGATCTTCTTATAAATTCGATGAGAAATCCGTCGAACCCCAAGGTTTCTAGTGACGGCCCTGTGAAGGAAGTTCAAGAAAAGCCGAGACTTGATCAAATACCGATCCTTCGACATTATGAGAAAGACGGAGGCGCGTACATAACATCAGGAATAGTTTCAGCAAAGAGCCTTGACGACAGGGTCGAGAACGTGTCCATTCACAGGATGATGGTAGTTGACCGGGATCATCTATCTATCAGGATCGTTCCACGCCATCTATACCGCTTGTGCCAGATGGCTCAAGAGCAAGGAAGTAAGAGCCTTGACATAGGAATAGCGATAGGGATACACCCCGCGGTTACGTTGGCCGCATCATCGCCCCTTCCTTTCGGGGTAAGTGAGTACAAACTCGCAAGCGCCCTTATGCACGAAGGTCTAGAACTCACAACTTGCGAGCATGTGGACGCTTGCGTTCCTAGCGATGCTGAACTCGTCCTTGAAGGCAAGATACTTCTAGGAAAACAAGTCTCTGAAGGGCCCCTTGTAGACATCACCGGCACGTACGATATCGTTAGAAAACAGCCTCTTGTCCAAGTCGTTGGCATCATGCACCGCAAAGACTATGTTTACCAAGCGCTCTTGCCCGGAGGAGCCGAGCATCGGTTATTAATGGGTCTTCCCTTCGAGTCAAAGATCCTCGATGGGGTCAGAGCCGTCGTTCCAAGTGTAAAAGGGGTAAGGCTTACGCCCGGCGGATGTTGTTGGCTTCACGCCATTATCTCTATAGAGAAGCAGACCGAAGGTGACGGCAAGAACGCTTTGCTGGCTGCCTTTGCTTCCCATCCTTCGCTGAAACACGCAGTCGTAGTGGACACCGATATAGACATAGACAAGCTGCAGGAGGTCGAGTGGGCAATCGCCACAAGATTTCAAGGTGACAAGGACTTGATCGTCATACCCAACGCTCGAGGCTCCACACTCGACCCGTCCTCGAATCAAGAACTTGCGCTTACGACCAAGGTAGGCGTAGACGCCACTAGAAGCCTTCTGAAACCGAAAGAGAAGTTTTTGAAGGCTACTATACCTAGTAGCGACTAGGCGCAACTGTCGTGGCTGAATCGGCTTGTTCTTGACAGGACAAGAGGAAACAATGCTCGAAGGGGAACGCGGCGAAGCGAAAGCCTTAGCGATGAAACTGCTTGTCGCGGTCGGCGGTATCTTTAACGCGGAAAGAATGATCCGAGTAAGGAGCGTGCACGTGTCGGGAGTATCGTATAAGACTATCGGCGAGGCCGGGTTAGAGTTCCTTGAAGATTTGTGCAGGAAAGGTGCTGAAGCGATGGTAAAGACAACGCTCAACCCTGCTGGAACGGACTTGACAGAATGGCGTCGAATGGGAATACCGCGAGATTTCGCCCGTAAACAGCTGAGAATCATTTCAGTGTTCAACATGATGAGAATGTATGCTACCTGCACTTGCATCCCCTATTTTGTAGGCAATAGACCTAGGTTTGGCGAAAGTGTCGCATGGGCTGAATCATCGGCAATATCTTTCGCGAATTCCGTTCTAGGGGCTAGGACCAATAGGGAAGGAGGTCCAACTGCTCTTGCGAGTTCCATAACGGGCAGAACCCCACTTTATGGGCTTCACCTTGATGAGAATAGAAGACCAACGCACGTGGTCAAAGTTCAGAGCGAACTGCAGAGCGACCTTGACTTCAGTCTGCTTGGATACTCTCTTGGGCGAAGACTTGGTTATTGTGTGCCTTTCATCACAGGAATCAACGCGAAAGGAAAATTAGACCACTTGAAAAGTCTCGGCGCTAGTATGGCGACATCAGGAGCGATTGCGCTTTATCATATTGATGGGACAACACCCGAGAGTCTTAGTGTGAGGAAGCGCGACCTTCATTCTCTCGAAAGAATTTCGTTAAACAATTCTGAGTTACAGTCAGTTAAGGAAGAGCTGACGTCTGCCGAAAGACCAAGACATGTCTGTCTAGGCTGTCCACATTGCAGTCTAGAAGAACTTGGCATGGTAGCGAAACTTGTGAGTGGAAAACGGCTTAAGAGAAAGCTTTGGTGCTTCACTTCTAGGAAGACTTACGAGGAGGCTGACAAGCGCGGGTACATATCTCCTATTGTAAGGGCTGGGGGTATGATTGTTAGAGACACTTGTATGGTGGT
Organism: uncultured Candidatus Bathyarchaeia archaeon; assembly: GCA_964408475.1. Lineage (GTDB taxonomy): Archaea > Thermoproteota > Bathyarchaeia > 40CM-2-53-6 > CAYOZM01 > CAYOZM01. Next base: position 28,736 of record CAYOZM010000001.1, on the reverse strand, counting down.
GTCCCCACTTGAAAAGATGGGCGTTGAGCAGATTCTAACGAATTCCTGCAAGGCGGCGCACTATCTTCCTTCCCTGTCCAAAGTCCAAGTGGCTCTGAAGCCGTTTGGAGAGTGCGTGAGATTTGCAGTCGAATGAAATTAGAATGAAGGGACGATTCCTAGTTCCCGGGAGAGCTGCTGCAAAGGCACTCGTCACAAGCCTGCCATTGTCCTTTCTTGGCGGCGTGGATCCGACGACAGGAAAGGTAGTCGAGAAGAACCATGATCTTGAGGGAAAATGGTTGAGGCGGAAGATTTTGGTTTTTCCGATGGGGAAAGGTAGCACTGTTGGGTCCTATACGATCTATTCGATGGCGAAGAACGGAGTGGCTCCAGCTGCAATCATAAATAGGGAGACAGAGCCCATAATCGCGGCCGGATGCGTACTTGCCGGTATTCCTTTAGTTGATAGATTGGAAGCCGATCCGATCAAGGCTATTGCAAATGGCGACTACGTAATTGTGGATTCTGCATCAGGAACTGTCACGGTAAGAAAGCGTTAGACCGCGGTCTTTGTAGTAGCCCGGGGGAGATTTTCGGAAGGATCGTTCGAACTCCCGTCGGCGGGTATCTTCTCCCTTCGGTGGAGGATCCAGAGCCCGCTATCCTTGATCGTGTCTCAGCCCACTTTGACCGCTAGACGACCGGGCTACGTGGTTTGGTGTCGGTTCGTTCCAAACCCATTAAGTGATGATATTAGGGACTTTAAGAGTTTACGCTGTTTCCGCCGATCATTTAATCGATGCAGTTGAAAGGGCAGATCGCAGGCAGTTCTTTGCGCTTCAATGCCGACCGAAAGGCTTAAATAGTCAAGGAGCCACGTTGATTTGGCTCTGGGCCAGACGAACGGACTCCGATTCTCCTGGGTTTCGGATGATTTGTCGTTTGATGATGGCTTAGATTGCTCCATTGAGTAGAGGATAAGAAAATGGCGTCATCGGGAAAGAGGTCTGAAAGAGTCACAAACTGCCCCGAGTGTGGCAGTGACAACCTCGTTGAGGATTACGATCTAGGCGAGATCATCTGCCAAGATTGCGGGCTCGTCTTGAGCGAGCACGCGATGAACCGTGGACCGGAATGGAGAGCGTTCACGAAGGAGGAGAAGGAAGAGAGAGGTCGGGTCGGTATCCCTATTTCATATTCAATTCATGACAAAGGTCTTTCAACAGTCATAGATCGCGTGAATCGAGATGCTTACGGAAGACAGCTTCCTCTGGCTACAAGGCTTGAGATGCTGAGGCTTAGAAAGTGGCAGATCAGAACTAGAGTTCACTCCTCAGTAGACAGAAACCTGGCTCAAGCCATGGCAGAGCTAGATCGACTGACCGATAGACTCCATATTCCTGCGCCTGTAAAGGAGAGAGCTGCGATAATCTATCGTAAAGCACTGGATAGCGGGCTCGTGAGAGGAAGATCAATAGTCGCGATAGCAGCGGCCTCTCTATACGCAGCTTGCAGATCATCTGAGACCCCTCGAACATTGAAAGAAGTAGCGGCAGCCAGCAGAATCAGGAAGAAGGATGTGGCAAGGTGTTACAGGCTGCTTCTGCGTGAACTTGATATGCGGATGCCGGTTGAGGATCCGGTTAGGTGCGTCTCGAAGATAGCAACGAAGGTAGGTATAACAATGCAAACGCAGAGAAGAGGGATCAAGATCCTTAAGGAGGTACGAAAGAAGGGCATAGTCGCAGGAAAGGACCCCATGGGGCTGGCTGCAGCGGCCCTATATGTCGCTTGCGTACTCGAAGGAGAGAAGAAAACCCAGAAAGAAATCGCTGAAGTGGCGAATGTCACTGAGGTTACTGTTAGAAACCGGTACAAGGGATTGAAGGAGACTCTCAAACTCAATATCTAGGAGCAAACAACGTTTCGTGACTGTCGTCCTAGCGAGTGCCTCTTCAGTTTCTGTGTAACCTGTTTTTTATACGAGTTTGTAGAGCAATAGTGGCAACTCTGGCGTTTGACACATCCATTTTTCATCGATCCCTTGCTGTTAGTCAACTCGGCAAGGTGTTCGAAAGTATACTTGACCACGGGTAGCGACAACTCGTGTTCATGTGATTGAACGATATCAACTTAAGATTGTTTCTCGCAATCAGTTAGTGGAGGTGGAAGAACGAGCGCCCCTTGGGAGCCTGAAGGCTTTAGAGAGGCAGAGATGGAACGACTTTACACTAGAATTTGTTTTGGTTGTTTAGGAAGAATGAATCAAGCCCGGTTTTGCGATTCTTCTGAATGCGCGAAGCGACCGCCGGGCCGACGATGTTTGCTCGGGGTAGATTGTAACACGAGATGTTTTGAAAGGAGAGCCTCTTGCAGGTATTATAAGAAGACATAGTCAAGAGCGTTTCAGCCGTCGTAGAGGAACTGGTTGAACATTCCGCGTTAGAGTTGGATGACAAATCTAAAAAGCTTTCCTTCGTGTGTAGTGTAGATTCGGAGGATCGATATTGAAGGGGTGGAATGGTAGAATACTTAGGCTCGACTTGCGAAAGGCGAAAGCGGAATTTCAAGCGTATGATGCTGAGACGGCATTAGCCTACTTGGGCGGTAGAGGTTTGGCCGCCAAGATTCTATGGGACGAGACGGATCGTGGCGTGAACGCTCTATCCCCAGAGTGTCCACTAATCTTTGCAGTTGGACCTTTAACTGGTCTAGGTTTTCCAAGTAGCGGTAAACTAGTTGTGGCTGCGAAGAGTCCATTAACCGGAGGCTACGGGGATGGTAATCTCGGTTCTTTGGCCGCTGTTCACTTGAGAAAAGCAGGTTTTGATGCTGTTGTCATATCAGGCGCGGCGAAGAAGCCGAGCTACATCTCAATCAATAATGAAGTAGTCGAGATACTTGACGCAGAAGATCTGTGGGGAATCGGAACTTTTGAAACGGAGAGGAAGCTTCGAGAGCGTCACGGTAGAAACGTGGGGATCTTGAGCATCGGTCCAGCTGGGGAGAATCTTGTGAGCTATTCGACGGTCGTTTCTCAGGAAGGACGATCTGGGGGCAGACCAGGGATGGGAGCTGTGATGGGCTCAAAGAGAATTAAGGCCGTTGTTCTGAAGGGAGACCGTGATATACCGGTGGCAGACGGGGAAGAGGTGAAACGCCTTCGTGCGGAGAGTTTCAGGGAGATCTTGAAGAAGCCCAACTATTCTTTTTGGAGAAGGCAGGGTACGATGTCAACGATTGAGTGGAGCCAGCAGAACAGCGTCTTACCGAGTTTCAATTTCAAAGAGGGAGTCTTCGATCATGCTGACGAAATAGGCGGTGCAACGATGGAGAAGCAGAAGACTTCGCAAAGAGGGTGTCCAGACTGTAACATGATGTGCGGGAATGTTATTTGCGATGCAGAGGAATCGCCGTCTGAGCTGGACTACGAGAACGTGGCTATGCTAGGTTCGAATATTGGGTTGCCCGACTTAAAGCAAGTTTCGGTGTTGAATAGGATGGCTGATGAATACGGACTGGATACGATTTCGCTTGGGAACGCCATAGGATTCGCGATGGAGGCTTCAGAGAGAGGATTGGTAAAGGAGAAATTGGAGTGGGGCGATTTTCAAGCTAGTAAAGCGATCGTCGAAGATGTAGCTTACAGACGGGGATTGGGAGAACTGCTTGGTCGAGGAACGAAGATAGCTGCTGAACGCTTGGTAGGGGACTCTTGGAAATGGGCTATGAATATCAAAGGTCTTGAGATATCAGCGTATGAATGTCACTCAATGCCGGGAATGGCTTTGGCCTTTGGCACATCGCCGATAGGCGCTCACCACAAGGATGCTTGGGTAATCTCGTGGGAGGCGAGTTTCGGGCGTGAGGGGTACGTTCCGGAGAAGGTCGATAAGGTCATCGAGTTTCAGAGGATCAGAGGGGGAATGTTCGAGAGCTTAGTGGTGTGCAGGTTCCCATGGATAGAGTTGGGGTTTGAACTCGACTGGTATCCGAAGTTCTTAAAGGCGTCCACGGGTATGTCGATCAGCTTAGACGATCTCTTCAAGGTGAGCGATAGAATCTATTCGTTGATTAGAGCTTTCTGGGTTCGAGAGTATGGGTCGAACTGGAGCCGAAGAATGGATACGCCTCCGCCGAGGTGGTTCGAGGAACCTTTGACGATGGGACGTTACAAAGGCTCTAAGCTAGACTTACAGAAATACAACTCATTACTGGATCTGTACTACAAGAAGCGAGGATGGGACGCTCGCGGCGTACCGTCGAAGGCAACGTTGGAAAATCTTGGTCTAGGCCATGTCGCTTCCGAACTTCAAACATGCATAGAACTGAGTCCTTCCGCGTAATCTTGTTTTGAGTTCTACTTCTTTCCCTTTTATGTGGACAAAAGGAAGCGGAAGTTAACTCCCGCTGATGGGGTGTCGGCCGAACTTCTTCGCGGCCTCCACCATAGAGATTATGTTGTTTAACGGTATTCCTTCATGAAGCGAGTTGCTTGAAGATAGGATATATCCGCCTCCGGCTCCAGCCGCATCGATGCAGACTCTTACGGCCTCTGCGACATCCTGGGAGTTTCCGAAAGGGAGCACGGTAGAAATGTCAACATTGCCCATAAGGCAGATCCTATTCCCATAAGCATCCTTGAATTTCCATATATCTATCACTTGAGGCTGCAGAGGATGAAGCGCATCTATGCCAGCATCGATAAGAAAACTCAAAATTGGATAGATGTTTCCGTCTGTGTGAAGAATGAACGGGACGCCTCGTTTCTTAACGGACTGAACTAGACTCTTCAACGGTTCAAAAAAGAGATCTCTAAATACTGTAAGACCCACAAATGGCCCGTGATTGTCTGCTAAGTCGTCCCCTGAAAGCACAACGTCGACGCCCGCATCGATGATCGATTTAGCAAGTTCAAGGTTGAACTTCAGTGATCTATCTATGATCTTCCTAACGGCAGATCGTTGAGTGTAAACGGCTTTGAGAAAACTTTCCATTCCAACCGGAGTCCAAGATCTTTCAAAGATTCCCCAATCGATCTCTCCTGCTACTGCGTACTGTTCACCTGCTTCTCTCACCGCGATCTCAATATTATCCAGCCGACCTGTCGCCAGAGGATCTGGATACTCGAAATCGAGGTATGACTCAATGTCTTTAAACCAAGGTCCCTTGTACCAATCGGTCTTTGTATCGCCCTTGAACTCAAAGATTCTGCCGAATTCATCTACGTAGACATTCTCTCGTAGGTATGTCGACTTAAAGTTTCGAGGAGTTCCATTCGGTACCTCGACAAAGTCTAACTGCAGCTTCTTGCAGAAATCAATGAAATCTCGCACATTCCGGTATTCCCGTCCGAGTAGGCGCTCGACGACCAGCCGCGAGGTCCAAGCCTCGAAGATCGGTACTCTATCGGACTCTTCGAGATGCAAAGCCGCGAGAGCTCTCTCCTTCGGAGTCATGCGAGTACTTCCTCCAACGTAGATCAAGAGTATGGAAGTATAGAAGCATAAGTTCTTTGACAGGGCCTTCGAGTTGTTAATCGGACGCTAGTTCTTGGGGTTCGAAATTTGGCTACGGCTTCCTTTCGACTTCGAGGATTAGTATGCCACTATAATCGCAGTCTTTACATACGTATCGAATCGGGAAGAGCCATCCGTCGAATGGCCCCGACTTTGCAACGTTCGTGCTGCCGCATCTTGGGCACACCTTCTGAGTTCGAGTTCCTTTCTTGAGGCTCGAAAGTGTCTCGATGATTGATCCCATATCCTCACCTAGGCTCTTCGCATTTCATAACAGGGTCAGTGGACTTCAATGCTGGATTCCGGGAAGCCATATTGAACGAGCAGTTTCTTGACCTTGTCTCGATGATCGCCTTGAAGCATAATCGTGTCATTCTTCGCTGTACCACCGCAGGCGCAAGAACTCTTCAACTTGCCAGCCAAATCAGACAAGTCGACGCTCTTGGCATCTAAACCCTCGATAACCGTTACGGCTTTGCCCCATTTCCTCGTCTCAAGACGAACTTTGACCAACTGTTGCTCCATGCTTATAGTGCCGCAGACACAAAGATCCTTAGGAAGGCCACAGGTCGAACAGACTTCCGCCATTCTGAATTTCTTAAACTCCTTAGAGTTTGTCCAAGCCTTAATTCACTACCATCGTATTTAAGGCTAATTATGTCCCATCTGGGTGAGTACAACTAGGGATAGCGCTGCCGAGGGTCTCCGTCGCATTTGTGGTACGCTAAGGTAGAAATGTTCTCCCGTTTTGGCTCGCGGAGCTGTGTCAAAGGCGGGTCCGATCCTGCCAAAAATCTGATCTGAGTTCTAGAGAGTTCGTCAAGAGTAAGATATGCCGAAAGACGTAAAAGGAAGGAGAACGCCTCCTATGGACTTCTTGGCTTGGCAATTCGGGCTGATACTTTATCATAAGAGATGAAGAACGAGCAAATCCTTAGCCGTACGAATCAAATTATCAGTAAGAGTGCAACGAGAAAATGCGTCAAAAAGTCAATAAGTTCTATTAGCTCAGAAAGGATTTGTTTGAGGAATCGATTTCAGGGGCACGTTGCATTGAGCGAAGAAGTTGCACGTTTTGTTGTTGATGTTAAAACTCTTTCGAAAGCTTTGCCCGTTCCCAAGGAAGGCGTTCAAGCCCTCAAAGGTGTAGCCAGCGGAAAGATGCTTGCACGAATGAAGAAGGAAAGTGTTGACTGCCCAGTTAAGAATACTGCTATGTCCTTCATTCTTTGTTTCACTTGTGATAATTTTCTTCGTAGGGTGAAAGGTAAGGTAGATTGCAAAGGAGGTAATCTTCAATAAGATTGCTTTTTGGTAAGATATTGCCAAGTCACAACGTATGTTTCTTTCGTGAAGTATAGAATAGTTGATTCGGAGCGAGTGAGTGTTATCGTTACAGAGCGCCTTTGAAGACATCTTCTCTTCGAGAAATTTTCAAACCTCTGGATGTGTAGCCTTCTCGGAGCCTTATTCCTCGAAGACCCTTGATAATCACGACTGGAGCTCTTTCGGCGCCCTGTCCTTTCACGAGCTCAGCAGCTGAAGCGAGCTCATCAACGACTGCGACATATTTGAACCTAAGCCTATAACCGAAGAGGTCAGGTTTGCCCCTGTAGTCAGTTATCGGGGCGATTCCAGAGAAACCGATGGCGAAGTCAACTTGCCCGCGTCTGAAAGGGCGACTATAAGTGTCGGAGATGACGACGGCAATTCGCCCGCCTATTAACTGTTCTATTCTTCGTTTTAGCCTAGTGGCGGATTTATCCGGATTCTCGGGAAGAAGGGCATAGGAATCTGGGCCTTCAACATTCGATTTGTCTATTCCTGCTGAGAGACATACTTGACCTTGCTTCGTCTCCGCAATCAAGACTTGACGACTTGCCTTGACAATTCTACGTGAGGTATGTAAGATTAACTCTACGAGTCTGGGGTCCTTTTTGGTAATGGACGCTAGTTCACGCGCTCTGCTGGAAACCTTCACTTCACTCAGCTTTACTACTCTCCTCTCCGCCTTAGATACGATCTTTTGAGATATCACGACTACGTCTCCACTCTTTATCGGAAGGCCTTCTCTTTCAGCCGCTTGTACAATGATATCCGCCAAGCTGTCGCCGCATTTCACAAGTGGAAAAGTTTCCAATGCGTGAATACTGATACTTCTAACCATTTACGAACCGGTCTCCAATTGCTCTTGAGATTGCGAATGTTAATTAGACTTGCTAAAATGGCGAGAAATAGGAAATGGCGCGTATCGTCTGCTATTCAAGCAAGAGCGTACATTACGAATAATGGTGCGAAGACCAACGCGACGATCGACATTAACTTGATCAAGATGTTGAGCGAAGGCCCGGCTGTGTCCTTGAAGGGATCTCCAACCGTATCGCCTACGACGGCTGCCGCATGTGTAGCCGTGCCTTTCCCGCCCAGGTTTCCAGCTTCAATATACTTCTTTGCGTTATCCCATGCTCCGCCAGCGTTCGCCATCAAAAGCGCCAAGATCAAGCCAGTTACTATACTCCCGGCGAGCAATCCTCCGAGAGCGTACCTCCCAAAGATGAAGCCTATTACGAGAGGAGCTATTACAGCCGATAGTCCAGGAGCAATCAACTCTCTGAGCGCGCCTTTCGTGCTTATGTCGACGCATCGAGAATAGTCTGGACGGGCCTTACCTTCCATAAGCCCAGGAATCTCTTTGAATTGTCTCCGTACCTCCTCAACCATTCTAAAAGCATTCTTTCCGACAGCAAGTATTGCCAAACCGCAGAAGAGTGCTGGGATAGCTGCGCCTATCAGCAATCCTACTGTTACATAGGGGTTGAGAACATCGAGCGTCTTTATTCCAGTAACCTGTGAATACGCTGAGAAGAGTGCGATTGCCGTTAGGGCTGCTGAACCTATTGCAAATCCTTTGCATATAGCTTTAGTTGTGTTTCCCACCGAATCGAGAGCATCGGTTATCTTTCGCACCTCTGCACCAAGTCCGCTCTGCTCCACTATACCGCCGGCATTATCAACTATCGGACCGTACGAGTCCGCCGCAACTACCATGCCTGTTATTGAGAGCATGCCTACCGCTGACATAGCGATACCGTAGATACCCGCGAAGTACCATGCGGTCAAAGTTGCTAACGAAATCCCAACCACTGGGACAACAGTACTTATCATGCCATAGGAGAATCCTGTCATCACGTTCGTGGCGGCTCCAGTTCCAGCTGCTTTCGCAATCGATTGAGTTGGGTTTCTGCTCCCCGATGTATAGTAGTCAGAGGTTAACCCCACTATGACACCTGCGATCAGCCCTGATAGAGTCGCGTAGAAAATGCCTTGACCCAAATCGGATCCCATGATGTATTGTGTCATTAGGTATGCGGCTGCTATCACGAGGGCGCATGCCGAGAAGGTTCCTCTATTCAAAGCGAAACTCGGGTCCGCCCCTTCTCTCGTTCTGACCGAGAAGGTCGCTGCTATAGAAGCCAAGACTCCTGTAGAAGCCACTAGAAGAGGGAGTATCACTCCCTTGGTTCCGTAGACTGTTGCTCCAATGATCATTGTGGCTATTATGCTACTTACGTATGACTCGAAAAGGTCGGCGCCCATGCCGGCTACATCTCCGACATTGTCTCCGACATTGTCTGCAATGACTGCTGGATTTCTAGGATCATCTTCAGGTATGCCGGCTTCGATCTTTCCTACAAGATCAGCGCCTACGTCCGCTGTTTTTGTGTATATTCCTCCCCCTACCCTGGCAAATAGTGCTATTGAGCTTGCTCCGAAGCTGAAGCCCAAGATCAGATTTGGGTCTCCGTATAGATAGTAGAAGGCGCTCAATCCCAAGAGGCCTAGACCTACGACTGACATGCCCATTACAGCTCCACCCTTGAAGGCCAGAGATAGAGCTTTGCTGAGGCCCTTCCGAGCTGCGTTAGCTGTCCGTACGTTCGCAAGAACTGCCACTCTCATTCCTATAAACCCCGCTAGGACCGAGCAGACCGATCCTGCAATATAGGCTGTAGAAATCCGATAATCCAGCGCTAATGCTAGTATAACTGCAACAGCGATTACACAGACAGCCAAGGTACGGTACTGGCGGGAGAGATATGCCATCGCACCTTCTCTTATCGCTTCGGCTATCTCCTTCATCCTTTCTGTTCCTGAATCCTGCCTAGCGATACGGAAGGCTAGATATGCTACAAACACTAAAGCTAGGACGCCTGTAATAGGCGCGAGTGCGATAATATCTGTGAGCGCTTATCCTCTCTCCCTTGCGAGTTTACAATAACTTGCTCTTTGAATCGGGTAAGAAATATTAAAGTTTTCCATATCAGTTTCAGTATTCTTGTCCGAATCTAGATCAGATTGGGAAGTTTCATTTTTGAAATTGGCCAATTCTATTGACAATCTTTATATCCAACGTGCTTGGTCTTAAAGGTCAAGTCAGCTTGCAGGGAAGTGAGTCAGTAGTCCAACATGATGTTGGCGCTATTTTTCGTGTTCGACGAGTTACGGAGGAGACACATAATCGATGCCTTGTTTTTTTGCAGATCTATTCTCATTAACATAGCAAACGCCTTCGGGAGATCGCGTGTCTTGCGATGTTCTTTGAAAAAGTCGTGGCTAGCCAAGTGTTGCTAATTGAGAGGTTTTTCTTTTGAGAATCAGTGACTTGAAGGTCGGCATGAAGCAGGTCACCGTTAGCGGGAAGGTTGTTGAAAAGTCAGCAACAAGGGAAGTTCTTTCGAGATGGACCACTAATGTTCATCGAGTTGCTAACGCAATCATCGCTGACGACTCTGGGAAGATAAAGTTCGTTCTGTGGAACACTCAGATCGATGAAGTCTCTGTAAATGATGTCGTTAAGATTGAGAACGGTTATGTTTCGTCGTTCCGTGGCGAGGCTCAGCTCAACGTCGGACGAAACGGCAGGCTGACCGTTGTTAAGTGATTTCGAAAGGAAGTAGGTGAGGTGAGAAAGCTTTGAGTTTTGAGAGAAGAAGATTCGGCGGCAGATCGTTCTCGAAGCCTGTTGAGGAAGGAAAAGAATATGAAGTCGATATTAGAGAGACCAGTCGTAGAGGGGAAGGCATAGCAAGAATACAAGGCTTCGTCATATTTGTGCCAAATACCAAGCCTGGAGATCATGTGAAGATAAAGATCACACGGATAGGCAACAGGTTTGCAAGTGGCGAGGTTGTTCAGTAACCGATCAATTTCAGATGTCGAATCATCGCAACGAGCATATTCTCTGGTGCAGTTTTCACCGTGAGCAGAACAAGGCGCCACTCTGCTTGGAGAATTAACTATCTCTTGGAAGGTGCCTCGAAGCAAGGCATAGGCTAATAATTTGATTTTGCAAAGATCTACGGAGCCTGCTTTTCGGCTCAGCACACGTTCGTCCTCGACGCCTTCTCTAGCGTAAGGTCCACGACGGTCTGGTACCAATTAGGACCAATCGTTCGAACGATTCTCGCATCCTTCCTAATTACGTTCAGTTCAAACTGTCTGAGCTTTAATCCAATTTTATCCAGCGTCTCTTGGAGGGGGCTCTCGCCCTTTTTCGCGTGCACGAAATCATAAATGTGGAGGTCCCCTTGCTTTGATTTCAGCGCTGCGATTGCGGCGTCCAGATATGTGATGGCCATATTTGGCAAGGGCATCAATACTCTATCGGCTCTTTCTCGCAGATGAAGCTCTACTATCGCTTTTGAATCGCCCAGAATTGTCGAGACTCGTCCTTCAACTTTGTTCAAATAGACATTCTCAAACGTATACCTAGCTGCTTCAGGATTGATGTCTATGGAGAATACTTTGGATGCTCGACTGTGTTTCGCGATTATTATAGAGAAGCATCCGGCCCCTGCGAACATGTTGATCACCGTCTCGCCCGGATTAACTTTCTTCGCTACTCGAATCCGCTCGTAGATAAGGCGGGGGGAGAAGTATACTCTAGCTACGTCCACTTTGAACCAGCATCCGTGCTCTCGATGAACAGTTTCAGTTTTCTTTTCGCCTAGAATCCAGTCTAGAGCTCGAGTTCTGTATTCCCCGGAGACTGGAGTAACCTGTCTGAGGACGGTTCTCACGTGCTTATTAGCTGCAATAATCTTCCCAGCAAGCTCGATCATGTTCGCTTGAAATCCCGGTATCGGTTTAATGATCGCGATGTCTCCGATTATGTCGTAGGAAATTCTCGATGTGCTCAAAGGCTCTACCGTCATACTTCAGTTCTAGGAACTGCAAGACTTCTTATTCTTTCTGTCCACGCTCGTTGCCATGTTCCGCGAATCCTGTAGAGTGATCTTTGCAAAACGTTTAATTGCATTGGTTTGCAGCAAGTATGAGAGGTTGATCTCATTGGCCGAGGGAAAGGAAGAGAGGATCGGAGGAATACTGTATGAGTGTGTCAACTGTGGCTCAAGTATTACAGCTGAGCAACTCTCCATGACTCCTGAGATAAAGTGTCCGATATGTGGTTACCGCATACTAAGAAAGGTCAGGCCGCCTATAGTCAAGCATGTTAGAGCTAGATAGCTACTGAACGATTGGATGAGAGAGATCCAGAAGGGTTACGGTCACCGAGGCTGAGGGACGGGAAGAATTTATTGTTCTTGGCTCCGACGGAGTCAAACGACGAACGATATAAAGGGCTGGGGGTTACTCTATTGCGCTCAAAATGGTTTACGAGGCGGCCAACGCCTAGGACCGAAAGACGATGGCGATTTAACGTCTCAATGCAGTGAAATCGATAGGTGCGCTTGTTCCGCGAAATTGATCTCGCGATGAAGCTCACAGGGCTTATCACTCGCCAAGGGAATTCGCTAAGAACCGAAAGTGAGATCGTCACGGTTTGAAATCCACCGGGAAGAGTGAACTTAACTCCGCAGCTCATAACTTTAGCCACGTTAATATAGCCAAACCCAGCCCGGGCTACGCTGTCTCCAAAAAGAAGAACATAGCTTATCCAGAAAATCTGAGGTGGAAATGCGTTCGCTGTGCAATATGTTGTGGAGACACAGAGAAGCGTGCTCGTCATATCTTAATATTGGCCTCGGAGGCGCGAGCCATAGCGGGTAGGACTGGCATGCGCATTGAAGAGTTTGCGGGCAGACTGAAAGACGCTGAACCTTACGAGTTTGAGATTAGGAAGAATAATAACAGGTGCATGTTCCTAAATGGCGTCTCCTGTCGCATTTATTCCAAGCGACCTCTCGTCTGCAGGTTTTATCCTTTCCTTCTCAAACGGTCTGAAAGTGGCACTCTTGAATTTGAGCTGCCAGAGCATGAATGCCAAGGACTAGGTCGAGGAAGAAAACTGAGGCAAGGCTATTTCGTGCGTCTTTGTCGAATGGCTTTGAAGAAACTTGCACCGCATTTTCATCAATGGGGAGTGAAGCGATCTGAGGTGTTCTTCCCTAACCGGAATAATCTACCCTAACATTTCATTACGTCCATTGGCGATGCGCGAGATTGGGCCGCCAGATAGAGAATCTTTAATTCCTAAGGACAGAGACAACAGTGTTGAATCAGAGTTAGACGTGATGAGACTTGACTGAGCCGGACAAGTACGAGATGCTGGAAGAGACTGCTCGTAGAAGAGGATTCTTTTGGCAGTCTTTCGAGATATATGGTGGTGCAAGCGGGTTCATAGATTTCGGCCCAGTTGGCGCCGGACTGAAGACGAAGATAGAGGAGAAGTGGCGAGATTTCTTTGTTAGAAAACAACATCTGATGGAAATAGTCACACCGATAGTCATGCCCAGCAAAGTATTTGAAGCCTCCGGGCATGTCACCCATTTCAAAGACCCCATGGTTGAGTGTGTCAAATGTAAACGACGTTATCGCGCTGATCATATACTGAGAGAATCTGTGTCTGTCGAAACTGAGTCTTTGACTCTCGATGAACTGGACCATAAGATGAGAGAGAACATGGTTCGATGCCCAGAATGTGGAGGAGAGTTCTCTAAACCGGAGTACTTTCAAACTATGTTTGCGACCACGATCGGCCCATACAGCGAAGCCGTAGGTTATTGTAGGCCAGAGGCTGCGCAAGGTATGTTCATAGATTTCAAACGGCTCTTAGAGATCGCCAGAGAGAAACTGCCGCTCGGAGTTGCCCAAATAGGAAAGGCGCTCAGGAATGAGATCTCTCCAAGACAAGGACCTATAAGACTCCGAGAGTTCACAATAATGGAGTTTGAATTCTTCTTCGATCCTGAGAAGAATAGTTGCGATCAGCTAGGAAACGTAGCGAACGAACGCATTAGAATTGTACCTGCGGAATTAAGATTGAGAAACGTTGAGGAGCCTCTCGATCTGACAGTCGCTGATTGTTTGAGCAGGGGCTATATACTGAATGAGTGGATGGCATACTTCATGGCGCTGTCGAAGAGGTTCGTAGCAGAACTCGGCATACCTTCAGGCAATCAGAGATTCCATGAGAAACTGCTTGGAGAGAGAGCTCACTACTCAGCTCAAACTTATGATCATGAGGTTTTCCTGGAGAGATGGGGATGGACTGAGCTCGCCGGCCACGCGTATAGGACCGATTACGATCTCTCGATGCATTGGAAGCATTCAGGAGTTGACATTAGAGTCTTCGAGAAGCATGAAGAGCCAATTAGAAAGAAGTTTAAAGTTTTGCGGCCAGTCGCCTCTGCTGTACGTCGGGCCTTTAAGGAAAGAACGCAAGAAGTTCTGGAGCTGATCGCTAAAGCTGATCCAGATGAGGTTGAGAAGGAATTCCGCGAGCAAGGATACTATCGGTGTAAAGACTTGCGAATTCTTCCTGAGCATGTAGAGGTCAGGTTGGAGCAGAAGGCCGAGACCGGAAGAAGGTTCATTCCGCACGTTGTGGAGCCCAGTTTCGGCGCTGAAAGACTCGTTTACGCGACTCTAGAGTACGCGTACTCCAGAGTCAAAAACAGAACTGTGCTGAAGATCCCTAGAGATCTGGCGCCGATACAAGCAGTAGTGCTGCCACTCGTAAGCAAGGACGGCTTGCCGGAGTTGGCGGAGAAAATTTATGAAAATCTAACTGCAGAACATTTTGATGTCGAATACGACGAAGCAGGTTCGATCGGGAGACGATATGCAAGAGCCGATGAGGTTGGGGTGCCATTAGCCGTAACGGTTGACTACCAAACAAAGGATGATAAGACAGTGACATTGAGAGACAGAGATTCGTGGAGGCAGGTGAGAGTCAAAACTGGCAGTCTTCCTGAAGTGATGAGGAGATATTTTTCTGGCATTTCACTGGAAGCGATGGGGCTTCATTGACTTCATAGAAAATTAGTTTAGCATTTAAATTCCTGAGCGAAGTATCATTCTACGAAAGTCAACTAGACGCCGGTGGACGAGTGATGACGTTTCCTTTGGAAACTGAGGCTGCGATCAGGCGTAGAATGTATGAGATCTGCCAGAACCATGCTCGCAACGTCGTTGAAATAACGAGAGAGCTTGCACTGATGCTCGACGGTGTCGTGGAAGGAAAACAGAAAAGCGCAAGAGAACATTACCAAGCGATGTTGAAGCTTTTGGACGAGTCTGAAAAGTCTAAGGCCACTCTTCTAGAAGAGGTGGCTTCTGTCGGATCTCTTTTGATAAGCAGAGAGGACTTCATGCGACTGATTTTTGAAGTCGGAGAGATTGCAGATTACGCTGAAGCTGTAGGATTCAGATTGATGGGGATTCTGGACAGAAAGTGGAAGGTTGAAAAAAAGTATCTTGCAAGAATCTCCGATCTCGCGTCACTCGTTCTCGATGAAATAAGCAAGCTGAGGGAAACTATTCTGTCGTTGAGCTTCAATCCTTCGAAGGCTATGGAGTTGACCAGGACCGTCGAGGAAGTTGAAAGGAAGATCGACTCAAGCTATAGAACACTTGACATAGAGGTCCTCGATTCGAAGATGCCCTTGCCGTCGGTTCTGATTGTCAGGGATATAATCCAACATATGGAGAGAATGGCTGATCTGGCGGTAGATGTCGCAGATCTCGTGAGAGTCTTGGCAATCTCAGGTTGAATGAGCAACATGTCTAGTAGAGCTGAAGCGGAACTTATTGGAACGCGTCTGGTTGTTTGGGATTCAAGATCCGGGAACGAACTCTACAGACAAGGATTCTACGGCAAGCCTGTAGGAATACCGAAGCCCAAGCCCGGCCAGGAGTTCACGGTGCCTCTCATCCTAGATCTTATGGAGGGCCTTTTCCTTTACGAGAGGAAGGAGATCGCGGTCTTTGAAGGGACTACGGGGAGGAAGGTCAAGCGAAGCACTCTTCTGAAGCTCGCTAGAGAGACGTACCAGGAGTTCACTTCAGCCTATCTCGTGTACAAGGACCTAAAGGAGAAGGGCTACATCGTCACGCCTGGCATAAAGTTTGGAGCAGACTTTGCCGTCTACGAACATGGACCGGGAATAGACCATGCACCGTTCATTATATCTGTAAAGGAGAAGAAAGAAGCCATGGGGCCTTTCGAAATAGTCAGAGCAGGTAGACTGGCGACAACCGTAAGGAAACAGTTCATTATAGCGATACCAGATTCTGAGAGAGAAAAGGTCGACTATCTCATATTTAAGTGGTGGAGAGCCTAACAGCTGCACACAATGGAGCTTTATGAAGGCGCCTCATCCAGAGAAGGAGTTTGATGCAGAATCTAGAGAATAGTGTGAGCGTGGTTATCGACGCCACGCTCGCGGATTGGAATGGTTTCTTATTGCTTTTGCTTGCGCCTGAGAGTGAAAGCAGCTACTCCGGCGCCCACACCTATTGCGAGCAAGGCAATAGTCGCGATGGTCTTCTTCTCCATTCAAAGCACCTCCAAGTTCTTGCGCATCCAGTTTTCCGACGTTTTAAAAAAGTATTATTTAGAAATTCGACCTATCGAAGCTCGACACACTTGCCATGTAACTGCGTAGAAGGTACCGAATTGCTCTAATCCACTGTTGTATGTGAACAGTCGCCAAGGAATAAGACAAAAATAATGATGCGCTTAACTTATTAGCGGTGGAATAAGTGGCCTTGCGATGTCCGGACTGTAGTGAAGGGCTTGAACTTGTCGGCAAACCTGAGAGACGCTGGCTTACGTACCACTGTGGCCGTTGCGACAAGGAGTGGGTATTCGATCCCCAACGGAAGGAACTTGTTAGGAATGTCGTTCGGACGCGAATGGATGAGCTTGTCATAGTAGTTTTCTTAGCGCTGGCTGCAGGACTTTACCCGCTTTATGTTCTCAGCCCTCTCAATGTAAAGTACCTGATAGTGGCTCTAATCCCGGCACTAGTAGTCGTGGCTTTTGTGATACTTGGAGTGACATCGCTTCTAGTTCTCGCGAAAGTGCGGTCGAGAAGAAGGAAGACTGTGGCTACGTAATCTACAACCTTTACCCTAAAGGTAGAACATTCTCCAGTAGATGTAAAGACCACCGATTATCAGAATTATGATGATGACAAAAAGGATGAATGCGGCGATCGCTACGCCTGATGGCTCTGACCTTAACGCTATTGGCTGGACCGGTTGCGGATAGTAAGGCGGCTGATAATAATAGGGTGCCGTTGGGTATACTTCAGTCGCGGCGTAAGGGTAATACTGTCTACATCTGTAGCAGTACCACATGCCAGCCTCACTTGAAAAGTAGAGAGCTCGATTACAATACGGACAGGCTTGTGCGCTCAAACAAGTTCCTCACTAGGATTATTCGGCTCCACACAGTTTATAACAATTGTCATTCGTTGATGGCGCTGTGACTGATTAGCCTCCCGAAATCTCCAACTTTGGCCGCCTTCGGGAATTCTTGCCAGGCACATATCAGATCGCTCGTCGGTTCCTCTTCTTGATGACGCGCTTCAGTCGCCAGTATCCGCTTGCATCCCTGTAGAACTCAGAATAATCTATGCTCATAGGTTCAGCCACTAAATTATCGTGAAGGAGGTATTATGTAAGGATTAGATACATCAAAACTGTTTGCCAGTAGGTAGAAAATGCGGTTGAGTAACCGAAAGGTTAACAGGAATAACTAAAAGCACCCGTTCCTACTGCTTCATTGTCAACGCAAGCTTGGATAAAATACTCTGGGCCACTTCGCCTCCAGAGGTCGGCCTGCGAGTTAGATCCAGTTTGAGAGAGCATCTCTAATCATTTTGTCTCTACTATGCATGTATTGGGCAAATACCGGGTCCTTCTCAAGAACACTCCTCACGTCTGCAAGGTCGTTAAGACGAAGTAGTCGATCTTTGCAGATGCCTTTCTTCAGCATTGCCCCTCTTGTCCTATTTTCAACCGAGATAATTCCGTCTGACGCGAGAGAGTCAAGTGCTTTATCTAGAATTCGAGACTCTATGATGCCTGGTTGGCCTAGAAACTGCAAGAGTTTCACTAGGTCCAGAAATAGCTCCGTTTTCCAAGATACCCCTTTGTAAACTGCTAGAACTCTAACGACGTTCATCTTCATCTTACTGAGTTCTGTCTCTTCTTCATTACTTAGCATTCTTTGAATCTTTTCAGTTGTGCGTAACATGTTTCAGCAAGTCAACTATCATCGAAGTCAGTATTAAACTGAAGTTTCTTCTAAAGTGGAATTCCTAGCGACGGATACTCAACGCTTTGCTTAAACAAACTGTCGCTAACCAACCGACGACGACTGCGATGGTGGCCGGGAAGAAATGCAACTTAAAGTTCAGCTGAACCATCTCTAAGACAAGAAACATCAGCGAGATTGAAAGAGCGCAAATCAAACTGAGATTTCTCCCTAGCTTCTGAAAGGTTTGTAGCGAAAGCAGTATTGCAAGAAAGATATCGCCTAGCCCTATGATTACTTGGCCCTCCGAAGGGAATGTTGGGAGTACAATTGTCAAAGGCAGTTTCAACGCGACGATCTTCAACGCCGAGGAGATCATCATTTTGGTGCCAAACACGTGGACAACGTCGACTACTGTTAGCAGACCTGCGAACAGTGCGGAGGTCTTCCAGCTGAAGAAACCATTCAATGCCATAGCCAGAAATACAACAAACGTAAGAGAGAAGATGTCCAGCTCAATAATCGTCCAGTGGTAGAAATATAGCACTATGAATATTGCAGGAAAGAGGACAGCAAAGTACCACTTAGGCCATATTGTATATGCGAAAAGAAATAGCCCAATAGAATACATCGCCAAGAAGAACACTAGCAAAGCCAGCTGAGGCGCTAAGGCCGTTATCGCGATAACTACGGAAAAGGCAACAATCAAGAGAACAATGTCTCGTGTCCTAAACCTCTCATGCTTATACAGCGCTTTCATCCGACTCTCACAGAGCGGATATGCCGCTATCGCGATCGTGGTTACGGCGAAGACAATTATAGGGAGCGATAGATCCAATCTCATAGCTCGTAACTTCACATACGAATCGAATAAAAAGATGATGCTTAGGCCGGGATTCGAATTTTGGCTTCGCTCATGCCTGAATCTATACTTCGCGCGTTCCGTTACAAGGTGTAGCTCCGGCCATAGACGAGAAAAATGTAGTCGACCCGGCAACTTTCGGACTAGAAGGACCCTATCGAAGCTCAAGATATAGCGAACCTCGAAATATATCGCCTACCTTAATAATTCATTTATAAATAGAACTCTAAAATTTTGGAGCGAGCGCGAATACAATGTCCCCTCATCTAAAATCGAAGAAGAACCGTCAAATTGGGAAGAGAAAGGTGTTCGATCTCGAGAAAGTGACCAACCATATCTGCCCTCGATGTGGCAAAGCGGCGATGAACATTTACTATTCTGAAGGCTCGGAGAAAAAGGTTGGAGCTTGGTGTGAGATCTGCGATTTAAAGGGCTTCTTTTCGAACAATAGGTTGTTTTCAGTCGAAGAAATCTATAGTGTCTGAAAAGGCTCTACAAAAATCTTCGCTGGAGAACGCGGCCCTCGAGACGATACCGCGCCTATCGATCAGACTTAAGCCATCCTATTCTCAATGTATGGTGCCGTAGTTGCAGAGGATAGATAAATCAACCCTTATTGGCTTGGCAGCATTTGAAGGCGGCTCGGTTCACGAAGAATTAGTCAAGCGAGCGATGGAGTTCAGGGTCCAGATTATAAAACAGTTGTCTTCCTCAGAGGCCGCCCAAGTGGCTGAATACATGGGTGGCAGATTGGTTGATTGCGAGATTGATGGGGCAACAGCCTGGACTATGGAGTTGAGACCTTACGCCAGATTCGAAATCTATTACTTTCTTCAAAGGTACGCCCCAGAGTTTGAGGATAGCATCCGTGTAATGTATTCGAAAGGAGGGTTAGAAATGGAGCTGCCCGGCGAGGATGTAGCTACCCTCACTATTCTATTTGCAAATGCTATAGTTTATTCTGCGAGGAGGATTCTAGGAAGAGAACTGCCGAGGATATCGCGCTACCTTTAGGTACTCATCATTCTCTGCGCCCCTAAAGAGTAAACATCTAAAGTATTAATCGTCCGTGAGTGATTAAGTCGCGGAATCCTACGATGCCTACGAGTTCTCCATTCTTTTCTACTACTGGAACGTGTCTGACTCGCCGATTTCTCATAAGAGCGTAGGCGTCTGTGATCTTCATAGATGGTTCGCAAACTATCGGCGGTTTTGTCATACCGTCTCTAACCTTCATCGTTCTTACATCGTAACCCGCAGCAGCCAAACGCAAGAAATCTCTTTCAGTGATAATCCCTACCACCTTTTTGTTCTCTACGACAATTACGCTACCTACGTCCTTATCTTCCATTAGCTTCGCCGCCTCCGCAATAACTCGATCAGGGCTTATTGTAACTACTTCAGTAACCATTATCTCTCTCACTTCATTGAGGATGTCCGGAAACAATGTAGTCGCCTCCAATCAAATGGAAAGCTCATACGATTATAAATCGATTTCGAGTCTCTACCGAGTATGTATTTCGACTATATCTCGAGCCATCAACATATGGTCAATTCCAACTTTCTCGCCGTTATACTCTACACTTACGCCCCAGATCTTCGCGTACTTGAAGTTACGAAACAGATCTGAATGGATCTGCCTAGCCACTTCTGCGACAGTGAGATTAGTGGGCATTCAATTCGCGACCTCATGTTGGGTGATTAGTCATTAACCGTCATCTTACGCTTGGAGACTGTGATTCTTTCCTTCTTGAATGTCCGACCCGTCCAAATGTATGATTTTAGTACGCGATCCCTTACGGAATAGATTAGGTATGAGATTTTAGGGAAAGAAGCTAGTTCCAAGTCGAGTTTCGAGAGCTCTGCCTCCCAAGATGGGTGGCTGTGGTAGAACCCAACAAGGCTTTCGCCCCTTTCTTCACCACTCGTTAATATTCGGTAAAGCTCCTCAGGAGCTATTTTATAACTGCAGCTTGAATGTGCCACATTCTCCGCGGCTTCGACGCTCTTGACTACCCGCATTCGAGTCTTAACGGTTCCCATTAGCACTCCACAAGCTTCAATTGGAAAGGCTCTCTCCGATTGCCTCACAATCGCCTCTATATGTTTCTCATCGAGCAAGAGGACCAAAGGCACCAACACCGCGCGATGAAGCTTAGAGGCCGAACTCTTTGTAGACCTCCCTCTGGATCAGATATTTCATTATCTCGCTTGTTCCTCCGCCTATGGTCATGAGGCGTGCGTCCCTAACATAGCGTTCCACTGGGTATTCTTTGCTATACCCTATCCCTCCTAAGACTTGCAAAGCGTCATTCGTCACATCTACAGCGGCTTCAGTTGCGTACAACTTTGCCATAGCCGCTTCTTTTGTCGCTCTCGAACCGTTATCGATCATCCTCGCTGCTCGAAGTGTCAAGAGTCTAGCAGCTTCAATCTTAACGGCCATTTCGGCCACTTTGAAACTGACCCCTTCAAATTGCCGGATCGGCACGTCGAACTGAACTCTATCGGTAGAATACTTCACGGCGACTTCGTAGGCCGCTCGAGCGGTGCCCACCATACCAGCGGCGATAGCTGTTCTTTCACTATCCAGTTCGTCCATTAATACACTGAACCCTGCGTTCTCTTTTCCTAGAAGGTTTTCGTTAGGCACCCGTAAGTTGTTGAACTTTAGATGGGCGACTCGCGCACCTCTCATACCCATTAACTCGAAGTCTTTCACAACCTCGAAACCCGGCTGGCTTGACTCGACAATAAAAGCGCTCATGCCTTTGTGCGCATGCGCCTCCGGGTTCGTTATAGCAAACACTACGAGGAAGTCTGCAATGCTTCCGTTGGTTATGAACCGCTTTTCGCCGTTGATCGAATAGTCTTCGCCGTCTTTTTCTGCCCTTGTCTTCATTCCTGCCACATCTGACCCAACGTCGGGCTCAGTGATTCCGAGAGCACCTATCTTCTCGCCCAGGAGGACCGGGGCTAGGTAGGTGCGTTTCTGTTCGATCGTTCCGAATCGACTTATGGGCATTCCATATAATGTGACTGAAGCTAAACGGCTCATTTCTGTAGAGGCACTGACAGCGGATACCTCTTCGGCTAGAATAACCTCATAGCTTAGACCCTTACCGGTTCCTCCCGACTCAACCCTGTGGTGAACCTTTAGAAAACCCTCTCCGCCCATCTTCCTCAATATCTCGCGTGGATAGTCGCCCATCTTCTCGATCAAATCTGATAAGGGCGCGATCTCCCTCTTGCAGAATTCTCTTACACGCTGCCTAAACTCTACCTCTTCACACGTGAGAAAAATATCGCCCATAAAGTTAGCCCCTATGATGATCAAGACTAGGTTTGGTCTGCAATTAAAAATATTGATCAGCTAACGTTTCGTCTATTATGTTTCCGCGATACATTCATGTGCCGATATCGGAACATTAATATATTGCCAGCCTACAATAGCAAAGAACGGCGAAGAATCGTGAATCTGCTATGTAAGATAATTGGACACAGGTTCCAGAGCACCGTCGTCATAGACCAGGTCGGAGACTTCTACGACATCCAAGAAGGAAAATATTGCAAATTATGCGGAGAAGTGGAGCCGGAAACGTAGTAGACTAAAGTCGATGAGATAGAGCGAAACCGAGAAATTAATGAAGAGCTGGAAAGAGTGGAGAATGAACGACTGGAATTTGCTGTTTTGACGATCGGTCTTGCTTTCTGTCGGTCAATTACCTTCTTCGACTTCTCTAGAGGGTTGAAGAATAGATCTAGGTTGTTCTAGGAAAAGCGTCGCGGAATAGCGGCCGGTAACCCGGGCCGTAGATTATCAAGCCATCTTTGCCTTCGTAATCAAGTCTTCTTATGACAGGTTCAAGCTCGATGCCTGGTGTCAAATCCTTGAGGCCACAGTCAACCAAGATTACCTTCCCTTGTTTGAGAATATCGTAGTTTGAAGTAAAGATCTTTTTCAGTGGCAATCTCTTGAATGATCTTAACCGAGCTCTCTTAGGAAGACTCTTCTTCTCACCTACTCCTTTACAATCAGCTTCCAGACATTTCTCTCGTACGGGGTAATATATCCGCTCGCAGCCATCGCACATGAGAATCTCGATTGATTCAGAACTTATCGGCTCAATCTCTCCTACTATTCTTGGAAACATCAGTCGTTTCCTAACTCTCCTGAGTCTCTCCCCCAATTGGTCATGATAGGTCTCCAACTTTATCTCAACTGTTCTATTGACGTAGCTATCCACGCTCGGCACTAAACCGCGTCTGCTCTCTATTCCATCCTGTACCTTTAACCACGTTGCGATCGTGTAGGCTCCCGAACCATAGGAGACAGCTAGAATATCATCACCTGGCTTCGCCTTATCAAGAATCGATGCTACCGCTATCGGAGTTGATGCGGCGTAAGTGTTTCCTGTATCTAACACTCTGAGCCAAGGCTTCACCTTCTGTTCGATATCTTCAGATGTCAGCCTCATTCTCTCTTCCAGGCTTCTGTCGCTTAGGACCTGAATGTTTGGCTGAGTTAACATCTTGCAAGTTTTCAAGGGCATATATCCGGACGGCTGATGGAAGGTTATATGATCAAAATCTCTGATCTTCAGTTCAGGACGCTTCTTCAATAGTTCTTCCATTGCGCCGATGACGTGTCGAATGTACGCATCAACCGTGGTCTTTCCAAAATGTCTTGGCACTGGGGACTCTTCTCTCCTCCAAAAGTCCATAGTCAAACTCGAGTATGGAGCCATATCCTCTATTGTTGCCAAGAGATCATTCTTGCCGAGGACGAACGCTCCTGCTCCGGCGCCAGCAGCGTACTCCAACGGATCGCCCTTAGGCGCTTGCGCCACATCGGCGCCAACAGCAAGTCCATATTCGACGACACCCGCTTGAATCTGAGACTCAACAAAGTTGACAGCTTGCATCCCTGCGTTGCAAGCACCCTCTATGTCCGATACGTATACGTTTAGACCTATTCCGACAAAAGACGCTATGTGTCTGGCTATTGTCCCGACGGCATAGGGCTTGGACTCTGAGCCTACGACGACTGATCCTATTTTCTCAGGAGGGATTTGCGCCATCCTAATTGCATTCTCCGCAGCCTCTGTCGCTATCGACGTCGTATCTTCGCATAGGCCGGCTACAGATTTGTATTTCAAGAGAAGCCCGTCTCTAACCTTCTGCAGGAAATCCGGCAGATCCTTCCGCTTCTTTTCCCTCTCCCTTACTATCTTTTCAGTTTGGATTCTCTCTCTAGGTATGTATACCCCGTACCCTATTATTCCCGCCCGATACGACGCCATGATTTTCTAATTCTCCCGCCTAGAAGGTTAAAGTCAATGGTAGAGAGGACTCTGCGTATTTAAAGCTAATCGGAAAGGTTCACCTTCGATTCGTCGTATAGGTTAGAGAGCCGATGACGACGTAAAGTGAAAGCGCCAGAACCGAAAAACCATGCTTACGTCTTATTGCTTCTCGCCGCATGTATCGCAGTAGATTGCGGAACCCGGTATCTTGGCTCCGCAAGCGGAACAGTATTTTAATGAGGGGGTAGGGGGTGCAGAAGCTAGCTTGGCTAGCTCTTCCTCTCCCTTTCTCAATTTGTTCTTCTTAATATAGTCGTGCATAGCCTTGGTTAGCTGAGCGTAGCTTACCAGAGTTCCCTCTGTTACACCTACCAGATTTGCAAGAGTTCGATCTGCCAGTATCTGTTTCTTAGTTAAGGCACTCATCCAATTTATCCTTCCATAGCAGTCTCTCAGAACATTCTATGCCATTCATATGTGTTAGCATGGACAGTATATTTGAATCTTCGCGTTACCAATCATTGGAGGAGCGTCTTCATCGGGAGAAGAAGCTCTCTCACACTACCTCCATGGTATAATCGGCTCCTTTCTTATGCCGTAGACGCAGATCAAGACCCCAGCGGCAGCCGCCACTGCTCCAATATAATTCAGCGTTCGGTTTTCACGCTCTTCAGGTATCATTAATGTGCGAGAGTATTTAGCCTCGAAGTTTACGCGCTTCTTAGCCGATGGAGAGGTGTTATCCATAACAAAGTGGTATGTATCGGTGTCATTCACGACAAAACCAACTCTGAATTCTGCCTTGGTTAAGGTGAGGATGTAGTCAGCTTTCTCTCTATGCTTCCATTTCAGGAAGTTTGAGTCGTTCATCACGTAGAAGTTGATGTCTGTCAGTGATCCAGTTTCAATGCTTTCCGCGGACCCGTATATGGATACCGCGACGTCTTTGACACTACTATTCACTTCTATACGTGCACTGAAATCCTTGTAATACAGCTCATCCACTTCAGCCACAGTACGTTCGATCAAAGGTCCTTCATCATGTTTAGGCACATGTTCAACATAGATCTGCGTTCCGAAGAACACCAAGAGTAGACCGATGATCAGTATAATGATACCCCCAAAAGTAGGGCGAGGTCTCATTCTAGTTCATCATCCGAGAGGTTGCGTATTATTCGTCGCTCATGTTTCTTAAAGTTTGTTCGCCAAATCTGCGATCAAAGAGATACGCCGCTGTCTCACAGGGGCACGAGATGCATTTTCATTCTTTGCGAAGAGCAACCACCGGGTCGAGTCTGGACGCCCTCCAGGCAGGATAGACCCCTGCGAAAACGCTTAGCGCTACAGAGAACAGCCATACCGTGACAAAAGCGTCAAGAGGGAAGATTGGACCGATGTAGCCGATGGCTCCTGGACCTTGTTCCACAGGAATCTGTTGTGTGAAGCTTCCTCTCACCTGTCCAGCTAATACAGCCATCCCGTGACCGAGAACTACTCCGACAGCGTCTCCGATAGCTCCTCCGATAGCCCCTATCAAGACTGCTTCGTTTAGGAAGAGCATAAGGATCATCCAGTTCTTGAACCCAAGCGCTTTTAGAACGCCTATCTCTCTAGTCCTCTCCATCACGGACGTATAGAGGCCTGCTAAAATGCCTACTGAAGCCACCACTAGAGACACAGCTGCTATGCCTCCCATGAAGAGTTGAAACATGCTCAAGACGTTTTGAACAATCTGGATGATAGACTTCGCCGAGAGCGTCTGAACGCTTGTGCCATAGATGTTGCCAATCTGCTTCATGATGCCTTCAACAAGATCTTGTGAATTGGCTATGACGAATACTCCATCGTATCCGCCCCCTCTCTTGAACAAGGAGTTGGCTGCGGCCAGGGAGATCGATGCCATCATGTCGACCGGAATGAACATCGCTGATGTGCCCATGTATGCAAGAATGCCCTCTACACGAAAGCTTCTTTTCGCGGTCATCATCTTTTGGCCTTCCAGGTAGCTGTATTCGATCGTAACCGACTGGCCATATTGAGCGAATGGGACTGACATGTCGGTGGGATTAGCTATTCTGTTGCCTAAGAGTATGCCAATCGAGTCGTGTGGTGGAACGAAATTCCCCCGATCCAGTTCTATGGCTGGGAAGATTAGTGTCAGCTTGGTCTGGTCTATTCCTACCACTATAGAAGCTTTTGTCTTACCGCCGGATTGTATCTTTGCAGTCTGCTGTATGAAGAGAGCGGCATCCTTAACATTGGGCAAGCGTTCAAGAGTCATGCGCACTGGTTCACTCATTCTGAACGATGACGACGCTGGCTGAACAATTATCACATTTGCACCTAGAGTGCTGAACTGCCCGACCATGTACTGGAGCATCCCGGTGGTCATCCCGTTCAATGCGGTTATCAACCCGGCCCCTATAACGACCATGGCTATGGTCAGCGCTGCCCTGAGTTTCCGTTCTTTAAGGGCGCTGGATGAAAGGGCGATCAAATCGAAGGGATTCATTTTTTCATAAATACCTTCTAAGTCCTCGTCGGAAGTTCTCTCGCTATGCTCAGTTCAGGCTGTTTTCTTCTTACGCGACGAATCAGAACTGCCACTAGCAAAATCACGATCGCTATCCCGCCGACGTAAATCCATTCGCCTTTCATGAGCCATTCCTCTAGTTTCAAACTCGTGGAAGGCGGAGGCTTTGGAGAGGGCGGGACCACGTCGAACTGCGCGTTGATTATAAATGAATGCACTATATGTCTATCATCTTGATAGAATACAGCGATCCTCACGGTATAGGTTCCATTCTTGGCATTCGGGTCCACGCTTGCTGTCAGACTAAAGGGAGCTGGGGAATTTGGATCAACCTGGCCGACATACGATGTGCTTTCTTCTCGTAGTATGAGAGATTCGGCTGGAAGAAGAGTGACATTAGTGTACATAGCCGCCACGTTTCCTTGATTCAAAAGATTCGCTGAGATTGTCACATCTGTCCCAGGCTCCGCTTCTTCAGGGCTTACCGCGACTCCGTAAGCAACCATCTTCACCCATCCATGAACGACGAAACCTAACGAATGCATCTCTGAGGTATAGTAGACGTAGCCCAGCTCCTTGTAAGTCAGAACTACAGATGCTGCGAAAGTGTTTCCTATAGCAGATGCGGGTGCATAGATAAGTGTCTCAATCGTCAATGAGCCATTTCTCTTGACCGACTGCGCACGCCAATGGTTATCGCCTGAGAGAGTCAACGGCGGAGGAAGCGTTAGAGCCGTATCTAAGTCGTAGACGTTTTCCCCCTTGTTTGTCAATGCAATCTTGACTGTATTGTTGAATCCTGCGGTAAGGTGATTTCCTTGCACGTCTAGAGCGAACCGCGTAACTGGACCGGAGTTCACAACTCCAACGTTATTTGACCAACAAGCGGCGGTCAGTACTATCAATGCTACGACAACGCTTGTTTCAACCGTCTTTCTCATCAGCTTTTCCCTCTTTGGTTCAGATATATCCTCTTACTAATTCGTCCGTGGTGATATAACGTCTTCATGGTGAATCTGCCCATCACGAAGCACTACAATTCTATCAGTCGCATTAGCAACCTCAGGGTTATGAGTCACCGCGATGAAGGTCGTCCCGAGCTCTTGTACCATCTTTCGCATCAGGCCCACAACTTCGCCTCCTGTTTTCGAGTCCAGATTTCCCGTAGGCTCATCGCCTAGGATTATCGCAGGTTCATTTACCAATGCTCTTGCAACCGCCACTCTCTGCTGTTCCCCGCCGCTCAACTCAGTCGGCTTCCTGTTGATCTTATCTCCTAAACCGACCTTTTCCAAGAGTTCAGCGGCTCTACGTCTGCGAATTTTCCCCGGTACACCTGAGACGATTAGAGGAAGTTCCACATTTCTTATGACAGAGGTTCTCATTATCAGGTTGTGAGCTTGAAATATGAATCCGACTTTCTTATTTCTAAATGAAGCCAATTTATCGTTTCCAAGCTTGAATATGTCGACTCTGTCGATGAAGACGTGGCCGGATGTAGGCTTGTCCAAGGCTCCGAGCATATTGAGGAGGGTAGACTTCCCGCTTCCTGACGGTCCAACGATCGAGACGAACTCTCGTCGACGAACCTTAAGGTTTACGCCTCTTAGCGCCGGTACGAGTATGGTTCCGGACCTGTATACTTTCACGAGATCCACGGTCTCGACTGCGAATTCTGAATTCATCGCGACTGTCACATCGGCGAATTCATCTTAGAATAGCTTCTCATCTTCCATATATGCTTGCGGCGACAATCATAACTATTATTAGCAAAGCGCGTGAGACCTATAGAGTCGAAGGTGAAGCAATTTGAGTCAAAGTTCGCAGAAGAAATTTGTCCCAAGTCAAAGATTCCGCGGAATGCAGGTGATCGATGTCAAAGGAAGCTTAGTTGGCACTGTCAAAGACGTTGCCATCAGCATTGGGGAGAAAGAAATCTCGCTCATAGTTGCTTCGAAGACGGGAGTTGATGTGGAGATTCCTTGGAGTAATGTTCAGTCAATTGAAGACGTGATTCTGTTGAACA